>CAMFIS010000150.1 GCA_945952345.1 uncultured Fimbriimonas sp.
ATACGCGATCAGCCTCGGTCTCGTGGGCTCGGAGATGTGTATAAGAGACAGGCCAACGGGCAAAACCTTCGCCCAGTTCGCCTCGGCAACTCGGGGCAAATGGGTTCTTCCTCTCTCAAGTTCCATTCGCGTCTGGGCAACTCTGGTTGGATCATGTATGAGATTCCCACCGTCGTCGATCCCGTCGCTTTTGCCCAGGAGGTTCGTCAAACTGAACCTGGTGCGATCACCGTCGAGAATGTTCATAAGGTTCATACCCTCGTGGGGCCTCCCAACGATCCCGATTTCAACGCGGTCGAAGTTGACGATGGTTCGGGAACGTTTTTCCTGGATTTCCGAGACGACCAATCGATTCCACTATCGTTTCGCCGCGACTGGCATTTGGACGATATCGACGCTTTAAATGCTTGGACGACATATCCGAACACATACTACACGGCGGCCAATAAGCCATTGAATACGCCAACGATCGCAATCATTGACAGCGGTGTCGATACAGGGCATCCGGACTTTATGAACGCAGGTGGCAGTTCCACGAACGTAACTGGCGGAGGACAGATCGACTTCGCTCGGTCGGTTCAGTACCAGATTGGATCGATTGTCCCGAACGGCGATCTGGTCGACCATAACGGCCATGGTACGCATGTGTTTGGACTCGCGCTCGCATCGGGTAACAACGGAAGCTACACCGGCCACGGAACCTTAGGCACGGGCTATTCGTGCAAGGGAATGGTTGTCAAGTGTATGCAAGATGATGGCAATGGATTGGACTCTGATGTCGCTGGCTCGATCTTTTACGCCGCCGATAGTGGAGCCGATGTCATTAGTATTAGCCTTGGCAGCACTGCTTTTAACCAAGCCATGCAGGATGCGGTCACGTATGCAACCGAAAAGGGGTGCGTCGTGGTTTGTGCAGGCAACGAAAACGGAAACGGTGGGGGAGACCTCGGCCCAATCTGGCCGGCCGCATGTAGTGGCGCTTTGGGCGTTACTGCGAATGGACCTGACTGGTTGTTTGCCAGTTATGCTGGCTATGGCTGGTATGTCGACGTTGGAGCTCCAGGTGGTGACCTCCAGATTGTCGGCGATATTTTTAATGGTGATGGCTACTATAAGATTCAGTTCGACTGGTCAACGGCGACTCGATACGACAACTACATCACGCTGAACAATCTGGCGGCTCCGCCTTACACGCTTAACTACACATACCTTGCCGGTACCAGCATGGCATGCCCGGTGGTTTCTGGCTCTGTGGGCAACTACATGGCCAAGAACAATCTGCGTCAGGGTGACTGGAGCAACATCAAGGTCTACCGCGCGGTTGAGCTAGCAGCGCAGAGCCAAGGCGCAGCGTTTGGTGGCTGGAATCCGACCAACGGCTACGGATTCTTCGACTTCGATGCTTTGATGCGGGATCAAAATTCGCGCGTGGCGCAGATTGGCGGAGCGGAAGGTATCGTGTACTCGAGCGGAACTCCCGTGGCGAACGCAACCGTGCGAGCTCGGAAATGGGATCCTGCAACGAACACGGTATCCGGTGTCACGTTTACGACCTCGACCTATGCAAACGGCAACTACCGATTCGACGGAATGGCACCCGGCTTCTATGATATTTGGGCGGTCGCATTTGGTCAACGAAAGGATATCTATGTCGAGGTTAAGGCAGGCTCCGATCATAGCGGCGTCGACTTCTATACGGGGACGCCGGTCATCGATTCCGACGGCCCTATCGTTCAGCGATGCAACATCACCGCCTCGTCGGCAACGAGCTTGACTGTGAATCATTTTGCTTACGATCCGGATACGCGATTGGAAGATGTGAACTTCCAAGTTCTTAATTCGAGCAACGCGGTGGTCGTTCCTCCGAAGAGAATCTTCTTCGAAACAACGACAGCCAATCTTGCCTTCGGAACCACATTGCCAGACGGAACCTATACACTCCGGGCGACCTATATCAACGGCGAAGGATTCTCCACTGTGGTCGATCGATCTTTCACAATCGGAAACCCCACCGTTCCGGTGTCGGGCACGATTACATTGCAGAACTTCAGCACGACGACCAATCGAGACATCGTAATGCAGCTTCGAACTCCGGGTACTCAAACGGTTATCGAGTCCTATACGCTGAATGTGCATAACGGTTCGACCTTTACGATCAATACCGCCCAGCGTGGCAACTTCGACATCTCGTTCAAGGGAACTCCGTTCTTGAGAAGGACGCTGACCAACGTCAACATCACCAACTCAGGTGTTTCGGGCTTGTCTCCGAGTCTGAGAAATGGCGACTGCAATGGAGACAACTTGGTTGGCACTGCGGACTTCAATGCGCTGCGGGCAGCGTGGGGCGCAACTAGTTCCTCGGGCAACTGGAATGCAAACTGCGACCTTAATGGCGATGGCGTCATCGGTACGGGCGATTTCAATATCCTCCGATCCTTCTGGGGCCAAGTCGGCGACAACTAACGAACCACGAAAAAGCCCCTCTTTGTCGGCATGACAAAGAGGGGCTTTGTGCTTCATAATGAAAACCGAAATGGTTGATCGGCCAAGTTGGGATACCTACTTTATGGATATCGCCCATCTGGTCGCCACGCGTGCCACTTGTCCGCGACTGAGCGTCGGCGCGGTGCTGGTGAAGGATCGACGAATTCTGGCTACCGGTTACAACGGAGCGCCCCGCGGAATTTCGCACTGCCCCGAAGGTGGACACGAAACGGATTGGCCGAACGGTTGTCTTCGTGCCGGGCACTGTATTCGGGCACTGCACGCGGAACAAAACGCGTTGCTATCAGCAGCGATGATCGGAACCCCATGTGCTGGCGCAACTATCTACGTGACCAATCAGCCATGCAATATGTGCGCGAAGATGATCATCAATGCGGGCATCGAGAAGGTCATCTACAAGGGCACGTACCTCGACGAGTTTTCCCTTGAGCTTTTCAAGGAAGCCGGTACGGAACTGTATCGATTCCTCGATGGCGCCTTGGAGCCGGTTCACTAATGTCGGTTCTGAACAATGCACCACTGATGGAGAACGTGAAGGCGGCGGGTTTGGCCGTTGGTTCGGCCGCGCTCATCAGCTATTTCCTCACACCCGCGGTTCGAAAGTTGGCGATTAAGAAGGGCGTCGTCGATGATCCGAAGCAAGACGATCGCCGGGTCCACAAGGAGCCGACTCCACGGTGGGGCGGCCTGGCGATTTACGTCGGAATTGTCCTCGCCGCGATTACCGGACTTTTATTCCGCCACTTCCAGGTGGCTTCGTATGTCTGGGGCATCTTTATTATCGGAAGTGTTTTGGTGGTCGTCGGCGCGCTGGACGACCTCTATCAATACAAAGCCAAAGTGCAAGCGGCAGTCCTTCTGCTGGCGGGCGTGGCGGTTCAATTCTTCGATGATGGCGTCAAGAATGGCCACGTTCAGATTCAAGGATTTGACGTTCCTTTCTCCAGCGGATACGTTCACCTCGGACTCTTGGCGATACCGTTAACCGCCATTTACATCTTTGTCGTTACCAAGACCATGGATACCATCGACGGAATCGACGGTTTGACGGCGGGGATTGCCACGATCGCGGCGGGCACGCTGACTCTTATCGCGTTGTTTGAGGGGCAGGGAAGGGTCGCGATCTTGACGGCAGCGACCTGCGGAGCTTCACTCGGCTTCTTACGACACAACTATAACCCGGCGAAGATCTTCATGGGTACGGGTGGTGCGTACGTCTTGGGATTTACCCTTGCGTGCCTGAGTGTCGTGGGAACACTAAAGACCGCGGCTGCCGCCGCTATCTTCATGCCGATGCTTATTTTTGGCTTGCCGATTGTCGATGCCATCGTGGTTGTCATCAAGAGAATTCGGTCGGGTGTGCCAATTACCCAGGCCGATAAACGGCATTTTCATCATGGGCTCTTGGCTCGTGGGCTTTCGCAGAGACAGACGGTTGCGGTACTTTATACTGCGGCAGCCATCCTGTGTGTGATCGGTTTGCTGATCATCCGCATCTACGGAACCCACCGATGACAATTCTGCAATCTATCATTTACGGCATCGTTCAGGGCCTCACTGAGTTCCTTCCGATCTCATCGACGGCGCATTTGCGGCTTCTTCCAGCGGTCATGCACTGGAACGATCCAGGCTCGGCGTTTACGGCCGTGATCCAACTCGGCACTGTAGGCGCAGTACTTATTTACTTCTGGAGAGATTTGTCGAGTGCTTTCATGGGGTGGGTCCGATCGTTCTCTGGAGATAAAAATACGGTTGAAGCGCGAACTGGATGGGCCGTGTTTTGGGCCACGGTTCTGATTGCAGTGCTTGGCCTTGCGGGCGAAAAGCTCATCGAGGATAGTTTCCGAAATCTATACGTGATTGGTTTCTCGCTGATCGCGATGGGCATCCTCATGTATGTCGCCGACCGACCCAAGCAAGGCGGACGCGAGATTGAGTCGGTGCAAGTAGTGGATGGCGTCAAGATTGGACTTTGGCAGTGCCTGGCGCTGATTCCCGGCATGAGCCGAAGCGGTAGCTCGATCACCGGCGCTTTGTTTTCTGGATTTGACCGAGCGGCTGCGGCCCGATTGTCGTTCCTGATGTCAGTTCCGGCGGTTACCTTGGCTGGATTGTACGAGGGTTACAAGAACTTTAAGAAGCTCGATGGGGACATGAAGTCGCCGACTTTAGTTGCGACCATCGTCAGCTTCATCGTCGGCTATGCGGTCATCAATTGGCTCATCGGATTCCTTTCTAAGAAGGGACCTCGACCTTTTGTTTGGTATCGCGTCGCGGTTGGCGTCATCGTCATCGGATTGTGTGCGGCGAAGGTGATCGACCCGGCCCCGCACCAGGAGGCATCCACTGTTCCGTCGCAAGTCACCTCCGCCAACTAACATCGAGTGGGTGATCGCTGGCCTTGGCAATCCAGGGCCCGAGTATGCGCACACACGCCACAATGTTGGTTTCGACCTCATCGACACCCTGGCGGCCAAGCACAACATTAAGATCGACCGGGCCAAGCATAAGGCCCGGATAGGCCTAGGTACCATCGAAGGAGTTGGGGTTGCGTTGGTAAAGCCACTTACGTTTATGAATTTAAGTGGGCAATCGCTCGCGCCAATTCTCCGCGAATTTGGAATCAAGCCGGATCATCTTTGCGTGATTGCCGACGAGTTAGACTTTCCGGTTGGCAAAGTCAAAATGCGCCCCAAAGGTGGATCGGCGGGGCACAATGGCCACAAAAGTATCATTCAGTCTTTGGGCACAGACGAGTACGCAAGGATCCGAGTTGGGATCCATTCGGAGCTTCGGAACGAAACTATCGACTTTGTGCTGTCGAAGTTCCATCCCGAAGAGCGAGTGGACATCGACCAAGCCATCAACCTCGGAATTCGAGGCATTGAAACCATGGTGACTGATGGCGTCGAACGCGCGCTGAACGTGATTAACGAAGGTTAAGCGGCCAAGATATGCGGTCGCAAAGGCTGCACCCGTCGGTAATCGACTCTCACGTTCAGTTCTGGATCGATGGCGAGCCAAGGAAACGCATTGAGGGCACGCTTGGCGGATTCGAAGGCGTCGCTTTCGGAAGCAACCACAAATTCACTTCCGGAAAAGCGCCCGATGATCGAGCCCTCGGGCATGGTTGCGATGAGCACGCTGGCGGCATTTCGCAGAACCTCGTCGCCAACACTACGTCCAAACTTTTCGTTAATTCGATCCATACCGAGGATCTCGAAGACAACGGCGTAGGCTGGATCTTTCTTCGACATTTGGTCGACGGCTTCGGCCCGATTAAGGACGGAAGTGAGAGGATCGTCTCGCAATACTTTGTCGATTCTGGCTCGATGCTGTTGGACCTGACGGTCGACGAAGACCCATCCATTCTCCTGTTCGGCAATCCATTCGATCGAGACGAGCGCTTGACCGATTCCTAAGGTCATATCGTGGACCTTTGCCCATCGTTCCATTCGGTCTTGCTGTGCTTTTTGCTCGAGTTCAGCGCAAATTCGTAGGGATTTTAGTGCTGCCGAGGCATCACCTGCGCCTTCGTGGACGATGGAACTCCAGTGGTGAATGATAGCCAGGTCCTCGATTGGCGTTGCATCGGGCGCGGTTTGAAGGGCTTCGTCGATGTGGTCGAGCGCCGACGCATTGTCTCCACTTAAGTAGATCGCATAGCCTATAGCAGCCATGATGCGCGCTTCCGAACTGTAATGCCCGCCATGAGTAGATGACGAAAGAGCGACTTTAAGATTGGGGAGCGCATCAACGGGCCGATTTTGGATGAGGAAGGCTTCACCCAAAGCATGAAATGCCTTCTCGACCGAGCGTGGGCTAAATGCCTCGAAGTGATCGTCCAAGACTCGGAAAAGAATCGCGGTGGCAATCTGAGAGTCGAAGATCGCAAACCCGATATCCCCAACCAAAACGCGCTGCCATGCCTTGGACAGGTAGGACTGTGCGAGCCGGATCCACAACTCGATGAGGGTGGCGGTATCCTCTAGCGCCAGCACGAGGTCGAGTGCGCTGATCTGGCACCGGATCGAGTGGTCGATGAGTCCGAGTTTGCCATAATTTGCAGCGTAGTGCATGAGAATCCAGGCCGTCCCCCGGATGTCTCGGATCTGCTGGAAATAATCGAAAGCGATCTGCCAATCCGAAAAGGCCATGACCGAGTTGCCTTGGCTGTAGGCAATCCAACCACGTGCTTGATGGATACGAGCCATGACATAGGTCAGCCTTAGCTCGAAGGCCAGTCGCTGGGCTTCGTTGATGTGCCGGCTCGCTTCTTCGTTTCGACCGAGACTTGCGTAGCAAGAACCAAGGGCGGCAAACGCGTAGGCATGCGTTTCTTCGTCTTCGGGCTTTGCCGCCGAGAGGGCAGAGTTGGCCAATTCCAATGCCTGGTAGGGAATTCGATTGCTCATTTCGAGCGCGGACTTGGCGTCCGAAAGGGCATGCTCGCGTCGTTCCATCATAAGCCGATACCTTCATGATCGGCTCATTCGAACCTGAACCTTATGCCTGAGTGGGAAGGCTTCGTCGTTGTTGGATGATCCACATGATGACGCCAAACACGACCACGAAGTCATCGAGCCAGCCAATTAGTGGCACAACGTCGGGAATGAAGTCGATTGGCGAGATGAGATATAGCACGGCAAACGCGCACGCAATGCGGATGGGCCACGGGTTCTGCTTATTTTGCGCAGCTTCTACAAGGCGAATCTTCTGACTCACATTAGGTTCGACGGACGAGTGCGCGATTGGGTTGCAAGTCCGAGTCTATTTGCCGCCGCCTTTCTTCTTCGCATCCTTCATCGCGGTGGTCTCGAAGGGAAGCGGACGCAAGGGAGGCAGAGTTGTGATCTTGCCGGACTTCTTGTAGGCATCCATTCTCTTCTGCAATTCGGCAATACGATTCTTATCGTCGGGGTGGGTGCTCAGGAATTCCGGATCTTTGCCCGATCCTTTCATCTTGCGGAACATGTCGAAGACATCGATCATGCCTTGCGGGTTGTATCCCGCGTTCAGATCGAAGTCAAATCCGTATCGGTCGGCTTCGCTTTCTTGTCCCCGGCTGTTCTTGAGGTCGAATCCGACCTGCTTTACCAATTCGGCGGCCGACATGATTGTCCGGTTCGCCCTGGTGGCGGTGCCCAGGAGAATTAAGAATGCATCTTTCTCTTGCGACGAGTTCACCGCGCTCGCCCAGTGTTCGCGCCGGACGTGCGTTAGTTCGTGACCCATAACTCCTGCGATCTCGTCGACGGTTGTCAGTTTATCGATGAGGCCGGTAAAGAAGAACACGGGGCCGCCAGGAATTGCGAAGGCGTTGACCTCTTTCGATTCGATGACATCGAACGAATATTGCCAGACTTCCTTCTTCTTCTCTTCGGGAGTCCGAGCATCCAAAAACCTCTGTCCAATTTCTCGGAGCAGCTTCACTCGCGGATCGGAATCCGGCAGCACCTTGTTTTCTTTGCGGATTTTTGCGGCGTACTCTTGGCCCGCCTTGACCTGGTCGGCCTTTGAAGGCTTAAAGAGCTGACCGTGGGCAGAACCGGCGAGGATGGAGGCAAAGGCGACAAAACTGCTGGTGCGAATCATAAGAGTAGGTACACAAAGCGTACATGGATTCAGACGTCCTTGCCAGCGTGTTGAATTCAATTTTGCAAAAAGTGCGTCCGAAGTCCTCAGATTTCTGAAAGAACGTGGAATAAGCCCTGTATCAATTCATTGTGTCGGGGGACATCATTTCGAAAAACCAGGAAATTGTACGTATTCCTGAGGATTGCGAAAGTGGAACCCGAAACTTTGAATGGGAGCATCCCGGATAAGACTGGGAGGATGTCACACCATATGAAGCGAAACAACATGCGAAACCGAGCTTTTACGCTCGTCGAAATCATGATCGTCGTCCTGATCATCGGTATCTTGATGGCGATTGCGGTTCCTAACTTCGTCAAGGCTCGAGAGAGCAGCCGAAAGAACTCGTGCATTGCAAACCTCAAGCAGGTCGACTCGGCCAAAGAGCAGTGGGCAATGGACAACAAGAAAGATGCAGGCGCTACGGTTGCCATGACGGATCTTGTTGGTTCGACGCTGTACATCAAGGCGACCCCGAGCTGCCCAAGCGGCGGCACCTACACGGTCAACAACATCGGTACCAACCCGGCTTGTTCGACCTCGGGTCACGTTCTTCCGTAAGGATCGAGATCCTTTCAGTCAAAGCCCAGACCAATGGTCTGGGCTTTTTCTTTTTCATTTGGACTTCCCGGGCACCAGCAAGATCTGTGCCATCGGTACGAGGATTCGTAAGAGAAACATAAGAATGAAACGAAAGTACTAGATTTGGATTGGAGAACGGTACTCGAACATGGAAAGAGAATTCTAGGAGCGTCCGAAATCTGCGGACACAACTGTTATGAAGCGAAAAAATAACATGAAGCGGGGATTCACCTTGGTGGAAATCATGATTGTCGTCCTGATCATTGGTATCTTGATGGCGATCGCGGTTCCGAACTTCGTCAAAGCACGAGAGAGCAGCCGAATGAATTCGTGCATTGCCAACCTCAAGCAAATCGACTCTGCCAAAGAGCAATGGGCGATGGATAACAAGAAGGATGCTGGTGCAACTGTTGCCATGACCGATCTTGTTGGATCGACTCTTTACCTGAAGTCCAGCCCGAGCTGTCCAAGCGGTGGCACCTACACGGTCAACAACATTGGGACAAACCCGGCGTGTTCGACCTCGGGTCACGTTCTTCCATAGAACGCGTAAGTGGTGTGACATCG
>CAMFIS010000151.1 GCA_945952345.1 uncultured Fimbriimonas sp.
CAGCCGGGTGTGCGAAATGTGCGACGCCAACATCGTCGACGTCGCCCAAGGTATCGGGGCGGATAACCGAATCGGCAAGCAGTTCCTCAACGCAGGCCTGGGTTGGGGTGGCTCGTGCTTCCCGAAAGACGTTCAAGGAATGGTGAAAACCGCAGAGGGTCTGGGATACGATTTCGACCTCCTCAACGAGGTCATCAAGATCAACGACGAGCAGACGCTGAACTTTGTTGAAAGGCTAGCACTCCGCCTGGAAGGATTCGAAGACAAGACGATCGGTCTTCTCGGCCTGGCGTTTAAGCCAAATACCGACGACATACGCGACGCCAAGTCGCTGATCATCATCGAAGCCATCACCAAACGCGGAGGAAAGATTCGCGCCTACGATCCGGTCGCGATGGAGAATGTGAAGGAAATCTTCCCCGGCATCACCTTCTGCAAGAACGCGTACGACGTCGCCCAGAACGCGCACGCGACCATCGTGGTCACCGAGTGGAACGAGTTTAAGAACCTCGACTTCGACCGACTGGGTGAGAACGCCGCCGGCAAGATCCTCTTCGATGGACGACGAATTTACAATCGCCGCCAAGTCGAAGGCGCCGGTTGGGAATACACCACGATCGGAAGCCGGTAGGACCCGCTCTATTTTCCGGCCACAACTGCCGGAGCCTCTTGCGGCACTTCGATCACGGCGCGATCGGTGGTTGCGCCCATTCGACGGTAGTACCAATCCATGATCCGTTTCCGCATCGGCCGCTCCAGCCCTGTGAAGCACACAACACTCAAGGCTACCGAGAGCGCCGCAAGTAGACTCACCACGAGCAAAGGCTGGTTGGTGACCAGCGACTGGAGGGGTCCAACCTTACGGGCAACCTGAAAGGCAGTATAGAAAATGGGAAAATGAATGAGATAGAGGGAGTAGCTCGATTCACCCAAGAGCACCACGCGTGGGTTTTCCAGTACGGTGCGAATCCGCGAAGCCTCCGTGCAAAGCCACACAATGATTGCGGCAAAGAAAAGCGTACTGGGACCCTGGCTGATCAGTAATTCACCACCGACGATGCTAACAAATACATAGACACTCGCCAAAATCGAGAGGGCCGCTATCCAAGCTTTCCGCGAAAACCTCATGGCTCCAGATTGGATTTCCGAGTAGATCCGGTAGGCAAGAATTCCAACCGCGAACTCGATCAATCGAAGGTAGGGAGCATTAATGAAGGCCTTCTCGAGAGCCTCGCCGACCGGTGTGCCCAGGGGGTAGCGTCCGGCAACCATCAAGTCGTAAAAGAGGCTCGTCCCGGTGAGCCCAACCACAAGCGCCGAAACCCATCGCATGGATGCTTTGGCCGAAAGGCGGCCGATGGCCGGAGCCAGAAACGGGAAGGCCAGATAGAAAAAGGTCTCGGTCGACAGCGACCACGACGGAGCGTTCCACCGGACAGAAACTTCTGTCGGAGTGGGAATCCATGTCTGTAGTAGTAGCGCCTTCTGGATCAACCGAAAAGGCGTTGACGCTTCAAATGCGTGGCGATTGTTGACGATGAAGACCGGAAGATCGATCAGCAAGGCAAACAGGAAGACTGGGTAGATTCGTGCGAACCGAGCGGCGAAATATCGATTTCGAGTGGGCTTCGATTGAAAGTCCTTCCGACCGTAGGTGTGAGCAAGGATGAATCCCGACAACACGAAGAAGAGTCCGACGGCGTTATAGAAGCCTACGTTAAGCCGTGCCAGGTACTTCGGCAAATTCGGCAGAGCTTGGTTGCCGAAATGGCAGATGATGATGGCGAACGCGGCAAAGAATCGCAACCCGGTAAGTTGCGGCAAATACTTTGCCTTTGGATTTTGTGCAGTACGTTCGACCAGGGACATCAAGCTAAGCCAAGCCATGAAGGGCTCCCCAAACTAGACAATTCTAGAGGACTTGGCACCTTCAACCGAGTTCAAGTATATAGGAATTCGGCTTCGGGGCCGCCCTGGTCCCGAAGAAACCGGCAATTGTCTGGGCCCGATTGGCACGATCGCCACATCCTGCTGATTTGCCTCCCGAACAGTCGCGGTCACAGGTACCATTGCATCATCCGATGATCCGAAACGTTGTGACCGTTTGCGATGGCGCCGGAATGACCGGCGGCACCGAAAAGGTCGCAATTACTTCGGCCATTCAACTCGCCAAGCACGGAATTCGGAGCGTCTACTTCGCGGGCGAAGGCGAGCTTTACAAAGGCTTTAGAGATGTCTCGGTAGAGGCGACGACCATGGGGCTTACCGACGCCTATCACACCACTAGTAAGCGGGAATTACTCTCGCGATTCTTCTGGAACAGGCAGGCGGGTGAGACCTTCTTTACCGTGCTCGATCATGGCCAATTCGATCCGAAGGAGACCATTATCCACTACCACGGATTTCGGCGGGTCCTGTCTGGATCGGTGGTTCAGGTGGCCGCACGGCTAGGATTCAAGCTAGTTACAACTCTTCACGATTACGGACTTGCGTGCCCTAACACCAGCTACTTCAACTTTCCCGAGCAGCACATCTGCACACTGAAGCCGCTCTCACGGGCGTGTGCGTGTTCGCAATGTACTCATAGTGGCTGGAAGATGAAAGCGATGCAGATGGGCCGCGCATGGCGACTCCGTTCAGCCCACACGCTTGACCATTTTGCTCACTTTATCTACGTCTCCGAGTTCAGCCGTAAGATTCTGCAGCCGGACATTCCATCGCAAACACCGCAGACCGTGCTTTACAATCCGGTGAGCGAAAGCAAGGAATCGATCGCCGAACCCAGCCAAAACGATATTTTCACGTATGTTGGCCGACTCTCCCCCGAGAAGGGCGGCGTCCTTTTTGCCGAAGCGGCCAAGAAAGCAGGTGTGAAGTGCCAATTCATCGGCAAGGGGGGAGAAGAAGAAAAGATCAGGGCCGCTAATCCTGAAGCTACCTTCACTGGATGGGTCGACGAAGCGACCGTTGCACAGCATATTCGATCGAGTCGTGCCATCGTCATGCCTTCGCTTTGGTACGAAACCGCGGGCCTCAGCGTCATCGAGGCCGTTTCGCGAGGGGTACCTGTGGTCGTCGCCGACAAGTGTGCCTCGACCGAGTACATGAAGGATGAGCGGAGCGGCCTTACCTTCCGAACTGGCGATCGCGACTCCCTGGTCAAAGCTCTGAAAGCCCTGACCGCCGACAAGGCAAAGCAATTCGGAATCAACGCATACCAGGATTATTGGAATAGCCCACTCACCGTCGATAAGTACTTGACGGGCCTACTCGATGTTTACGAGAGAACGCTTAGTTCTTAACGGAGGAATCGACCGCGCGGTCATTGTCTGCCTTCGCCATCGATTCAACCAATCCTTCAAAGCTCATTTGCCGCTTCCATCCCAACACGGTCTGGGCCTTCTCCGAGTTGCCAATGAGCAGGTCGACCTCGGCCGGGCGATAGAACTGCGGATTAATCGTCACAACTTGCTTGCCGGTCTTTGTATCGGTTCCGACCTCATCGACGCCTTCTCCACTCCACTCGATATTCATATCCAGAGCTGACGCCGCCAACTCCACAAACTTTCGAACCGTGTGAGTTTCGTTGGTCGAGAGAACATAGTCGCCCGACGTATCCTGCTGCAGCATTCGCCACATTCCTTCAACGAAGTCTCCCGCAAAACCCCAGTCGCGCTTGGCATCCATGTTGCCAAGTTCGATATGCGACCGATGACCGTGCTTTACATTGGCCAGGCCCGCCGTAATCTTCCGAGTCACAAACTCCAAGCCGCGGAGTGGCGACTCGTGGTTGAACAGAATGCCCGATGATGCGTGAAGACCAAATGACTCGCGGTAGTTAACCGTGATCCAGTGCCCATAGAGCTTTGCAACGCCATATGGAGAGCGCGGATAGAACGGCGTAGATTCTATCTGAGGGACTTCCTGCACCTTGCCAAACATCTCCGAGGTCGAAGCCTGGTAGAAGCGGGTCTCCGGGCTGTAATGGCGGATCGCCTCAAGGATCCTCGCTACCGCGATTGCATCGGCGTCCGCTGTGTACAACGGCATTTCGAAGGATGCCGCCACAAAGCTCTGAGCCGCAAGATTATAAAATTCGTCGGGCTTGTTATCCTGGATCACGCGGCAGATATTCGTGAACTCCAAGAGTTCCATCGGCACGAGCTTCACTTTGTCTCTTATGCCGAGATAATCCAGTCGCCACAAATTGACCGAAGCGCTCCGTCGAGCCGCGCCCAAAACCGTGTATCCCTTATCTAAAAGTAACTTTGCGAGATACGAGCCATCTTGCCCGGTCACGCCGGTGATCATTGCTGTTTTAGCCATATTGTGAGACCAATGTTAATTTACGGCAGTTTCGAGGGCGCTCACCAGTCTGTTAACCGACTCTTCCCACGAAAACAACTTCGAACGTTCCAATCCGCATGCCCGCATTTCCTGGGCATGACGAGAATCGGAAATCACTTTTTGCATCGCTTCAGCGATGCTCGACGGATTGGACGGGTCGCAGTATTCCACGCAGTCACCGCAAACTTCCGGCAGCGAACTGGTATTGCTCGCAACCACCGGAGTCCCAATTGTCATCGCCTCGAGCGGAGGAATCCCGAATCCTTCCACGTGCGAAGCACACACAAAAACACGAGCATTCTGCATGAGCGCATTCAATTCAAGGTCTGACACATAGCCTGGGAATTTGATGAAATCTTTGACCGGAGAAGCCTCTACCATTTCCGCGATGGGGCTGTCTAGCCATCCCTTTGCACCTGCGATGCAAAGCTCCAAATGCGGATACTCTCCCGATGACTTCAGGATTTCAAACGCCCGTATGAGGCCGTTCATGTTTTTTCTGGGCTCAAGAGTACTGACCGAAAAGATATAGTCTTGGCCAACAAACTTGCTCGAATCGGCAACAATCAGTTCCTCCGCGGTGAGGCTCCGAACACTGTTTCCTAAACCGTTCGGGGCAACAACGATCTTGCTTTCGGGAACGCCGTACGCGCGCGCAAGCTCGGCTCGGGAATACTGGCTAACCGTTACCAGCACATTCGACTTCTTGCAGGCCATCGCAGTCAGCTGGTCGAGAATGATTCGCTTACGCTTCGGATACCATTCGGGATGGGTGCGCGGAAATGCATCGTGTGCGATCGCAACCATCGGCACCGAACAGGCAAATGGGAGCGGCACAAACATCGACAAGAGAACGTCGGCTTTCATTTGGCGTGCAACCTGGCCGATTTTTACATGCTCCCACCAAACTCGTTGGCGCGACGATTGAATCGGAATCTTGTGCCAGGTGATCCAAGCGCACTCCTTCCACTGGTCGGGCATGTCAACGTCGTCCCGCAAGAACACGTCGAACCGATGGCCGTAATCTTTCTTCGTTAACTGATCGAGAACGGAAAACATATGCCGCCCGACCCCAGCCAACTGCATGCCGGGCTTTGTCGTGACCAAAAATGCCGAAACGCAGACCCGCATACTTGGAGTCTAGCTTACTGGAGCGACGCCCTCGTCGGTTCACGGACCTCGGTCCCAAGCGGCATTCCCGAAACATCGGCGAGTTTGGCCTCTACTTGATCCATGATGTCTTCCTGCATGAACTTCTCGCGAACCCGATTCACTCCCTCGACAGCAAGCGAATACCGGAGGTTAGGATTGGCGAGGATAAGTTGCATATGGTGCGCTAGTTCTTCTGGTTTGGCGCGGTCGTAAATTAACCCCGACTTGCCATGGTCGATAATCTCCTCAATTGCTCCCGATCGAGACGCAATGAGAGGAGTTCCGCTAGCCATTGCCTCGATGTTGGTATTACCAAACGGCTCATCAAACACACTCGGGCTAATCACGGCCGTCGCTCGCTTCATATGGTCATAGGCCGATTCTCGCGTCAACTTGCCTACAAATCTCACTCGGTCATGGAGTTGGTACTGCTCCACCAAGCTGTAGAAATACTGCATGGTCTGCGACTCGCCCTGACCAGCGATCCACATCTCCCATTCGGCGGTTGGGTTTCGGTCGCGCAGGAGCTTGGCGGCTTTGATCGCGAAGTGAATTCCTTTGTAAAGCGTCAAACGGGAAGCGATGAAGAAGACGGGAGGGAAATACCGCTCGCGGTCCGGCTCGGAAATCGGAAGTTCGATTCCGCGGTAGATCACCTCGAGGCGAGATTCGCGAATGCCGGCGTCGGCAAATCGGCGCTTCATGAATTCCGACACCAAGACCACATGGTGTAAGTCGATCTTACGTTCGCGGAAGTACGTCACGGGACTTGCCAGATTGAGCAGGGCTCTCTTCAATAGCCCAGGGTGGACGTAATACGCCAGCCACTCGTCACCTTGGTGATACACCGCCGGAATCCCCTTCTTCATCAAACTGCGGATGACAGACGTTCCAATCTTATGCAGGCCAAAGACGTAAGCAACATCAAACTCGTTCTCGGCGAGGAACTGGTCGAGCTTGGCTTCATTCCCAGGTGCAACGTCCAACATCTTCGAAAGGGCCCGCAGATTCGCCAGACGAAAATGGATTTGGCGGAAGATGTCCCGAATGGAAAAGTGTAGGTTTGACTGCCCACCAATAAACATTTCCGCGTCCGACCATCCGTCACGGACTTCGCTTGTCTTGAATATCCGGTGCACCCACGGTGGATCGACTCTCTCACCCTGAAAACTTGTCCGGAAATTCCCTGTCACAAATGTGACATCATGGCCCCGCGCTCGCAGGCTCAAGGCGTTCCGATATGCGCTCAATTCGAAGCCGCCGTCATAGTCTGGCGGACACAAATTTGATATGACCAATATCCTCATGATGCAAGCCGATAGTTGCGTCCCACCCTGGACACGAACCAAAGGAGGCTCCAAAAGTCGGAACCAATACCTAATAAGTTACATGAGATTAAGAGCATTTGCCCGTCTCGCGTTTAGGCATTATTATCAGGTTTCCGATCCGCGAAGCCGATTCCCAGTACAATCACTGTGACCCAGGAAAGTTAAGGGGCTGGAGCCTAGGTCGAAAGGCCTAGACGATATCAAGGATGATCGAGCGAGTGAGAGCAATTCCAGGAGGGAGCCCATGCAAGTCGTGATGGTGTGCGAATCCGCTACCGTCGACGGCGGAGCGGAAAAGGTCGCCATCCAAGAATCGCTCGAACTCCGACGCCGCGGCTGGCGAGTGGGCTTTATTTCCGGAGGCAGCAATGCCGACCCCAGGCTTACAGAAGCCGGAATCGAACTTCTCCTCCTCGATACCACCAGCTTTTTCGAAGAGCCGCGCCGCTCGGCCAAATTCCAGCGGATGTTCTATAACGCAGGAATCGAGAACCAAGTCAGCGCGTTTCTCGCCTCGTTCGCGAACGACAAAGCCGTGGTCCATCTGCACACATTTCGCCTCAAGCTTTCCGGAGTCGTTGGCCACATCGCCCAAAAGCTCGGCTTCCCTACCCTTCTCCATGCCCACGACTATTCGCCGGCGTGTCCGACTTCTTTGTATTACGATCATCGCGAGAAGCGTAACTGTGATCGACGTCCGCTCTCGCTGTCCTGCATCGCTTGCGAGTGTCAGGACCAGCTGTGGAAGTACAAACTCCCGAAAGTCACAAGCCATTGGTGGAACCAATCGGTATGGAATTTGACCCGGCGGTCCAGCGGAATCATCCACATTTCCGACCTGGAACGACAAACCCTTGCACCTCTCATCTCAGCAACCCTCCCGGCTTTCCACCTGCCCCCCATCTCTTCGCTGGCCGCGAAAGAACGCGTTGTCGCCGAACGAAATCAGAACCTTCTGTGCATCGGACGCCTCACCTATGAAAAGGGCGTCGATGCCTTCCTCAAGGCGTGTCAGCAAACCGGACAGCCGGCGGTCGTGATTGGCGATGGGCCAAAGCGAAGGGACTTTGAAAGCGAGTTTACGGAGGCTGAATTCGCCGGTTGGCTAGGCTCCGATGAAATCGAACGAGCGCTTCAATCTGCTCGCTCCGTCGTGGTCCCATCTCGGTGGCGTGAAACGCTCGGCCTCAGCGTCATCGATGCCATGACCCTCGGAGTGCCCTGCGTGGTGTCCGACAACGTTGGAGCCAAGGAGTACATCCGCGATGGTGTCAACGGACTCATTTCAAGCGAATCCGACCTTGCAAAAAGTCTAGCCCGATTATCCGACGACACTTTTGTTGAAAACATCAGCCGAGCCGCCTTTGCAGATATTCAAGAAAAACCGATGACTGTAGAGAACCATGTCGATTCCCTCGAATCGATCTATCGGTCTTGCCTGAACAAAGATCATGCTTCCTGAACGCGTCATCGTCGCCGTTGAAGGCGGGGCACCCACGGGTGGGGCCGAGCGAGTCGCGTTCGACACCGTCAAAGTCCTGTCAGAGCGGGGCATTCCCACCGTCATCCTCTCGTCAGCCAAGACCGTTGATCCAGCCTTCTCCACGCTTCCTGGAGTCGAAGTGATCTGCCTTGACCTCCAGCTTCAGCACGACCGATTCTTCCATGGTGGCAAGGCGCACATGGTTCAGAACCTTCTGTTCGATCGCGAGATGCTTCGTAAGCTGGGAGATATCCTAAAGCCATACGCCGGATCCCGCACGCTTTTGCATGTGCACGGCTATCACAACTTTTTCTCGCAAGCTATCTTTTCGGCGGCATTGAAGCTGAATATCCTTACCCTGGTAACTTGTCACGACTTCGGTTTGGTGTGTCCCAACGCCATGCTCTACCAGTATCCGAGCGATTCAATATGTGGATTGAAGCCTTTGTCCGTCGCTTGTATGAAATCGCCATGCATGGGTCCGGACGCGGTTCGCCTCAAACAATTGCGGTACGCCAGGGCATGGGGTCTCCGAAGGTCGGCCAATCGATTCCATGCAATTCGCCGAATCCTTGCCGTTTCCGATCATCAAAGAAATATTCTTGCCCGGAGCATTGCAGGTCGCATCGATGTGCTCAACAATCCGGTTAACCCGGCGTCATCGGAATGCCAACGTCCGGAAGATTCACACCATTATCTCTGGATTGGCCGAATGACCGCCGAGAAGGATCCTGTTACACCTGCCAATGCATGCCACATGACAGACAAGCAAATCACGTTTGTCGGTGACGGTCCGCTGGAGACGAAAGTCCGCGCGGCATGTCCCAGCGCACTTTTCCGGGGTTGGCTAGGACCCGAAGATGTGCAGCGAGAGCAATGCCAGACGCGCGCTCTTATCCTTTCGTCGAGGTGGTATGAAACGGCGTCGCTGGTGGTGCTGGAATGTCTCGCGGC
>CAMFIS010000152.1 GCA_945952345.1 uncultured Fimbriimonas sp.
CCTGATTTTTGCACAGTCTGGAATGTTTATAAGCCTTGGCCACCCCCACCGGTTCGCTAAATTTTGCTCCCTCAGAATTGCTTAGCGTTCGCGCTCACCGACACCCCCAGGGGTGGAGCGTTGGCTAGTTCCCGTGGATAGAGTTCGCGACCAATCACAAATTTTCGGGGGCGCGGAAGTGAGAAACTAACCAAGCTACACCCCTGGTGGGGTCGGTGAGCTTGCGAACCGGTGGGGGTGGAAAAAGGAAAGAGCTAACCCTTAAACCGCCGAATGTTCTTGATAACCACCGGCGGCGTCAAAGTCTGATCCTTCGCTGGCTGAGCCTGGATCTTCCGAACGATGTCCATTCCCTTGATGACATGACCAAACGCAGCGAAGCCCTGACCGTCCGGATTGCGCTTACCCTCGAAATCCAGGGAAGGCTGATCGCCGATGCAGATAAAGAAGTCCGACGTCGCCGTATCCGCCCCGTCGCGAGCCATCGAGATCACGCCATCGAGATGTTTCAACCCGGTCCTGTTCGTTCGCTCTAACTTGATCGCCGGGAAGTCCTTCTTCTCAAACGAGGAACCAACTCCGCCCTGAATCACCTCGATCTTCACCTTCTTGTCCGGCTGGTTGTCCATCTTCACCGTGCGGTGGAACTTGCCGCCCTTGTAATGCCCAGCGTCGACATATCGCAGAAAGTTCTTCGTCGTCTCGGGTGCTTTCTTGTCCTCCAATTCGACGGTAATCGAACCTAGTGATGTCTCGATTACCACTCGCGTGTTCGCCGCTTCGGCGATGAACGGAATCAGCATGGGGACGAGGAACAAGAACTTCATGCCGTGAGTTTAACACGCTAACCTGGGATCCGGGATCAGTGATGAGGTCTTAGTTTGGGTGGCACGTATCGACGCAATGGAGGCTTTGTGTGGAAAGGAGTCAAGACCCGTCGATGCGTGACAAAAAGCTTCTGCTCCCTGCTCCCGGATCTCGGCCTATGGCAACGGCTCGAACGTCAATCCCAGCTTCCGACCCCGCTCGATGATGTCCGGCAAAGCGGAAATAGTGTCCGCAACCCCCGCGTGCAAATGCAAAATCGTTCCGCCCTTCAACGAACCAAAGACTCGACGTTTCAACTCGCCAACACCGGGACGCTGAAAGTCGTACGGATCAACGTCCGCCGCCTTAAACACATTCCCGCGAAAATCCTGCACCACATTCGAACCCGGTGAGCGCACCCATGAAGGAGCAATACCAACGACATCCCGAAGCCAGTCTCGGCACCGCTCCGGTTCAGAATTCTTCGCCGTATGTTCCCAGCCGTGCACCTCCAATCGGTTGCCATCCTCAAAAGCCCGTCGAACCCATCGAGGATCCGAAGAAGCGTTCTCGCCAATCACAAAGAAACTTGCATGCACATCTTCTTGACGCAACGCATCTAGAAGTTCGGAGTTGTATTGCTTGGCCGGAAAGTCGTCAAAGGTTAGATACACCGTGTTCGAGGCGGGCGACGCAGATCCGAACGAATCGCGCACGGCCCGCACGATGTCGTCGCTCCGAGAAATCCCGAAGCTCACCCATCGGACAGTTCCCGACTCGTCCACCACCAACGTGTACGGAACTCGGTCGATGTTCAACGACTTGCTCCACCGACTCCCCGAATCGATAAGCCGATACGACCAATCAGCTTGTTTGTCGACGTCCAACCACTGCCCGTCCACGCTCACCCCGAGGAAGTCCACCGGCGTCCCCACCAGCCGTCGCCGTGCCTCGGCCAGCCGCTCGCGCTGGGTTTTCCACGTATCGCACCAGTAAGCAAAGGCGCAGATGACGCCTACCCGACCCGGCGACCACGAGTACACCTTTCCGCCCGGCTCCATCATCTCAAACGGCGCGATCCGATCACCCCGCAGAGGAGGATCGGAAAGCAAAGCCGTGCCGACGAGGAGCGAAAGCATTAGTTGCCTCGAACGTTGATCTTCATCGCCGCGCTGTTTCCACGCACCTCGGCGCGTCGAATCGCCTCGGACATCGCCGCCGGAGCCGAAATCGATCCGCCCGATTCGGCGCGAATGTAGTATCGGAACGTGGCGGGAAGGCTGTCTCGCAAGATCGTGTAATAGATCACTGCACCGTCTCGCACCTCGCTTCGCGCCCACGTCAATCGATCCTGATCAACGAACTCGAATCCAGCCGGGATCGGGCAAACCGTCTTCACCGCATCTGTGACGGAGTCTCCCCACACCACGGTCGAGACTCGAACCGGCTCGTTGGGCCTTACCGGTCGGTTCAACTCTTCCCACGATCCAGCCTCGTTCATGACTTCCCACCGAACCGCGGTCCGGATTCCAGACCGAACTTCGTCGGTCGCCGCTTTGTACACCGAAGCTTCGACCGTATATCGAATCGGCATCGACGCGTCGAATCCCGAGACCGAAATCGGCTGCCCAATTTTGTCTTCCGGAATCGCGGCATCGACCCAGAGTCCGTCGGGCTGGCGATGCGAAGCAATCTCCGTACCGCCGATCTTGACCGTCAGGTTGCCCAAGCGCGTGGGTGCCGGCCGAACCTGCGAATAATGACGTAGTGCGGACAGGACCGCACTCGTGTCGCCCGGCGCCATGTACACCACGCAATGCGCGATCAGCCAATCCGCCATTTCATCCACCAAAGCGTCGTTCGGGGAGACTTCGAGCAAGAGGTCCAGAAGGCGCGCATTCGCTTCCAACTGACTACCCGTCCAACCTACGCCTTGCCCGACCGGCAAGTAGCTCGATGTTCCTCGCGAGACCAGGGCTTTCAGGCGATTGATCCTTTCCATCGCCTGGTCCTTGCGGCCGACGATGAGAAGAGAGTGCGCCAACGCAAGCTGAGCCGTGGGAGAGATCGGCGTATTCGAATCTTGAACTTCGCCAACCCAGCCGCCGATCTTGTCGTCTCCCGCAACCGCGAGAGCCTCGACGATATGGGCTCGATACTCGGCAAACTGAATCGAGCGATACTGGTGCCGCGCTGCTTCCATCGCGACATTCTTGAGGTTCGCCCAATCCGGATATTTGTCGATGCGGGCCAAGCCGTGCAGGACCCGAGCCGTGATGACCGGATCCGGGGTTCCTTCGTCCCACCAGGCCCATCCCGCGCCTTGGTGGGTGCGAGCGAGCATGGCGATGGGTTCGCGGATACGATCGTCGGTCCACGGAATTCCCAGCCGAATCGCAGTCTCAACCTGCTCGGCAGCGATGATCGGCGTGTAGCGGCCACGATTCAACAATTCGGATTCGATATCCGGCACAAGATTCGCCGGACTGGCAAAGAAGCGAACCTTCACCGCCGCCGAACCCGGAATCGCACCATCGGGAAGCCTGTAACTCAACTCCTGTCCGCTCGCGCGGCCAGTGGTGACGTTGCGGAAGGGAATTCCGTTTGGATTCACGGGAACGCCAACTTCGAGGCCATCCAGTCGGACCTTGTCTGCACCCAAAAGCTCGCCCCGAACCTTCAGTGATCCAAGCTTCGTTGCCTCAAGCGGAATGGTCACTCGAGCGTCACCCTTCGCCGGAGCCGTGATCGTCTGCTCCTGCGTCTTGCCTTCAATAACGGTCTTCACGGTCACCTGTTGGGAATTTGCAGTCCGGTTGGTAACGGTGCCAATCAGGTCCAAGCGATCGCCCACAACCATTTGCCGTGGAGCAGCCAAACGCAACGTCAGTGGCCGAGAAGACCGAGTCGAGGCATCCGCCTCGCCGACTTGCGTGGAACCCGTCACGGCCCGAGCTTTGGCTCGCCATGCCGTAAGGTTGCCGGGCATTTCGAACTCCACGGTCGCCGAACCAGTCCGGCCGGTCACGACGAAAGGATTCCAATATGCGGTATCCACAAACTGGGTTCGCATGGGTGCATCCTTGCCCATGTTCTTCTGCATTTGGAACGCGCCGCCTGCCATTTCGCGAGGAGCCGAGGCGATGGTCTGAACGCCATTTGGACGATAGCCCCAATAGGTCGCCACCAGCGAAGGCGTATCGTCCTCGCGGATCGCATAAATCGACTCATCGACGACTTGCAACGCCACCTCGGCGCCAATCGGCCGACCCGCAAAATCCTTCGTCGTCACGGTGTATTTGGCCGGATCGCCCGGCGAGTACTCCTTATGGTCGGGGGTCAATTCGACGGTGAGTCGCCGCTTAGGGTCGACAACTTCGACCAAATTCGAACCAGTCACGCGGCTGCCTTCCGACCATTGACTGACGGAAAACTCCATCTGTGGGCTCGTCGCGGGGTTCAACTTGTACGAGAACGAACCAGGCTTATCCAGAACTTGGTATGACAGGAGGTCGGCGCCTTCCATCGTCAACAAGATGGGATGTCCCTTGCGATTCGACTCCACATAACCGGCGACCGTCTCGCCAACCGTGTAGCGTCGCTTATCGACGCGGATCGAAACGTTCGGTGGCTTCTTCTCACTGTCGGGTGCGGTGAAAGGATCGGCCACGTAGATGCCGCTCCGTGACTGGGTTTTGCGTCCGCCGGAATCCTTTGTCGTCGCCACCAAAGTGAGGTAGTTGGCGACTTTGGCCGGCATTGTCGTCTTGAGAACTCCGGTCGCAGGAACCTTGACTGAGGTTTGCTCAACGGTCTGCTCCACCTGCCGTTTCTGCTTCTCGTCCCATACCGACTGCCTCAGTTCCAAGTCCACCGATCCAGCCACCGGTTTTCCGTCTAGGTCGGACAACCGCACTTCAAGTGGGGCCAAGCGGCCGAGCGGAACATAGCCAACCGTCATGTTTGCCGAAACATGCACCGCGGAGGCAAAAACTGGAACAGTATTCGAGTGGCTGATCTGCCGGTTCGAGCCATCGGTCACCACCATCGAGAACTCGTAGTTGGCATCGAAAGTCGTCGCCGTCGTCGGAAGATCGATATTCAACGTGCCATCCGCGCCCGTCTTCCGCACATCGTTCAACACGACTTCGCCAAACTGGAAGGCATTTCGGGAATAGAGGTTCCCGTCGTTGAACTCGTAGTCCGCCGACTGCCAATTCATTCCTGACCGACGAACCGTCAACTGAACCGTCGCGTTCGGCAGTTTGGCGCCGAAGTAGTACTCGGCATTGACTTTCAGATGAATCGTGTCACCGGCCAGATATCGCTTATCGGAGAAACTCGAAGCAACTTTGAACTCCGGCTTTCGGTACTCGGCAACCTGGAAATTCTTCAGCGACCAAGTTTGGTTGCCGCTACGAATTCGAACCGTGTAAAAGCCGAGCGAACCTTCGCGGGGAATCTGGAAGTTGCCCGCAACCGATCCGATCGAGTTCGTCTTCAACTCGTGTCGTTCAAGGACAATCGACTGCGCATCGAGCATCTCAACTGTCACGGGCGTGTCGCCAATCGGTTCGTATTCGAATCCCTTGATGCGTCGCAGGATGGACTTGTACGAGACCGTTTGCCCGGGACGATAAACGGGTCGGTCGAATTGGATGTGGTCGACCACCGTGCCGTCTCGCGAGGAACCAACCGCCTGCAGAGCAGCCATGTCTTTACCGCGCCGAATCAAGAAGACATCTTTTCCACGCGGCATCGCAAACTGGGCAATACCTTGTCGATTGGTCCGCCCTGCCACCGTAGCCTTGCCTTCTCGGTAAGCGGTGACCTCCGCACCCTCGACCGCCATTCCGGTCTTCGCATCCGTAACCCACGTCAGCGATTTGTCGGTTCCACGCTTGATGACTACCGAGAGGTTGGTCACATTCATCGTTCCCCACGTCTGGCCCTTGAATCCACCTTGAACCTGAAGGAGGTAGTACCCAGGGGGAATATCGGCGAGGTTAAATTGCCGTTGGTAATATGTGTCTTGCGGGGCAGGCAGGGCAGCCCTATTGTTGGAGACATCGACCAACACCGATCGGAAAGGACTTCCTATCGGCTTCGGCTTTGGCGCAGGCAAGTCGTAAATCTTTCGCAAGTCTTCCGGATTCAGTTTGTAAATCTGAAGTGGCACTTGCCGTACGTTTTTGGTGTTGATCACGAGCGCGATTTTCTTCGCCGGCGCGACATCGCCACCGATATAGATGTTCACCTCGCGGCGAATAACGGTTGCTTTGGAATCGACTTTTGCCACCGCTCGGTGGGCAGGTTTGGCTCGTTTCGTGTTGGTCTCAAAATGGCCGCCAAAGTCGAATTGCAATAAAAGCGCGATCAACATAATTCTATTTTTCGGGGTAGCGATAGCGGCTGGCGATGAGACGCTGGAGCGTCACCGCCGAGCCAAATGGCGTCGAGGCTTTCTGGTATGCCCACTTCAAACGGGTGTCGGGGTCGCGGCCCTCATAAGGCAACACAACCCCTGTACCCTGACCCGAAGTAAGCACTATTCCGTCGGCCGGAGAGAGCCGCAGAACCGACTGCATCGGCTCCAGACGATCGACGATGGTGAGCGTAACCGCAAACTTGCGGTCGCCAATGACGACTCGTTTATAGCGGGGATCGAAAAGGGAAGCCGAACGGGCGGCCTTGATGATTTCTTCTTCCAGCGAGGATTGACTAGCATCGACGCTGCCTCGGCAACCAAGAATTATGCCGGCCGATTCGATGGTGACGAAGACTCCGTGGGCGGAAGTTTTGGTGGTCGGTTTGGGAATCTCGCGACTATGGACGAGAGCATCGACGACGTCATAGGTAAACCGAGCCATCGGGCTCATGTCGTCCCTGCTCAGCATCCCCAGCAGCATAGTGGCTACCATCATCGTCCCCTTCCAAACAGGTTAAACAACTTTGAGCCTGAGAAGTTTCCGTCTCCGTAAAACTATTGGGCCTTACTTTAGTACAATGGGATGAACTGGACAGGCTCAAACCGATGAAAATTCTTCAAAACAAGCTCATCATTTTTTCTTCTGGGGTTGTCGTAGCGGCAATCGCTTCCGCATTCCTCGCCCCCATGTCGATCGTCATCAACGGCAAACCGGTGGCAGGCAAGACCACGAGCGTGGACGGGGCAACCTATATTCCCCTCAGCGCACTCAAGGCGGCTGGCGCGACCGCAGACGTGAAGGACAACGTGCTTTCCATCAACTTTGTCCCGGGTGGGGCCAACCAGGTGAAAGCCCTCGAAGGAGGACTCAACGATTGGTTGTTCGACGGAGTGTGGCGATTCAGAATTACGTCCGTGACGCCAACCGATGACGGCCGTCCTGGCTGGAAACTGAAAGCCGAACTCCGAAATGGAACAAAGGTCGATAATCTCGCCTTGGCCGGCACCGGTTTCGATAGTTTGTCGCTCATCATGGCTGACGGAAATGCGATTCCGGTTGAAAATGTCTCCGATATTCGCGATCCAGGTGTTGGGCAAGGAGCATCGATTAACGTCGATCTGATCTTCCACGACGAGGACGGAAACGGTCGCAAGCCGGACCGCTTGATCCTACGCATGCAGCCCGACGACACGACGAGAAACTTCCTGAAGAATCAAGGCGCATCATACGCAACCGGCGATCCCAGTTTCCGAATCAAGGTCGCACCCGACAAAAACTGATATGCAATGTCCCCTTCCTCGAGAAGGAGGGGGGAAATTAATCTTCGGAGACTACATTTCTGCGACAAGACCCGTCGGTCCGGATAGTCCAAGTCACAATGTAGCCTCCGCCGCCATCCGATGCCGATGCCTTCACCTGGACTCCAGTCTTGATCGACCGCAGTTTCAAGTACTTCGGTGCAAGGTGGACATCAAAGCAAGTCTTCCATAGACGACTAGGTATCGTGACCGGCTTATCGTCGATCCAGACCTTGAACGTTGTGAGTTCAGTCATGAATATGCCTGCCTTTTGCTTTTGAGTCATCTTCTCCGTCGGCATTAGGTCAGATCCATGAGTTACCAGCCCATCGCACAAGATGAATCCAGACTTCGATGAGGTGAGCTTCCGGTTCCCAAGTCGAAAGTTACGATGCCGAAGCTCGACTCGATAGCGATGTCCATTCGAAGTCAAGGATAGGACGCGATGATTGGGAGTATCGAACGACTCCTCCACCCACTTTCCCGCCACAAAGTCATGCTTCTTAAGATCGAATTTCATCGTTCGTGAGACCGGCGGCGTTGGATGATGCCCCTCAAGTGGAACAAATCTCACGAGTTCGCCATTGGATCTTTCTCGGATTGCTCCTGGAGACGCCTGATAGAGTTCCGAATTTCGAAGGTAAGTTGGCCTTTCCTTCTCGAATCGGTACACCCGCGTCCCTCCGTGGTCATCAATTGCAGCCCATAACGTTATAAATGCTTCTCCTGACTCTCGATCGAAGAGCACTTGAGGAAAAGGTTGGGATGAAAGTGAATCCACTTTCATCGACGAAATAAGCTTACGGTGGCTCTTATGGCCCGAAAAGACATCAATTGTCCCGTTCAGAATGTCAGCGGTGGACCGATGTTCTTTTTCACTCCAATTGACGCAGATCGTAACGGGCGAACTGCCTCGATGAAGAACCACATTGGTAAATGTTTGCGTGCGAAGATGATCGAAATGGAGCGCCGTGAGCCCAACCATGTCGCCATTATAGAAGCGGAACGGAATGAAAGCAAAATGGCCCGCCAAAATTTGGCGAGCCATTCTTGTTTTAGCGAAGAACCTACTTTCGTCGGCGTCGAGCGAGGAATGCTCCGCCGATGGCGAGAGCAATCATCGATGTCGGTTCCGGAACCGTGTTCAAGTTATAGCCCGACACGTCGAATGCACGAATTTCCGAGGAGTCAAGGTTTGCTCCGGGTCCGAATGAACCAGCCCAGTCCTGAATCTGTTCCGGATTGTGCACCACCCAGTCGGCATAGTCACCGCCGTTTGGCTGCTGGTTAAACTCGTTGATGTGCGTCACGCCATCCAGAGAGAAGAACGCTTGGCCCGCTGTGGTTGTAAACGTTCGGTTGCCATTCTGGTCATACCGGAAGAGGTCGAGCATCGCGATGTTGGAAGCAAATCCAATATTGGATCCCCAACCGCCGATGCCGAGCGCTTCGTTGATCTCATGCGCGGCTACGGTCTCGTAGTCGTAGCTCGAATGGTTCACACCATGATCGAGATGGCAGATGCTGCTGTTCAAGAAGATGGTGCAGTCGACCGAAGCGCCGGTCGTATAGCCCAGTGCCTTGGCTTGCGCCGTCGTAATATCTACGCCGCCGGTACCGTTCGTTACCGGATCATTCGCTTGAATCGGTAAGTGTGCCAAAGCGGTGGAGTCGTCGGCTGAAGTGGAATCCGTCACCATATGGC
>CAMFIS010000153.1 GCA_945952345.1 uncultured Fimbriimonas sp.
GAATTGGGAGGGCATCGAGCGGTTCCTGGACTACCTGACCACCATCACCGGATTGGACGGTTTGCTTCGGGTGGACGGAATCGGGGCCGAGACAGTTTGGATCGACCACGATGCGTACCAGGAGCAGGCTCACAAGAAGCTGGCATTCAATCTTTACGCCATGCAGATGTTGGCGATGCTGGATTGGGTCAACGGAGTCGAATCGGATTATTCCTTCCAGTTCGATGCTTTGCGTCGCCAGTTTTGGCATGACAAACTCGGCGTCTTCGTCAACAATCGGTGCGATGTGGCGACTCGGCCAGCCCGGTACTGCGACCGAGCGATAGCGCACTTATTGTGGCTTCTCGCGCACGGCTATCCGGTTGCACCGAAGTTGGATAAGGAGATCGATTTGATTACGCGAATGCCCAAATCGGTCGGCTGCGGATACCCGGCCAATTCGATATGGCGGCACTGGGCGTGGGCTCGGCTGGGGCGGGTCGACCTGATCCTGAAAGAATTTCGAGAGCGATGGGCAACGATGTACTCGGTTACCCACAACACGACGATCCAAGAAATGTGGTCGATCAAACCTGGCACGACGGCGCAGCTGAGCCACTGCGCGGTGGCACCAACTATCGTGGCGCAAACGGTTCTTCTAGGCATCGGCCAGGACCGGGAAGGGAATTGGTTCATCCGCCCGCAGTTGGGCGATTTGCCGAGCTTTAGCGTTCAGAGTTACACACCTTGGGGGAAGATCGATTTCGAGGCGAAGCTGAGCGACGGATTCCATCGGTGCGCTTTGACGAAGCCGGCCGAGATGCCGCTCGCGATTCGAACTCAGATGCCGATCGACTTGCCGTTTCACGACCGCGGGAAGGAGTTTTCGACTCCGACGACGGGAATGGACAAAGTTGAATTCGATGTGCACCCGTACCCAACGAACCAGTTGATCATGGAAGTTGAGGGTTTGGGGTAGGTTCTAAGGGTGAGTGACTCTACCCCGATCATGCTGGCGACCATCGACGATCTGGTCGAGAGTCAGGCGTTGTGCAATTTGTACGTTTGGTCGGATGAGCCATACAAGAATTCGAACGCTTGGATTCACTCTCGGTCCGACCACTACGCGATCGTGAGTGTTTTCGATAATGACGGCTCTTATGAAGGCATTCGATGTGTTCGGCTGGAAGATATTCATCGAGTCGATTTCGACACAAACAAGAATAAATTTTTGGAGGCAATTCCAACTCTGGAGCGGGGGATCGCCGCCAAAATTTCGACGCCATACCAAAACTGTCAGGATTTCATCGAATTTGGAAGAGTGCTGGCCAAGTCAAAGGAGCCATGTGAAATTTGGAGCGATGAGATGATCGCCATCTGCGGCAGAGTGATCGCGGTTGACGAGTGGACGGCCGTTATCGAACACATCGATTCGGATTCACTGAGATTCGATGGCAAGACGATGATCGATCTTGAGACCGTACGGTACCTCTGGGCTCACACCAAGAAGATCCGTGGCATTCCTAAATAGGCCAAAGTCCTTTTCTTTCAACCCGAATCGGCATAGAATCGTAGCTAAGGCATGTTTACTTCGCTTATTGCGGCCATCGCTTTTTCCACATTTCAGACCCCCAAGACGGCGATCAGCTTGTCGTTGATGCCCAGCGAACCGCTGAGCGAGGAGACGATGCTCGCTGCGGTTCGGGACGAGATCAAGATCGGCGTGGAAGGTACGTATGCCAGTGTCAAGTGGAGTGACTTGGAGAACGAGCAAGCGTTCAACCCCAAGCCATTTCAGGACGCGGTGGGGATTTCGAAGCTTCTTGGCGGCGATGTGGTGGTTTGTATTAAGGTGATCGATACCACGAACAAGACCGTGCCGATCGCGTATATGCTGCGACCTTTCGACGATCCTGAGGTGACGAACCACTGGGAAGAGGTGTTGCAGAAAGTCGTGCCGATGCTGCCCAAGAACACGAAGGCAATTGCCTTTGGCAACGAGGTCGATGTGTATCTGAACAACCATCCGACGGAGGTTGGTCCCTTCTTGAATCTTGTCAAAGGAGCGAGGACATTCCTTCGCGGCGCAGGTTTAAAAATTCCGATTGGGGTCACCACGAGCTTCGACGGTTTACAACGCCATCCCGAGTTGGTGAAGCAGATTCAATCGAACTTCGACATCACGATGATGACGTACTATCCGCTCTCAGCCAACTTTCAGGTGCTGCCCCTCGGCGATGTCGGTCGCCATTTCGACTCGATGCTTGCCGTAGCGGGATCAAAGCCCCTGTATCTCACTGAGATCGGATGCCCGGCAAGTGAGGGCACCAAGAGCTGCGAGGACATGCAGGCAGAGTTTGTGACGAAGGTATTCGATGAGCTGAAAGCGAAGGGAAGCAAGATTCCGTTTGCGAATTACTTTATGCAAAGCGATTATCCCAACAACATGCTCGACATGTTTGAGCAGTATTACCAACTCAAGGACGATTCATTCCGAAGCTACTTGGGATCTCTGGGATTGCGAAAGTCGAATGGGGCTCCACGCAAGGCATACGGAGAATTCAAAAAGCAACTTCGTGCATGGTCCGGCGATGAGAGCCGGTAACCTGCACACATGATATCCGTAGCCCTGGCCGCCCTGGCATTCCAAAGTCCGCATCAAGAATCCAATGGTCTTTGGGGATATATCAACATGTCGGCCGAGACTCCGCCGTCCGAGTACGGCTACGGCGTCAGCTTGTACTCCACGGCTTGGCCCCTCCTCGACCATCCGATTGCGGGTTTCCAAGTAGGTCTTTGTTCCACGTGGATTCTGCCCGACAATCGCACGATCACCGAGCCATTGGTGCCGAAAGGAACGGTGGCTAGAGATTCAATGCCGGAGCGGGGGCCGAGCTTTTGGACCGTTTTTCAGACCATCGAGGGCGGACTTGGGTTCTGGGTGAGCAGCAAATATCCTACATCGACGGCGAAGTTTCGGATGAATGGGACGACGGATGGTTACAACCATGAGCTCTCGTCCCCCGGATGGGAGTTTAGTGGGCGCCCGCTCGATGGCGAGTACATGGGCATCGTCCAGCTCAGCAATCGAGTGCTCGTCCCGCCCGATGGAGTCACCTTCGATAAAGACACATGCGGACAAATGTTCGGGTACGCCTGGATGGCGCTTCCGCTGATTCGAGCGCACAAGTATCCGGTAGCCACCGGCGACCAGTGTTGGACATCCTTCTTTAACGCTACGAACTTTCGAGGTCCGGTGGCTTTCTACCTGCCTTCCGCATGGTCGAAGATGTCGCAAAACCACGCTCCCGCGGTAGGACGTGGGCTCGATGCTCGTCCGGGAATCGCCAGCAGTGGAGCCATCGAAATCAACACAGTTCCTCAATTGGTCAGCAAGTCGATGGGCGATCAGACCTTCACTCGAATTCCTCAATTCCAGTTCCCGGCCGATGCGGATGGGCGTACGGTCTTGATGCATGACTTGGCGGCGTATTCGAAGAAGGCATTATGGGATAAGGTTCTGGCTTGGAATTCGTCTCCCTCGGCGCCAAATCCCAAGTTCGACTCCTCGGGAAGGTATCTGCCCAAAATCAAAGCAAATCCCTTGCAGGTTCGCCAAGGGACGAAGCAGTGGGCTACTGGTGTCGATCGATGGGTTACAACGGCGAACATCGATGCGACGACGTTTGGCCTGCAGTGGAAGCCCGATGTGCTGACGAACTGGAAGCAAGGAATTCGCAAAGGGACCTTTCCGGACTATTTCGTTCACCAAGGAAGTGCGGTCGAAGCGACGACTGCTCAGAAGGTTCCGCAGGAGACTGGCTTAGAAAAAGCGGCATTTGCCCCGGCGGATCAAACTCGGTCGTACGTTCCCAGTGAAGGCGGCGATGGAGTCTGGAAGAATCCTGGGCCGAAAGCGGGACCGTTTAAGGCTCACCTTGTCGACCATAGCGTGGTGACGTACTATTGGTATCGATTTGTGGATCAGCCTTCGATGCAACACTCGGGGTTGAGCATCGATGAAAAGACGGCTTTGCAGGCGCTGGTCGAAAAGATTCAGCGAGCTTGGACTTCGGACAAGGAATACATGGCACCGCCGAGGATGGGCAAGCTTGCGAGCCTGGACCCTGGCCTGTTGCTAGTTCCGCCCAAAGGGCTGGAAGTTGGGTACGTGCCGGTGGCTTATCGCCAAGATCCGGACAAGTAGACGGACTACTTGAAGTGTTGCCGAGTGCCTTTTACGGCCTTGCAGATCGCAATCACTCGGCTCAGTTTTCGTCGAATCAAATTCATTAGAATTAAAACCCTCCAATATCCATCGGAGCAATTTGAGTATAGAGCGGTTTGTGAGGTTTTTGGGTTCAAATCGTTAAAGCTGGTAGTGATGCTTAGGGGTTTCTGGTGGATGTGCGGGGGAGGATTAGGTCTCGGGGTTCCGTCGAATCATGGACCTTGGATTGTGGCGCTGTCGCGCGGGTCGCTCCCTGCCTTCGCTCGTGCCTCGCTACGGCGGGCGGGTCGCTCCTCGGACTTGGGCAATAATTGCCTCAAACCCAGCCCTGCACGTTCGCTCGCTTGGGCTCACTTCGCCTGGACTGGGCTAATATGGAGCCGCACCTTCGGCGCTGGATTTGAGATTGTTAGGATATGGTTGGTGAATCCATTGCTCACGTACCTTTAAGAAAGCCGTGCCGATTCGCATGACGCTCTCGGGGTGCCGCTGAGGGGACAAACGCCGAAAGCATAGGCTGTCATATTTACCCCCATCCCAACCCTTCCCCCTGCCAAAGAGCAAGGGGAAGGGCTTGCCGCGAAGTACACTTTAGGAATGAATTCTGGGTTCGAAACCTGGTTGTCCGACCAACTCCAAACGCTTAAAGACCAAAACCTGTACAAGGTTCCGAAGATTTTGGAGTCGCCCGCCGGCGGCCGGGTCAAGATGAACGGCAAGGAAGTCGTCAATCTTTCGAGCAACAACTACCTTGGACTTGCGAACCACCCGAAGGTGCGACAGGCTGCTCTCGAAGCGATCGACCGATGGGGCGTTGGCGCTGGCGCGGTGCGCTGGATCGGCGGCACGATGACGGTTCACCAAGAGCTGGAAGAGAAGCTGGCAGCGTTCAAACACACCGACGCGGTGTTGGTCTTTACCGGTGGATTTACGGCGAACTCAGGTTGTATCCCTGCAGTTCTGACGGATAAGGATGTGGTCATCAGCGACGAGTTGAACCACGCTTCGATCATCGACGGCGTTCGGCTGAGCGCGGCGGAGTACAAGAAGTCGGCGGGGTGGGTGTACGGCCACAAGGACATGAACCAGCTCGAAGAGTGCCTCAAGCGAGCCAATGAGCGCGGATTCCAGAAGAAGCTGATCATCACCGACGGTGTGTTCTCAATGGACGGCGACATTGCCCCGATGCCCGAGATTGTCAAACTGGCTGAGCAGTACGACGCATGCACGATGATCGACGATGCCCACGGCAGCGGAGTTCTCGGCAAGAACGGTGCGGGAACGGTATCGCATTTCGATCTGTATGGGCGAGTAGACATTCAACTCGGGACGCTATCGAAGGCCCTCGGTGTGATGGGAGGGTACATTGCGGGTTCCAAGAACCTGAAGGATTACCTCATCAATCGTGGAAGGCCATATTTGTTTAGCACCGGACATCCTCCGATGGTGGCGGCGGCGCTGATCGCGGCGCTGGAGATCATGCAGAACGATCCTGAGCCGATGCGAAAACTGTGGGAGAACACGAATTGGTGGAAGAAGAATCTGGCTGAGGCCGGGTTCGATACGATGGGCAGCGAGACGCCGATCACGCCGGTGTATGTAGGCGACGAAGGGAAGGCGCAGCAGATGGAGCGCATGTTGTTCGAGGAAGGCGTCTACGCATTGGCGATTGTGTTCCCGACGGTGGGTCGAGGTAAGGCGCGGTTGCGAACCATGCCGAACGCGGCGCACACCCAGGAAGATTTGGAATTTGCCTTGGATGCGTTCAAGCGGGTCCGAGACAAGCTGGGTTAGTTCTGACTTGTAAGTTGGCTGCCTCGGGTCGAAATAATGGAGTCAAACATTGGAATCACCCAAGCCGCCGCCCCGAGGCTAAAGAATTCTTGGAGCCTCAGGGCCGCTCCTGACTCCAACGAAAAGTTCGCCGAACCCGATTGGACCTGAGGCAGCGCTCCGCACAAAAAAATGGAGAACCCGAAGGTTCTCCATTTCGTTATTTCGATCGAGAGATCAGACTCGGTAGCCGACGCCGAGGGTCACAAGGTTGCCCGAGTTGCCGCCGCGGTTGAGGTACCAAAATCCTGCATCGACGCTCCAACCCTGCTGGACTGGATATTCGAGCTTGACGCCACCACTAAAGAAGGCCTTACTCGTGGTCGACGAGGTGTAGTAAATACCGCCGAAGAGCTGCCAGATCAGAGGGCTGCCTGCTTGCTTTGGCATGTCCTTGAAATAATGAACGGTGAAATCGTTCTTGCCATTGAAGCCATCGCCACCAAGGACGCCAAGTCCAACCGAGGCGTCGGTATCGATGTATTGTCGGTAGGTGATATCCCACACGTTCTGGCCGCCTGCTCGCGAGAACCAGCCGCCAAGAACGCCAGGTCCAGTCTTACCTTCGCTGATCGCCTTTTCGGCACCAATAACATAACCATTGGTCGAGCCACCGCCGTTTGCGGTGAAGCGAGCGAAGGGGCTGTAGTTGAGGTACACGCCTTGTTTGTTGCCGCTGGTTTCCAGGTCGGACTTCGATGCAGCTCCGAGCTGCGCGAATGCAGAGACCGCACTCAGGGCCCCTACCATTACCATTGTATATTTGAGGACTTTCATTTTCTCCCTACGAAACGGACGATCCATACTCCGTTACGGATGCGACAATTGTACGGGATATCCTCGTAAAACTGCAAGTCTGCCAGGTTCATTCTAGTCTGGTACTCTTATGCGTACGAATGTCCGAAGAGCGAACCGTTAAATATGACCCGCTCATCGAACTCATGAAGCGATTCGAAAACGTCCGAATCGCAGACTCTGGGACCGATGCTTTCGAAGGATTATCTATTGAGGATCAGCTTAAAAAACACATCGTCGATGGTGTGAAGAAGAACCTTGAGAGTCGTTTAGAGGTCGCACTAGAGACCTACGCTCCAATCCAAATCATTAACGAAATCCTTCTCGACGGCATGAAGACCGTCGGCGAACTTTTCGGGGCAGGGAAGATGCAGCTCCCGTTCGTGCTCCAAAGCGCTGAGGTCATGAAGAGCGCGGTTCGCTTTCTCGAACCTCTGATGGAGAAAGTAGAAGGTTCGGAAAAGGGCTCGATCCTCCTTGCTACCGTCGCGGGCGACGTTCACGACATCGGCAAGAATTTGGTCGACATAATCCTGTCGAATAACGGTTACCGAGTGGTGAACATCGGCATAAAGCAGCCGATCTCTGCAATTATTGAAGGCGTCCAGCGCGGAAACTGTCAGGTTATTGGCCTCAGTGGCCTGCTTGTGAAGAGCACACTGATCATGCGCGACAACCTCATGGAGCTGAATGATCGGGGCCTTTGGCACTATCCGGTCATTCTTGGTGGCGCGGCGTTGACGCGATCCTACGTGGAAGAAGACCTTCGGGCGATTTACAAGGGCGAGGTCCACTACGCGCAGGATGCTTTCGAAGGTCTCCGATTAATGGAGACGGTCGGCCAAGCGGGCGAGGAGATTGCGACGGGCGACGAAGAATTTGCCCCGCGCGTTACCTCGCACCGAGTCGACGTGTTGGACCAAGCTCTCTATGTATTCAACGGAGTTCGGTCGGACGTCGAGCCGCAAGCTACGTCGCCCGAGCTGCCGTTTTACGGAGCGAAGAAGCAGACCAAATTCGACATCTTCGAACTCTATAAGTACATCAACAAGATCGCACTATTCCGCGGCCAATGGCAATTCAAGCGCCAGGAAGGCATGGGCAACCTTGAGTTCAATGCCTGGCTCGAGGAGAACGTCGAGCCCATATTCGAACGAATGTGTCGGGAACTCGCCAACGTCTTGCAACCTCGGGTCAAATGGGGCTACTTCCCCTGCAATAGTGAAGGAAATGACCTGATCATCTACCAAGACGATGCTAAGACAGAACGACTACGATTCGCTTTCCCGCGTCAGCGCGATGGTCGCTTCCTGTGCCTTTCTGACTTCTTCCGGCCCGTTGGCGAAGCACCCGATACGGTGGGATTCCATATCGTCACGGTTGGCGAAGAGGTTAGCAAGCAAGAAAAGAAGCTGTTTGAAGGCGGCGATTTTCAGGATTATCTCTTTACTCACGGCATGGGCGTCGAGTCGGCTGAAGCCCTCGCAGAGTATTGGCACAAGATGATTCGCGGTGAAATGGGAATCGACGATCAAGAACCGGCGGACATGCGGCTACTATTTAGCGCCAAGTACCACGGCGCGCGCTACTCGTTTGGTTATCCGGCATGCCCGAACCTCGAGGACCAGGCCAAGCTTTTCGATCTGCTGGAGCCTCAAGACATTGGGATTGAACTTACAGAGGAGTTTATGCTCAATCCAGAGCAAAGCACCAGTGCCATCATTGTTCACCACCCGGAAGCAAAGTACTTTAATATTCGATGACAGTCGGATGTCGATTGTGAGAAACTAGGGGAATGCCCTTGATTGCGTCCTGCCTTGCTTTCCTTGCAATCCGACCCCAAGAACTTGTCGCCAGGAACCAACCTGCTCGAGAGATTTGGGTTTTCCGATCCGTTCTAGATCATCACGCCCGAATTGCGACCGTTTCGCTCGCGCCAGGCTTCTGGCTCAGCTATGACGCGACCAATTGCGGTTTGTACAAGTTCTGGAAAGGGGACATCAAATTTGACGGAGCGGTATACACGACCGTTCATGGCCCTCAGCCCACCAGCCTTGGAGGTGCCATTGAGGAAGGTTCGACCGAGGACGACGTATGGAAGGTTTCGGTTGGTGGTCAGGCTCAAAAAGTGAAGCCTCGATACCGGGGGCATTTCTTTGACCTGAAAGACAAAAACGTCGTTCATTTTCGATACGACTTTAAGGTCGGTAGCCAGAACTATCAGGTTTACGAAACACCGACTGCCTTGTGGCGCGGAGGACAGATG
>CAMFIS010000154.1 GCA_945952345.1 uncultured Fimbriimonas sp.
GCATTCAACTCAATGGAGACGAACAAAACTTTGGCCCGAATTTGGACCTATTGTCCAAATTCGGGCCAAATTCATTTCCAAAAGTTCCCCAATAAAGAGGTGGGTCGCAATAGTGGCGATTGGGGGTTGGACCGGATAAATATCAGGACCAGGTGCCATCACGCGACCACCTATAATGGATTCTAGTACCGTACCAAGATTGATGTTGATGAGGTCCTAGAAAGGTCGGGACCACGTATTGGTCAATCGATGTTCGATATGACCAATATTGCATGGTGAAACATTTATCAAGCGAGTTTTTGGCGCTGGGCGCCAACGAGCAAAAGTTCGCATGGTGCGCCACTCGTGTAGGGCTCAACGGGCCGGACTGCAACAGTGGCTGAGGAGTCAAATGCGATTGCGTCGCCCGAGTTTAGTTTTACGAACTGGTCATCCTTTTGGAACTCTATTGAACCGTGCAGAACATACATGGTGACGACTGCGAACTGAGGCATGAACCGTTGTTCGTGCCGTGCGTACAGTTCCATTCGGATGATCCCGGGCCCGGCGGGTAAATAGAAGTCCATGAAGCACACGAACGCAGGAACAAATCCCAGTTTGCCGAGTCGGCGGCGTTCTCTCTGGCACTGGATGACCTCCTCATTGTTGGCGGGCAGGTTTGCCCTTCGATCGCCTCGAGTTCGCCAAGTCGCTTTAGCTTGCTCGTGAGTGACGAACTCGCGATTCGCATCGAGCACGTTGCTGAATCTATTGGTATCGGTGAATTCTTGGACAGGAATGTTGAAGACAGCTGCTAGCCTTTCCAATGTGGGACGCCAGCACGGCATTCCCTCCTCAATCCGTCGAACCGTTGTCCGGGAGAGTTGGGCTTTTCGAGCGAGTTCGGCTTGCGTCCACCCTCTCAGTTCCCGCATGCACTGAACGTTTCTCCCAATGTTGACGAAAGATTCCGAAGCCGGGACAACAGCACGGTCCACAATCTCCTCGCTGGTCGAACTATCGATGTTGGAACTTCCGACCTTTTCTATCTTGTCCATTGAAATTCGACTCGCAGTTTTCGACATAGTTGAATCGGCGCAACTGGTTGTAAGATTGCAGTTTACAAAAAGTGGCTGACTTGCTGAAACTAACTTGCAAGTCGTGTGCAGCAATACGTTGTTTCGGCCCGTTCAGTGCGTTGTCATAAGAATTCACCTCATCGAGGCGGCACTAAGGGGGCAATTAGCGCCTATTGAGAATCAGCGCTTCGTCCTCATTAATTTCAGCATCGCCTCGGCGAACGCTTGTCCGATAGGGGCAAGAATTTTTGCTGCGCCGAGGTAGTGGTATCCACCATTGGAGATGCCTTTTAGTTGCTCCCGCTCTTCAGGCGTGAATTCCGATTCGAATGCCTTTTGATGGCGCTGGTCGCGTTCTGATCGAGGTAGATTTGGCTCGCGCTTGAATTCTTGATCCAGGCGTTGGTTCATCTTTTCGCGGCGGGTTTGGAGGTCTTCCAGTTTGTCATCCCAGAACGGTGAGGTTTGGACCGCGGCTACTGTTCCGGCAAATTCGGGAAGTTGAGCGACGGCAGCCTGGTCGGCGCGGAAGTTTTGGTGGGGCGGTTTCATTCCTTCTCGACTCCCGCCGATGCCCATGACACCGACTACAAATGGCATCTTTGGCGCATCAAGATCGTGGCGAACATCTTTGATGAGGAGCGAGAGGAGGCGCGTGTACTCGGCGTAACCACCGGGCTTCATGCGGTCGGGGTAGGTCCAGTCGTCGATGACGTCGTTGAAGCCTTGGAACCATACGAAACCGGAAATTTCGTAGCCCTGCTTTTGGTCGTAACCCGGTACTACTCGCCCGATGTCGGCCAGCACTTTCTTTACGTGATCGACCATGTGGTGGTAGAAAACGCCATCGGCTTTGCGCATCTTATCGGTTTCGGCGTCGACGTTCAGGCTCCGCTTTTTCCACTGTTCGAGTTTGTAGGCGCCGACTTCTTCGGGTCCTGCACTGGGTGGTCGGAAATCGGTGTGAATGTTTCGGCCACCCCAAGAAGTTTTGATGATGAGGATTGGTTCACGCAGCTTTTGTTGCATCGTGATGCCGAACGTCCATTCGGGGCCGATTTCTGAAGGCGAGGCACCGAAACCCGCGGTGAGTTTGCCGGTTTGCTCGATGACATCCGAGTACCCGTCACCGGCACAGCCAACGGAGGAGATCCAAACTTGGTCGCAGGTTCGGAACTTGCCGTCCGGGCCACGAAGCTGTTTGAGCAGCGGCGCTGTCTTGGGATCGCTCGCCATGTAGTCGATGGTGGAGATGTTGGCGTGGCCTTGCATATTGGATTGGCCCGCAAGGATGAATACCTTGATTGGCCTCTTTGCAGGTGTATTTGCTACTGCTAACAAGGCGAGGGCGAGTGCGACAAGGTTGATCCAGATTTTCATTTACTTGCCTCCCCATTCTTGGCGGGTGGCGATGGGTACGTAGCCGACTTCGAGGCCCTTGGGCGGCTTCACAATTTGGGCAGGGTCCAGGCTGGCCAAACGACCGCGCGTTGGTGGCGCGAGGTAGTCGCGGTCGATATTCCAAGCCCGGTGAATCTTCTCGACTTTGACTTGGAGCCGCTCGCGTTCAGCTTTAGATAAGTCCGAATTCAGTAGCGCGGGCTGGTCGGCAAAGCGATACCAGTAGTATGTGACGACACTGCCATCTCCTAGAGCCGCGCGGTAAGGGCCAGCGACGGGTCCTGGCTTTTTCCATGTGCTACCGGGATCGGTTGGTGTGGTGTACGGTTCTGGTAATCGCTCTTTTGGGCGTGTCCATTGGACCTTTTGCAGGCCGGTTTCACTCGGAACTTGGGTGGAGTCGAGGGCAACCCATCGTGCCTTCTTTTCGTCCGACGAGTTTTCGAGGCGATAGTATTCGGGCAGGGTGGCGAGGCCGTCTCGTCGGGTGATCAACGGGGCGGAGAAGTCGCCACCAAAAGTGTGAGCATCGATACTTTTTAGGCTGCCAAATCCCTTCCAGTCGATCGGCACTTTTTGTTCTTTCTTTCCAGGCGAATTCCACCAAATCTGCCAGGTCGCGTATCCATTGTCGCCGAAGTCTCGTTGGTAGGAACCTTCGGGGTGGACTTTCCCGACACTGGGTTTGCCGCCCGCGAACCACGCTGAGACCTCGTCGAAGAGGGCGGTGTGGTTGTATGCCGTGTCCTGGTGAATGAGGGTGGACTTGCCATCTGAATCGAGCGGGAAGGATATCGGGGATATTCGGGCGTACCAATCACCTTTGCTGTCTTGCGCCATTTGGCAAGGTGTATGTTGCGTCTCCATCTGTACGGCTCGGTTGGGTTCGGCAGGTCGTGTGTCGAGGAGTTGCCCCACGAACCGGGGTTCCTTTGCCGCCGAGTGGGCCCAGAAGTTGGGCAGGAAGAAGGCGACGGGACCCTTGAAGTTCTGGGTGTTTAGGAACAGCGTCCATGAGTTTGCGCCGGTGGGCACCGGCTTGCCTTCGGTGGTGGACTTGCCTTCGCAAAGCGGCAGGTTGAGGTAGCCGTACCCGAAGAGTCCTCCACGCTCTCCTTGCTTCACATCTAGTCCGTCGATGGGAAAGAGGAGGCGGGAACTGAGTTGGGCGACCCCGTAGAGTCCACGCGGCGCGTCCCAACTTCCCCACCCGTGAGCAGGCCCGTTGGCGATATCCGAAAAGTTTGGCCCCACGCCGCCCATGATGAACTTGGGAGTTGGTGTTGGGAACCGAGTATCGGTCCACCAGCCGAGGCCACCCTCGACATCCGAGTACAGATCTTTCGGGGCTGCGCCGTCGTACTGGGCGAACATCCAGGTTCCGGGCAGGCCGGATTGGAATTGGTGTCCGGGGTAGGTGCCGAGGAGCGGCCATGCGGGAATATACATGGAGTATCCGGCATTGAATTGGCGGTCGACGCGACCCTTGTGAGGAACGATAATGTATCCGCCGAGGTGCTCGTCTCTAGGGTTTTGCGGAGCTTGGTGGGAGAGTCCGATCAAGAGCGCGGCGATAAAGGCCATATTGTGAACTTTAACACTATTGGCGGCGTGGAGGGCAACCTTGTGGCTTCAAGACTATGGAGAATCGATGAGCACAAACGAGCACTTTCCGCTTTGGAAATTGCCATCGGCGATGAGGACAGCGGTTTCTTCTCGCTCGACCGCCTTACGGACTTCGATGGCTTCGTGTTCCTCGAGACCGAAAGTCATGAGTGAGGTTGTAGAGCATTGGCGAAGTTTGACGTAACCACACTCCAGTCGTCCGTCATTGAGTGCAAAGAGGATGAGGCACGGCCAGTCGGTTCGTCGGCAGAACTCGATGTGGGCGGCGACAAATCTTTCGTGCCGTTCGAGTTCGCGGAGGTGCCGGGTGAGGGGAGCACGGATGAGGTCGGAGGAGTGGGCGAGCGCAAATGCCATGCCATCATTCTATCAAATATATGTAGACATTAGTCTGTATTATTTGACAAATCATGACATGGCAAGTTGTCTTGTCGAGGCTCAGGCTTAGGCGTCGACGCTGGTGCCAAAAAGTTGGAGAATGCCAGTCCAGCCATTGTCGCTGAACAGCCCGGCTCGAATCTTTTCCATGTCGTCGCCGTAGCGTTCCAGTTGGTGGTGAGCGAGAGTGACTCTCGTGGTATCTCCCTCGGATTGGAACGTCACTTCCACTGTCGTTTCGAAATCGGGGTCGTACTCCCATCGGCCGTTCAGTTTCCAGGTCAGTTGCACGGTGTGGGGAGGATCCCAGGCGAGCACGGTTCCCCATGGGCATTCGCTTCCGTCCTCGGCGACTTCGTACCAGCGGCCACCAGGCTTAGGCTCGACGATCACGTCTTGCTGGGGGGATTTTGCCAGCGAGTGACTCTTGGGCCACCACTTGCCCATATTGGCGGTAAATACTTCGAAGGCCCGTTCGGGGCTGGCGTTAACGAGCACCGATGTACTCGCTGAGACTTCACTTTGCACACTCATTTTTCATTCTCCAGATAGCTTGCGAACGCATCGAGATTCTCTTGCCAGAACTGCTCCAGGTAGGCCTTCATGACCTTTACTCCTTGCGGATCGACGGCGTAGACGTTCTTCGTACCATGGGATCGGGACGTCACAAGTCCGGCATCTTTGAGGACCTTCAGGTGCTGCGACACGGCGGGTCGGGAGACGGGGAATTCTTCGGCGAGTTCGCCGACCGAGGCGGCTCGCCGGGCGAGCCTCTCGAAGATTCCGCGCCTAGTTCGGTCGCCGAGGGCGTCGAAGCAATTCGATACGTAAGCCTTCACTTACGGTAAGTATATGCTTACATTTGTATGTTTGTCAAGGGAGATTACTGTAGGCTTCGTGACGAAGTTCTCGGCGACTAGGAGTATCTGCTACAGGTGCGACGATCGCAATGAGTACATGATGCTTGTACAGGCGAGACGCCTGTCGTCCGACGCCGGGATTTTGGAAACACAGGCGGGACGCCTATGCTCCGGCCGCGTGACAGGTGCGGGGTGCTTACACAAGCGAGACGCCTGTCGTCCGACGTCACGATCTTAAAACAGATCGAAGGATTTGGTGGAGAGGAAGGCTTCCACGACGATCGGGTCGAATTGTCGACCCGCTTGAGCTTGGATTTCAATGCGGGCCATTTCGGTGTTCCACGCGGCCTTATAGGGTCGTTCGCTCGTCAGGGCGTCGAAGACGTCGGCAACGGCTACGATGCGCGCTTCAACCGGTATTTGATCTCCACTGAGACGGTTAGGGTAGCCAGTTCCATCGAATCGTTCGTGGTGGCATGCTGCGATTCGCTCGGCCATTTGCAACAGTGGAGTCTTCCCTTCGGCTAGGATCGACGCGCCAAATTGGCAATGCTTTTGCATTTCAGTGCGCTCTTCAACTGTGAGTTTTCCGGGCTTGAGGAGGATGGAATCTGGAACACCAATCTTGCCGATGTCATGGAGCAATGCTGCGGAACGGATGAGTCCCACCGTAAACGAGGATAGACCGAGTTCTTGGGCGATCCGGGCCGACATTTCGCCCACCCTCTTCGTGTGCTGACCTGTGTCGTCATCGCGGTACTCACCTGCTCTGGCGAGGCGAGTCACGATGTCCATGTGAGACTTTTCGAGTTCATCGGTTCGAGCTCGAACACGTTCTTCGAGGTGTTCGTTGCGGTCGTTCAGCTCCTTACTCCATTGACGCATGGTGAGGAAGTTGCGTACGCGCAATAGGATTTCGGTGGCATCGCCAGGCTTGGTGAGAAAGTCGCTTGCTCCAAGTTCAAGGGCGGTCTTCCGCGCGCTATGCGTGGCATCCGCCGTGAATACTAAAATGGGCAGATAGACGCCGCCGATTTGCATTGGCCGAATAACGCGAAGCACTTCATAGCCATCCATGTCCGGCATCTGGAGGTCAAGGATGATGATGTCGGGATCGTAGGATGCTGCGAGAAGAAGCGCCTCCTTTCCGGTGGATGCAGAACGAACGTCATCGTAGCCGCCGATATCCATTAATCGGCGCAAGAATGCAATATTCGCGGGCTCGTCGTCGACGATCAGGACACGCGGATGCACCATGTTGATTTTAGTCATTGCGGGCACCTTCTTGCATTGCTTCAATTACAGCTTGGGACAGCACCTCAAGATCGAATGGCTTCGAAATATAGCGAAATGCGCCGAGTTCTAGAAGCGATGCCTCTCGGGCCGAATAGGCATCGGCACTCATGACAATCACCGGAATTTTGGAGAGATTCGCGTTCTGCTTGAGTTCGATAAGGGCATCACGGCCACTCATGTCCGGGAGGTGGTAATCCAACAATATGCACCTGGGAAGGTCAGTTGCGGCCATGGAAATTCCAAGTCCACCTTCGCCAGCCGTGACCACTCGAATTTCGGATTGTCGGCCGAAAATGCGCCGAAGTAATTCGACACTGACCGTGTTGTCGTCGATAACCAGGAGCGTGCCGGTGGCGACCGTTGAAGTACTTTCTCGGCTTGGGTCATCAGTGGTGCCCGATGTGAATTCGGGCTCGGGAGTCCCGGGGAGTAGAACGGCAAAGGTCGAACCCTTGCCTGCGGACGACTCGAATACAATGGATCCTCCCATTGCCTCGGCCAGAGATTTGGATAAGGCTAAGCCGAGGCCAGTGCCGTCGATGGCGCTTTGTTCCGCACCAAGTCGTTCGAACGGCAAGAATAGCTTGCCCTGCAAGTCCTCGGCGATTCCCAGTCCGTTGTCTCGAACCTGAATGGCCACTTGATCGCCCGGTTCGACTCGACCGGACACCTCGACTTTGCCCCCCGGTCGATTGTATTTTATGGCATTCGACAAAAGATTAAGAAGGATTTGCCGGAGACGTTGGATATCGGCTTGGACGCGTCGATTGGTTCGAGTGACCTGGATATCGACCTGTTTATCGACAGCCATCTGGCGAACCATAGTGATGGCTTCATCGATGACAGGGTCCACTTCGACCGTCTCGAGCGAGATTCCGAAGCTTCCCTGCTCGACTTTCGAGATCTCGAGTATGTCATTGATGAGGCTAAGGAGGTGTTTTCCGCTTTTAAGAATATAGTGGACGCTGTCCATGCTATCTTCGTCCAGATTGGCCATGGCCAGAAGTTGGCCAAATCCAAGGATGGAGTTCATCGGAGTACGAAACTCGTGGCTCATCCGAGAGAGAAATGCGGTCTTGGCTTGGTTGGCCATCTCCGCCAGCTCTTTTGCAGCCTTAAGCTGGGAATTGAGCATTTCCAAATCGTATGTCCTTTCTTGAACTCGCCGTTCGAGTTCCCGGTTCATCTCTTGAAGCCGTCGAGTTGCCTCGTTTCGGTCGGTGACATCTTCACCAACGATGGCGACCGATAGGAGTTCGCCGCTCACGCTACGAATGCCCGTCCAGCTCCATACGACGTCGCACTGCTCGCCTTTGCGTTTCGAGATCGTGGACTCAAAAATCGTCGGCTTCTTTTGGGTTCTGATCCTGTTTAGGAGCCAGTCGAAATCCCCGATTCCCTCGATTGGGGGGACCTTTTCGAGCCACGATGCACCCAGGACTTCGTCAATCGTCCATCCAGTGAGACGCAAGAAATAGTCGTTGCAGAAAGTGACCCTACCATCGAGGTCGAGAATGACGGCAATGAATTCTGACGCTTCGAGAAGCCCACGGAACTGATACTGGCTATCGGCAAGGGCGCGGGCGGCATAGACTCGATCTGAAACGTCGAGCCAGCTGCCAACAACCTGATCGACTTCACCAGATTCGCCTTTCGCGCATTTACAACTGTCCTGAATCCATCGCTCGCCACCGTCGGGCATAGCGAATTTGTAGACGATAGAAAACCCACCGGTCTCGGCGATTTCTCGATAGGCTGCCATTGCGGCCGGACGGTCGTCGGCGGCTATTCGTTTGTGCCAATCGGCAATCGTGAGACCAATCGAAGGTTGATGGAAAAGAGTCTCAATATTTCGACTTGCCTCGATTGTGGGATTTTCCTGAGAGCCCAATCGGTAGGAGTAAAGCACAACCGGGCTATGTTCCAGGAGGTGAATGAGGTGGGCATCGACCGCTTGCAGCTGCTGCGTTTTTTGGTACAGCTCTTGGTGCTTTTCCTCGATTTTGGAGACGAGACGGCTGGCATAGTCTTGATCGATCGTGGTCTCTGTAAAGTCGATTTTCGGAGTTCTGCGAGGTCGACCGAGGCAATCGGAAATCGTCTGGATGATTTTTGAGGGAGTCGCCGGCTTCCGGATGAACGCGTCGGCGCCGAGGTCGAGGGCCAAGTTTTCGTCCGCGTCCGAGGTGTAGCTAGCCGAATAGACGATGAAGATGAGATCGCTCAGATCTTGTCGTTTTCGAACATAGGTACACAGGCTGTAACCGTCGACGTTAGGAAGAAGCAGATCGGCAATGACCATATCAACCGTTTCGCGATCGAGTATCTCCGTGGCCTGACTGCCATCGTGAGCGTCTATGACCTCAAGGCCCTCGCTCTCCAAGAT
>CAMFIS010000155.1 GCA_945952345.1 uncultured Fimbriimonas sp.
AGGCGGGGCCCCACCGTGACCGCTTTGGTGGAATTATTGGATCAGCGGGACCTTCCCTTTGATCGCCATGCTGATGCGCACGCTATGCTCGGGAACCACGTTCCAGTCATTGAAGCCATGCGCGATCATGACCGCGCACTTGATTCCACCGGCAAACTTGAGCAAGTCTCGGTCGGCCCAGAACTGGTTGTAGTCTCCGTTCTGGCGATCCTGATACTTGGCGAATTCGCCGTCGCGGTAAAGCTTATTATTGTTGTCGCGGTTGGCTGGGTTGCCGCTGTTGATGAAGTCGTACAGGGCGTCGACGTCTTCGCCGAGGTAGCCACCCGGGCTGCGAACCAACCCGTTCGAGCGGTAATAGTGGTAGTACGACGTATTGGGTGAGACCGGGATGATGCACTCTAGGCCTTTCACTCCCGTGGTGGCGCACGCCAACGGAATCGTGCCGTTGTACGACGTGCCGATCATGCCGACCTTTCCAGTGCACCACGAAGCCTTGACCTCGACGGTTCCATCCACGGTGGTAAAGCCCTTCGCTCGGCCATTGAGCCAGTCGACCACAGCTTTCGGAGCCAGCCTTTCCGGAGCTCCGCCCACGGTCGGACTTCCTGTCGAGAGTCCGGTGCCCGGAGCTTCGGAGTGAACCACGGCAAAGCCGCGCGGAACCCAGGTGCGGGTGAGCGAACCCGAGATCATCTTCTTATCGGGATTGAAGCCGATGTCGGGGTGGAAGGTTCGGGGTGGGGGATTTGCGCCAAGTTCCTGGTGGACGTCCCAGTTGATATCGCCCGCGCCGGTCCCCGAGAAATATGGCGAAGATTCGTACACGACGGAGACTTTCAGACCCTCAGAGTCGGTTTGCTTCTGGCGAGTGACGTCGACGAAGACACGGTCTTTCTTTCCGTCATGGTCGCTGTCGAATTCGGTCTCAACCCACAAATGCTCGCGGATCCACTCGTCGGGATTGTTGAAGGCCGGGACCACTTGCGCTTGCCCATCGGTAAACACCGGCTTCGCCTTGTCTTGACTAGCAAACGCATTGAGCGTAAGGATGGGAATGGCGATCAGCAAGAAGCGAGATCGGAGCGACATGATTCCCTGATTATAGACTTGGGTTCCAGCCAGAATCGAACTCTGTTTCAAAACAAATGCTGGCTATCCGACATTGCCGGATAGCCAGGCTCGATTGCTATGGCGCTGGGGTCAAAAGTACGACGTGATTGAACTGGGTATTGCAGACAATCCGGCCGTCCGCCGCGATGCCTCGAGCGTCGGTGATCGCGCCATAGGTTTGCTGATCCGCCAGCGAAATATGATCGTTGAGATCGACCGTATTATGCGACCCGAGGACCCCAAGATTGGTCTTCACGCCATTCAGCGTCCACTGCACCGCAAACGTATGCGTCCCGATCTTGTCGCTGCCCACGATGATGTTGCTATTGTTGATCGCGTGAACCTGGGAGAAGTTAATCCCGCCCGAGTTCGGCAGTGGCGTGTATACCAATGACTCTTGGAACCACCAGGTACCGCTCGCCGCGCTGTCACCGGCGACATAAGCATTGTCATTAATGCAGTTGGCAGCGCCTCCGATTGGCGGGTTGCTTAGATCGTGACCGATGAAGCCTTGATCGGAGACCATGGTGTTCACGACGAACGTGTCCGAAAGATACGTTCCCACCATCACGCCGTTGTTGCTGATGGCGCTCCACCCACTATTTGTTCCGCTGGGCGGGGCCACGGTAAAGCTTCCCAATCCTTGCGACCAAACCATTGCGTGGGCATCGTTGGGATTCACGGCATTGTAGCTGCTGCCAACCACCATTCCGAGATTGTTGACGGCATGAGCGATTGACGATGCGTCTCCGGCAGGAGGCGGAATATCCACCAGGGAGCCACCTGTGTAAAGGAAGCCATGAACCGCGCCAAGGTTATGGAATCCCCATCCGACGACTTTGCCATTCGCCGAAATTCCTTCCGCCATTCCGCCGCCATTGCTGTAATCGGCGATCTCCGTGACGGTGTAGGAAGTCGGCGCCGTTTGTCCTTGCGGAACAATGAGCATGGCATGGGGCTGATGAGCCGTGTACGAAGATGATCCGACGATGAAACCATTGTCGTTGATGCCGTACGCCACGCTATCTGTGTAGGGAGTCGTACCGGTCGTACCCGGCGAAAAGGTGTTTCCACCGCAACCCCAAAGGAGCGCGAGCGAAGTGAGAGCAAGCGTTTTCTTCATGTGGTTCACCTAGAATCGAACTCCTACCATCAGGCTGATGCCGTAGCGGTTGCCGAGAATCGGGGTCATGCTGAATCCGGTCGACATGCCGAGTTGGTTCGTGATCGCGAGTTCTGCATGGAAGGGCCCGGCCGGCTCAGCCAGAACTCCGAGCCGACCGATTGGAATATCTTGTACTTTGCCGCTAAGTGTGCTGCGAGTGTTTTCGCCCCACACCATGGCGCCGAAGAATGCATCGAGCGAGAGCCAGGAATTGTTGAGGGGATGGGTAGCTTGCACCGAAAGCATTCCCATGTTGCTTCCCGTCGCGAGACCTCGCAGGCCGAAGCGGAATTTGTTCCGACCCGATGGCCGCGTCCAGCCGATGTCGTAAGTCAGGATCGATTGCTTGCCTCGATCGTTCGTATCAGGACACGAGGCGCCGATTCCTACCTCTACTCCTGGGGCGTCGCCGAAGTTGAAGTAGCCCATTTCTTCGAACTCTCGACCACCATCGATGATAACGAATCCACCGCCATCGAACATCCTGAATTTGGATGAAGTGAGGCGAGATACAAGCCGAAAGTGCGGGTTGAGCCGGTAGGACAGCGACGCGCTGCCGTAGTCCCCAACCTTGTCTCCACTGAAGCGAGCGCCAGTAAAGGTGAAATCACCTTTACTTTGCGCCATACACGACCCGGAGATCAAAACTAGGGGTAACCAGAACCCACGTAATGAATGTTTCATAGAACAAATCGGGAGTGTATCTCGCTAAATTTCGGCGAGTTTATTGACTATGGTGAATTCATCATCAGGCCAATTTCGCGAGAATTTGAACCTGAAATTGTCCCTCTCTTGTTCGAAAGGCAGCTAGGAAAGGGACAATAATTGGTGAATGAATGGTACCGATGGTGAAAATTCACCACGAGGACCCAGCTAAAAGAAAATCTTCGGGATCGAGCGATTGGACCGAATGTCCTGCGGTGAGCACCCGAACGTCTGCTTAATGATGTTGTGAAAGTGCTGGGGGTTGGGATATCCCACCGCGACGCCGATCTGCTTAAACGACATCTCCGAGGAGAGGATCAGGTGGCATGCCCGGTTCATCCGCTCGGCACGGATGTACTCCGTTGGCGTCATCCCGTGCTCAGACCGGAAGACGCGAATGAGGTGATTGTGCGAAAGCCCGGCGAGGTCCGCCAGTTCGGAGATTGGCAACTGGCCCGCCAGGTTCTCCACGATATGCTTCTCCACCGCTTCCAGGGTCGAGTTGGTGCTCACTTTGGCGGCGTTCTCCGAGATTGTCCACAGCAGGTTCCACATCGTCGCCTGCAGCGTGGTCCGCGTGTACGGACTCATATCGAATCCCCTCTTCATCATTGGATTCCAGAACTGAACCGTATCGGCAACCGGCGTCACCGTGCTCAATGCGACCTTGAACTGCCCGGTGTCGGACGGACGAAAGTTGAACCACCAATGCGCTCCGGGGAAGCCTGAGTCGGTCCGAGTGATGCGGCAACGCGCCCCTGGCGGGAAGATCAACGCGGAGTCTTTGCCGAACGGCTGAGACACACCGGAGATCTGAAGCACACCCTCGTGACAAACCACCGCAAGTAGGTAATTCTCTGGCGGCTGAATCCAGTCCATGCGATCGCTACTGATGCGGAAACTGGCAATCGCTCCGAGGAAAGGCGCCTGATCCAGGTACATCAAATGGCGCCGCATGAGTGCCATTATGCCACGAAGGCTACGGCGCGATAACGGCAACAATAGCGTGGTATTTCTCTTCTGAAAGTCCCTGTCTCTGATCGATGGCGAGCTCATGTTCGGAGTCGCCAGACAAGTGGAAGGTCGGTCGAAGATTTGATGGTCCAAATTGAATCTCAACCGGTAATCCAAGGTTCTCAGGGTAGGTGTGAATCTTGCATGCGATAGCGCCTATTGCCCTTGGTAACGCCGACCCATCCTTGTCGAAGACAGAGCGATATATTCCTATCGTTTCCTCAGATGTCTCCACCCAAATTCCCCATCCAAAACGGTCGTTGCTGAACGAGAAAGGGATCTCGAGCACGCCCCGCATGTACCACTTCTCGCGAAAGTAGCAAACGTCGGTGGACCAATCCAGATGCTGCTGTCGGTTCGCCGCGTCTTCGGTCCAAACAATATCGGGCAGTTTCCAGCCAAAGTCCGTCGGCATGGAGGTATGAACTCGGCCGCAAACGCGGCATGCGTAAGCCTTCTCCTCTTTCTTTCGCCCGAGCCACTTCATGCTGGTTTGACCATGTTACTTGAGGTTCAGCTAAACTTGGAATCGTGGATCCCGTCGCGCTTCTTCAAGAATTTGTTTCGTTGCCCGGACCTCCGGGGCAAGAGGACGCGGTGCGGGAAGCCTTGCTGAAGCATCTCGCCAAGTTGGGCGTGGTGAGCACGACCGATCCCAAGGGAAATCTTATCGTTCGTTTGGGCAAAGTGGGTCGCGCCAAAGTCGTCGTCACCGCGCACATGGATGAGATCGCGCTGATGGTGCGGCAGGTTCTTCCCGATGGCTCGCTGACGGTAGCTCCTCTCGGCGGCATTTTCCCTTGGAAGCTGGGCGAAGGTCCGGTGACAATTCTGGCCTCGGGCGGGTCTATCGAAGGGGTTGTGAGCGTGGGTTCGATCCACACCGAGAGTCCGATGAGTGCGGCCAAAGCGGCCAAGACCTCGGTGCTGAATTGGGAAATGGTGACAGTGAAGACCGGTTACACGCCTGAAGCCTTGACCAAAACCGGAGTTCGGTCGGGCACTCGGGTCGTGGTTTCTCGATCGCGTCGATTTTTGACCAAAGTCGGTCCCTGGGTTTCCGGGTATTTCCTCGATGACCGGGCTGATCTGGTGAGTTGGCTCTTCGCACTCGAGGCGCTGAAAGGCGAGAATTTGGATGTGGCGTTCGTTGCTACGACTTCGGAAGAAGTTGGCGGCGAGGGGGCGCAGTACTTCCTCACCAAGGAGCAGCCGAATTATTGCATCGCCCTTGAGCTTGGTCCCAACACGCCGGATGCGCCGGTCGTCATCGACGCTCGTCCCACGGTTTGGACCTCTGACGCCTACGCCACCATGCCGCCATTCCTCGGAGATTTGATTCAGAAGGTTTCGGACTCGCTGAAGATTGGGGTTCAGTACCAGCCGCTCTCACGCGGAGGCAGTGACGCCTCGTGTTGCGCAGCAAAGGGATTGTGCGCGCATCCGATTACGCTTGGATTGGCGATGGAGAACAGCCATGGATACGAGATCATGCATCCGGGAGCGATGGAGAATCTCGCGAAGTTGACGGTTGGGGTTGTGCGAGAATTGATGAACTCCTAACCGGCACTCCCTCAATGAGCTCGACTCATTCGGTTCATAGGTTCGTGAACCTCGCCAATTCACAGGCTTCTCTATCCAGAGAAGCATCTCGGCCATCACTGGTTGGCAGCTAAGACGTGATATGATGCCACTGTGGACCCACGATTGCGAACCTATTTGATTCGAGTCTGGTTCTATGGGCCGTGGGTTCTTGCGATAATTGCCGCCGTTGTTACCGCGATCGTCCTTCGCAAGCCGAAATACTTGATCCTAGCGATTCCGAGTATAGCGATTCTCTTCGGGATCTGGCGGACGGAAAAGTTGGATCCGATTAACGAACAAACAATTCGAGGTCTTGCGCCATGCTACAAGCTGGACTTTGGCTATTTCATGTTTGCCATCATGGCAATAGTCTTCTCTGCGAGTTTCAACAATCGAGTCATTGCGTTTCTTGTAATGCTCGTCGGTTATGGAGCACTAGCCTTTCTTTCCGCTGGACTGTTTTATGTAACGATGAGCCACGCGCGGCGCAAGATTCATCCCTTTGTTGAACGTTTCCTGGCAGAACAGAAAGCGCGGAACTCGTAGACGGCGCATACCACCACATTCTCCGTACCCTTTCCCCTCTATCCCCTACCCTTTCTCCCCGAGGAGAAAGGGAGTTTGATTCTTCTGGCAACCGACATGCTAACATTTCGGTATGTCCACCCTCGGAAAAGCATCGTTGCTCGAACAAGCCGGGTCGCCGGCCGTCGTCCGTGATATCACCATCGACGATCCAGGGCGAGACGAGGTTCTGATCAAGGTCGCGGCCAGCGGCGTTTGCCACACAGATCTCACCGTCAAGATGCTCAACGGAAACGGCATGTCCTTCCCGATCGTGCTCGGACATGAAGGCGCGGGCTACGTTGAGAAAGTGGGGGAAGGCGTGACGCACCTGAAGCAAGGCGACCCGGTCGTGATCGCCTATCGAGCTCCCTGCGGACAATGTCCAGCTTGCCAAAAAGGCGACCCACGGCGATGCTACATGGCCCTGCGTCCGCAACCGAGAATCAAGCGAGCGAGCGATGGAGCCCAATGCTCGCAAGTCCTGCGCTGCGGAACGTTCTCAACCCATACGGTAGTGCACGCCAAAGCTGCGATCAAGATGCCCGAGAGCATGCCGCTGGACAAAGCGTGTCTCATCGCCTGCGGAGTCATCACCGGCGTCGGTGCGACACTCAACACCTCACCCGTCGAACGGGGCTCGCGAGTCGCCGTCATCGGCTGTGGTGGAGTTGGTTTAAATGTCATTCAAGGGGCAAAGATCGCGGGCGCTAAACAAATCATCGCTGTCGACGTTAACCCGACCAAACTCCAATGGGCAAAAGACTTTGGCGCGACGCACACGGTGAATGCGAAGGACGGCGATCCGGTTGCCGCAGTACGCAAACTCACCGACGACGGCTGGGATGGCGGAGTGGAATTTGCTTACGAAGCCACGGGAATCCCGACCTGCATCGAGCAGGCGGTGAAAATGCTCTCGTACGGAGGAACCGCGACGACGATCGGCTTCCCGGCCCAGACCGATGCTGTGAACCTGAACCTCGGCGACATGGCGACGGGCGTATACTGGAACAAGGCCGCGCTTCGAGTGTGCCACTGCGGCGACACCTTGCCCTCTCACGACTTCCCCATGCTTGCGGACCTGTATCTGAAGGGCCAACTCAATCTCGACCAGATGGTGACGCGAAAGATTTCCCTGGACGAGGTCGAAGACGCCTTCCACGAGATGGAAACTGGCAACGTCATCCGCAGCGTCATCGTGTTCTAAGGAGCCAGCCATGATCGCCCTCCTCGCGCTCGGAATCTTGCAGCAGCACGCGAACCAGGCGCCGATCATTCCGGCGCCGAAGCTTGCGACGCCGGGTGGATCCACGGTTGTTTATCCTTCCGCCACCACAATTTCGGCCGATGATGATTTGCGACCGCTCGGCAAGCTGTTAGCTGAAGAGGTCAAGACCGCTTTTGGGCAGAACTGGAAGCAAGAGAAGGAACCGACCGGTCAGATTCGTCTCAAGATCGACAAGACGATGGAGCGTGAGGCGTACACCATGATCATCGGGTCGCATACGACCATCGAGGGCGGGTCGTACGGCGCCGTTGCGATGGGCACAGCAACGCTCATGCAGGTTATGCGTTCGTTTGGCAGCGGCGTTTCGGCCCCCTTGCTCGTGGTACAAGACAAGCCAACGTTCGGATACCGTGGCCTCCTCGTCGACGTCGCGCGCCGATATCACTCGATCAATACGCTCAAGCAACTCGTCGAGATGTGCCGCTTCTACAAGGTGCGCTACCTTCAGCTTCACCTGTCCGACGATCAAGCCTTCACTTTCCCATCGAAGGCCTTTCCTGAATTGGCGACCGTCAGTCAAAACGGCGGTCCCGCCTACACCCGAGAGGAGTTGGAAGACCTGGTGGCATATGCCGACCAGCGGGCGGTTACCATCGTGCCGGAGATTGATATGCCCGGGCATTGCGCAGCGCTGATCCGAGCCAGGCCGGAGCTGTTTAAGATCGCGGGAACCAAGCCGTACGAGCACCACGCCACGATTAACTTTGCCAATCCAAAGGTTCTCGCCGCCATGGATACCATCATCGGCGAAGTTTGCGACGTGTTCCAGAGCTCGCCATATTTCCACATGGGTGGCGACGAGGCGGACATTGCCAACGTCTCACAACACGCCGACTTCAAGGCCTTGTACAAAGAACTCGGCCTACCCGAAACCGGCCAACAAGAACTCTTCCGCCGCTTCCTTGGTCAGGTCGACGAGATGGCGAAAAAGCGAGGCAAACAGCTCATCGCCTGGGAAGGATTTGGGCGCGATGCCAGTTCGAAGTTCCCGATTCCGAAAGACATCCTCGTCATGGAATTCGAGAATGCCTACTATCATCCGACCGATCTGGTGGCCGACGGCTACAAGATCATCAACGCCTCGTGGACGCCGCTGTACGTGGTGAACCAGCACGTCTGGCAACCCCGAAAGATCTACGATTGGGACATCTCGCGCTTTGGAAAGTTCACCAAGACATGGCCCGAAGTGAACTACATGGTGGCTTCGCCGAAGAGCATCCTGGGTGCGCAAGCCTGCGCCTGGGAGCAGCCGGAGTACATCGAGATTTCGAGCTTACGAAAGCTGGTGCCAACCATGGTGGAGCGAATTTGGAGTCCCGGCGCTCCGCCCGATTGGGATCTGTACTCCATGCGCCTGGAGAAGACCGACGCCAACCTAACGCGACTGATCCAGCCTGTGGGGTTCGAAACTGGCAGCCTCAAGACACTCAAACCCGACGACTTCGATTTGCCAACCTTCGTCAAGCGGTTAGACATCGATATGAAGTCACGACTCAAGGGCGAAATTCACTACACGCTGGATGGAACCAAGCCGACGGCTGAATCGCCGATATTCAAAGACTCGATT
>CAMFIS010000156.1 GCA_945952345.1 uncultured Fimbriimonas sp.
GATGGTAAGGTTGCCGATTCGGCAGGGGGAGGTCTTCCGACGCGGATACGTGACGTCCAGATTCATGAGCCTGTGACTCTATTGTGACATAGGTTTCCATTTCGGCTCGCAGAAAGCGCGGTTGTATCCGGGTGCTCCAAACTTGGCTTGCCAAATCATCGATTTCTTGCTAAAACTCAATTGGGATTTGGGGTTATGGATTCTATCAATCGAACGTTCATCGGCGTCCGGGTGCCGCCAGATTTGCAGCTCGTCGTCGACCGATCGTTGTTGCTCCTCAAGAGGAAGCCAGGGATTCTCGACATGCGATGGAGCCAACCGCAAGAGTGGATTCTCAACATGGTTACCCTGGGTGAGCTGAATGTCGGCTCTATCGCGCGCATCGCCGAGGCATTGCAAATGGCGCTGAAAGACCAGCCTTCATTCGAGATGACGATGGAGCGGTTCGTGGGTCTGCCCAACATGATTCAGCCGAGATTCGCAGTTTTGCAGCTTACGGGCGAGGGCACTCAGACTTGCATTGACCTCGCGAACCGCCTGGACCAAGTAACGAAGACCATGACTCCGATGCGGGACAGCAAACCTTTTCAGCCTAACGTTGTCATGGGCCGACTAAAGACGGAGAGCGAGCAATTGCGAGTATCACTGGGCCGAGCGCTCAAAATGCCCGAGCAAGAGGCGATCGCAACCTGGAAAATCGATCAAATCGAGCTTCTCGTGAGTACAGCCAGCACTCAGGGAGTTGGGTACAAAGCGGTCGAAGTGTTTCCGCTTTCGTAGCTTACGGCTCTCAGCTTCCAGCTTTAGGCTTTCAATTTTGAGAACTCGGTTAAGTGTTTGCCGGAGGTGATGATTGCTTGCCCGTGCCACCTCTGGTCCTAAGCTCCCACATTATTGTCGACAAAATCCTCGAATCTGCTTGTAACCGTTCCTTAACAGTCGTATTCTGAAAATAGACGACGCCGTCTCCGAGCATTTCGGTCTCGACGCCGCCTAATTTTGTTCTCAGGAGGAAATTTAGGTGCAGCGATATACACCAGATAACATCAGAAATGTCGCCGTGGTCGGCCACGGCAGTTGCGGAAAAACCATGCTCATCGAGCATATGCTCTACACAGCGAGCGCAACCGATCGAGTGGGAACGGTAGAAGCCGGAAACACTCAAAGCGATTTCGATCCCCTCGAAATCAGAAAGAAAATCTCCCTCTCTTCCAGCGTCCTACCCATCGAGTGGCATGGATCGAAGATCAATCTCATCGACGTGCCGGGTTACCCGGACTTCATCGGCGAGCTCCATTGCGTCGCCCGTGCCGTCGAGGCGTTCATCATCGTGTGCGAAGCGAAGCGCGACCTCGATGTCGGTTTCGAACTCGCCTGGGAGATTGCCGAGGAGTACGGACTCGCGAAGTGCATCTTCGTGAACAAGCTGGAACGAGACAACGCGGACTATGATGGCCTGATCGAGACCTTGCACGAAAGGTACGGCCGATCCGTTGTTGGCGTCCAGATTCCCATCGGACACCAAGCCGCATTTTCGGGCGTGCTCGACCTACTCGGAATGAAGGTTTACCGCGGAAAGGATCGTGGCGTCGAGATCGAAGACATTCCCAGCGGTTACAGCGAAGAAGCGGCCTACCGACGGGAGAAGATGATGGACGCCGCCGCCGAGGGTGACGACGACCTGGCAATGAAATACCTTGAAGGCGAAGACCTCACAGAGGACGAAGTCGAGCACGGCCTTTTGGTCGGCGTCGAAAGGGGCCGAGTCGTACCAGTCATGGTCGGGTCAGCGTTGAGTGGTATCGGCGTAGCCACACTGCTTGATCGAATCATCAAAGAACTTCCCTCTCCCGTCGAAGCGCCAAAAGACGTGAATGGAGTTTCCATTCACAAGAGTGGCGAAGAAGCAGCCTCCGGCGCGGACGAGAAAGGACAGCTTTCAGCTCTCTGCTTCAAAACCACCGCTGATCCTTTCGTGGGCAAGATCAACTATCTGCGCGTCTTCAACGGTTCTATTCGTGCTGACGACACGGTGTCAAACGTGAATCGCGAAGTGGAAGAACGGTTGCACAACCTGTTTTATCCACACGGAAAGACGCAAGAGACCACGGCCTACGTGGGACCGGGTGACATTTGCGCGGTCGCAAAGCTGACGAATACCCACACCGGCGATACGCTTGCCGGAGGCAAGAGCAAGATGCTGCTCAAGCCGATCGACATGCCAGAGCCGATCTACCGAATCGCGATTTCGCCCAAGACGAAGGCCGATGAGGACAAGCTCCCTACCGCGCTTGAGAAACTCATGGATGAAGATCCGACATTCAGAGCCTATCGCGACGGGGCCGCCCACCAGGAGATCATCGAAGGCATGGGAGATATCCATCTGGATACCCTCATCGAAAAGCTGAAATCGAAGTTCGGCGTTACTGTCACGATCGAAGACGCAAAGGTTCCCTACAAGGAAACCATCCGTGGCAAAGCCAAAGCCAACGGCCGACACAAGCGTCAATCTGGCGGCAAGGGTCAATTTGGCGACTGTTGGATCGAGCTTGAGCCACTCAACCGAGGCGAAGGATTCGTCTTCGAGAACAAGGTTGTGGGTGGGGCCATTCCCAAGAACTTCATCCCCGCGATCGAGAAAGGCATCCGCGAAGCTATGGAGCATGGATTCCTTGCGGGATACCCTGCAATGGACTTCAAGGTCACGGTCTACGACGGCTCGTATCATGACGTCGACTCGAACGAAATGGCATTCAAAATGGCTGGGCACCTAGCGATCAAAGCTGCCGTCGAGAAATCCGATCCAACGATTCTCGAGCCGATCCTCGAAGTCGAGGTCGATGTCTCGGATGACCAAGTCGGAGATGTCGTGGGCGATCTCAACGGACGCCGAGGTCAGTTGCTAGGCATGGATCAGGTTGCCGCGGGCAAGACTCGCATTCGAGCCCTAGTTCCCATGGCAAATATGACTCGCTACGCTCTCGACCTAAGATCGATCACGAAAGGTCGTGGAAGATTCCGGCAGCACTTCGCCCATTATTCTGACCTTCCCTATCCCGAGCAGCAGGCTCTGGTCGCGGCATTCGCCAAGAGTCGACAAGAGCACGAAGCTCACCACTGAGAACTCCAATGGGGCGCTTATCTCCGGACAAGCGCCTCATTCAAAGTCGGATTGGCGGCCTCACTAAATGCCCTGTCGGCTAATTCCAATTCAGTCATGATCGTCTCGCATAACTGAACGATCTGGCCCTCGTCGAGTCCCAGTGCCTCGGGCAAGTTCTCTCCCTTGGGGCCCTGGCTGATGTTGGAGACTTCGGGAATTCCGCATCGATAAGCCAAGACGTTTGCGCAAATCACGATCAGGGCTCCGGTTTCTGATTCCGGACATTGCTCCGGCTTGAAATGGTATTTGATCGCACTGGTCACTTGCGGAGAAAGTTTCCAAGTTTCGGCAAGGATTCCGCCGACGTCTGCGTGCGAGTATCCGAGAACTTCTGTCTCGGCCTGCTCCAGGGATATTCCATTAAATTGGGCTTTCTTGATCGCGACGTTCAATTGCAATGGGCAAAATCGGTCGATAGCCAAGATGCCGACATCGTGCAGCAAGCCGGCTACGTACATTTCTTCCATCAATTGAGGAGCCAAAATCTTTGCGATTGCTTTGGCGCCAATTGCTGTCGCTTGACAGTGCTTCCCAAATAGGTTCCGCTCAAGGCCAGAACCACCAATTTTTCCCGCCAAAATTTGCTGATACGCAAGAGAGATGGCAATAGAACGCAACGTGTTGATTCCTAAAACGCTGAGAGCTCGTCCGACGCTCAACCCTGATTTTGCGCCATAGGCGGATGAGGTCGCCACTCGCAGAACCTTGGCGGTCAATGCTGGGTCCTGCTCAATAATTTTTTCAAGGGATCTTGGGGAAACGAAGGGATCCTCGTACAGGCGGAGAATTTGTACAAGCACCGTTGGTTGAACGGTGAAGTTCTCCGTCCGAGAGATTCGCAGACTTAGCGAATTAAGATCCATATATATCCCCAATCAGCCTAAGCTGCCCGCTGAGAACCATAGGTTGTGTCGGATTGATCGACCTCGATCATGATCGTACTAGAAACCATATCGATTTGGTCTTGTGTCAATCCAACCGCTTCCAAGTGTGCTTCTCCGTTAACATCCCCGGGGATGCCAGGTAGCGCAGGATAACCGGCTTTATAGGCTAAATAATTGGCTGCTGCGACAATCCCTGTAGTAAGAGAGTTGACAGAATCCCGTTCCGGATGGTGGTGATACTTAACGGCGTCGATAAGCGACTGAGACAGTTTCCAGGTCTCCGCAAGGTGGCCGCCTACTTCGGCATGGTCAAACCCAAGGACTTGTCGCTCGGCTTCATCAATGCTGACCTTTTGGGCCATCGCCTTGCGAAGCGCCGAAGTTAGGTCGTTCGGCATAAACCGATCCAGCGTCAATATTCCGATGTCGTGCATGAGACCCGTGACATACATCTCTTCCATCATCGAAGGGCATATGTATTTTGAAATGGCTTTTGCACCAACTCCTACCGCCAAACAATGACGCCAGAACGACATTCTATCGAAGTCGGCACCGACATTCCTCTGAGCAAGAATCTGCTGATAGGCCAAAGACACTGCAATCGATCGCAACGCATTCATTCCCAGTACGCTGAGCGCGCGTCCGACCGTCGTCGCCGATTTGGCACCGTACAGGGACGATCCGGCAACGCGAAGAATTTTGGCCGTGAGGGCCGCATCTTGCTCGATTATCCTCTCCAATGAACGTGGAGAAACATTCGGATCTTCGTAAAGGCGCAGAATCTGGATAAGTACTGTTGGAAGTATTGGCAGGTTCTCGCTACGACTGATCCTCAAACAAAGAGAATTCAAGTCCACACGATGAATCATTGGCGTTTCACCGGGCGGGTTACAGGGAATGTCCCCTAATGTAGTTGATTTCATGCAAGTGAAATTGCTTGCAGATTCCGCACTCGCGAAACCAATAGATATACTTGAGCGTATTAAACTCATGTAGTTGAGCGCTACAGCATCATGGCAGACTTCTACCAAATCCTTGGCGTCTCTCGCGGCGCAGACGAAAAAGAGATCAAATCGGCGTACCGGAAGCTCGCCAGAAAGCTTCATCCCGATGTGAATCCGGGAGACAAGTCTGCGGAAACTAAGTTCAAAGAAGTCAGCGAAGCTTACGAGGTCCTCAGCGATCCGGAGAAGCGAAAACTTTACGACCAGTACGGTGCGCAATGGGAAAACGCCCGCCACATGCAGGATCAGGGCATGGGTGACATGGACTTCGGCAACGTTCAATTTGGAAACATGGGTGGATTTGGTTCCATATTCGAACAGTTCTTCGGTGGAGGCGGACAAGCGGGCGGCAACTTCCGAATGCAAGACATCGAATCCTCGCAGCCACGCGACATCGAACGCGAGATCGAATTGTCGCTGGAGGACATCGACAGCGGCTGTTCACGCACCTTAACCTATCAGACGATGGACGCTCAGCAAACGCGCGGTCAGGTTGCCACAGTACCGACGACCAAGAAGGTCGAGGTTAAGATACCGCCTGGCATTGGAGATGGCAAAAAGCTCCGCGTCGAGAACAAGGGCCACGCCGGAATCAATGGTCGAGCTGGAAACCTGTACGTGGTCGTTCGATGGGCCAAACATCCAAAGTTTAAAGCAGTTGGCGATAACCTTGAAGTCGAGGTGCCGGTGTCCTTCACTACTGCAGCCTTAGGAGGCGAGATTTCCATTCCGACGCTTCGCAAGAGCGTTACGATGAAAATTCCGCCTGGCACCCAGTCTGGTCAAATCTTTCGATTGGCGCATCAGGGAATTTCGAAGCTTGGTGGAGGAAAGAGCGATTTGATGGCGAGAATCAAAATCACGGTGCCCAAGACACTCACGACGGAACAAAAAGAATTGCTGACGAAACTGGATAGCCTGGAGGCCAAATGAGACACGAGAACCAGCCGGTTTACATGATTGGAGTCGCAGCTCAGTTGTGCAACGTCCACCCACAAACGCTTCGACAGTACGAGCGCCTCGGACTCGTGGTCCCGTCACGCGTCGGCGCCAAAAATCGACTTTACTCGGAATTTGACATTTTACGTGTGCGTCGAATCCAAAGGTTAACGCAGGAGCTTGGCGTGAACCTAGCGGGCGTCGAAATCATCCTTCGACTCCTCGACGACATGGAAGAAATGCGACAGGACATGGAGACCCAGATGAACGACTACGTGGCTGAGGCTGAGCGCCGAATCGTGTCGATGATGGAAAACAAGAACATCCCGATGCGCAAAGACGAGTCGTTGCTCCCGGTGCCGAATATCCAAATTCGGAAGACGTCGAGTCTTTAGCTGGGGGCGGTGAGCGTCTCGCTCACCTATTTCGCGATCGGGACGCTCGCATCTCCCGTCCTAACATCAATCGCAATCGACGTCGTCATGTCCGCCATGACGTTGGTCACGGACCGCATCCGGGCAATAATCCAGTCGACGGTAAAGAAAGTGAGCAGAATCTCCGTATTGAAACCTAGCGTTGACACCACAACAGCCAGCGAGATGAAGCCCGCCTCGGGAACTCCCGAGATGCCCAGAGTCGCGAGCAGGCACATCACAATCATCGAAAGTTGAGCGCCTATCGTCAAATCCATATGCAGCGCCTGCGCCACGATGAGGACTGCGAACGCCTCATACAAGAGAATTCCGTCGTTATTGAGGTTCGTACCAATGCACGCCGCCATCCGCGAGCTCTCTTTCGAAACTCCCATGTTATCCAGGGCTTTGAGCGTGAGAGGAAGCGTAGCGAGACTACTATTGATTCCGAATGCGTTGAACAACGGAGCCGCTGCTTCCTTCCAAAAGGGTTTAAACGGAACCCTGCGGACAACGAATAGCCAAATGGGATAAACGACGAACGTTTGGATGCAGAGCCCAAGCAAGACGAAACCGAGGAATGGCAAGATTGCCGTCAGGTGGCTGAAGCCGCTCTCGCCCACACCTTTGGCGATCACTGCGCAAACTGCGAGTGGGGTCAAGGTCACGAGCCAGCCAATGACACGCTCCGAAATTCGGTAGCCACCATGAATCAGGCGCTCCCACTGCTCCACCCATGGCTCATTCAAAGTCTGGAAGCTCTTTAGAGCACAGCCAATGAGTACAGCGAGAAAAGCCACGCCTAGAATGTTGTTCTGGACAAATGGATCGACAATGCTTTTGGGCAAGAGGCTATCGATAAAGCCAAGGAAATCCACCTTGTGGCCGTTCGCCGCTGCAATTTGTCCAGTGTCTTTTACTTTCGAACTGAGATCTAGGTGTTGGCCGGGATGGAAAACATTTGCGAGTGTCATCCCAATTCCGGCTGCAATCGTTGTATTGATGGCGATGACACCGAGAAAACGGTGTGCCGACTTCCATTTGATCTCCGATGTCAGGATTGCATCCAGAATAGCGAAGAAGAGGAGCGGAGCCGCAATCGCCTTGATGAGGTCGATGTAGTACTTCCCTACACTCCCCAGGGGCGAAGCGCTCTTACCTAGCGCCATGCCGAGTCCGATGCCAACGACGATCGAGATCAGGATGAACCCGGTCGAGCGAACGGCCTTACCTGCGGACATGGCGAAAGTATAAACAAAAAGCCCCTCGAAGTGCTTGCTTCGAGGGGCATCGAGAACGAGGACCTTAAATTTCTTCGTTCAGTTCTTTTCCGAGGCCTTCGAATCCATCTTCTTCCGACGCCATATCGCTGAGCGACGGGAAGTTGAGTGACTCAAATTCATCATCGAAATCAATGTCGTCCGACTCGACCAGAGCCTGGAGCGACTGCTCGGCCCATGATCCGCGTTGTACGTTGACGTCGATTTCTCGGTAAGCCTTGACACCGGTACCCGACGGGATAAGTCGTCCGAGGATGACGTTCTCCTTGAGGCCAACCAGGTGATCTCGCTTTCCGCGAACCGCAGCTTCCGTGAGGACACGAGTGGTCTTCTGGAACGATGCGGCCGAGAGGAACGAATCCGTTGCCAGCGACGCTTCGGTGATACCGAGAAGGATCCAGTTCGCCGTCGCTTCCTTGGGTTCGCGCTCGACGTTCTCGCCCGTAATCGGGTCGACGTACTTGATCTTCTTTCCAGAGTGCAGAGCTTCCTTGACTTGGTCGTTCGCCTTCGAAAATGCGAATCGGTCCACGATCTGGCCCGGAAGGAACGGGGTGTCGCCCGGCTCCTTAACCTGTCGCTTTCGCATCATCTGACGGATGATGACTTCAACGTGCTTGTCGTTGATGTCTACACCCTGGCTCTTATAAACGCTTTGCAGGTTCTCGACGAAGTACTCGTGAACCGCAGCCGCGCCAGCAAGCTCCAGAACCTCGTGCGGATCTCGTGGGCCCTCCGTTAGCGGGTCGCCCTTGATGACCTTGGTTCCCTTCTCGACCGGCAACTTACCGAGCGGTGGGACAAGGATCGGATAGATGATGTTGACACTGTCGATTTCAGCCTTTCGGAGCGAAGCAACCATCGCCGTCGTCAGCTTCTGGCCAACCACCTTGTGGAGTCCGTTCTTGTAGGTTCCGGTGTTGTCGGTCGGCCAGCTCTGAACGTCGCTAACGTAAGCATCCTTGATCGGAGCCGTCAACGGCACGCTTGCTTCGATAACCACGAATCGGCCGAAGCTCGATTCCTGAATCTGCTTGACCACACCCGAGACCGGGCAGATGATCGCCTTACCTCGCGGCTGCCGTCGTGCTTCGAAGATTTCTTCGACACGGACGATACCGGACGATTCACCCGTCCAAGAGTAGAAGAACGTCTTTCTCGACTTCTCCCACATCTTTCGCGAGTCGCTATCGCTCTTGTCG
>CAMFIS010000157.1 GCA_945952345.1 uncultured Fimbriimonas sp.
CGCGGGCACGTTGATCAGTAAGTGCCCACCAGGCTTGAGAACGCGGGCGATTTCTGCAATCGCTTTCTGGTCGTCTGGCACATGCTCGATCGTGTCGAGCGTCACCACCACATCGAGAGAGTTGTCCTGGAGCGGCAGAGCTTGAGCGTCGGCTCGGGCGACTCTCAGCAATCCGCGCTGATGGCAGAACTCCAATGCGTCTTGGCTGAAATCCACACCATACACCGAGCCCAACGTGCCGAAGGACTCTTGCCCTTTTCCAGTGCCGCAACCAACATCGAGAATCCTCGCGTCGGCGGGAATGACCTGCGAGAGAAACTGAATCGCGAGGTCGCGACGGGCCACGAACCACCAGTACTGGTCTTCCAGTTCGTACATGCGGGCATATTCAGCGGTTTGCAACGAAAGAAATTCTAGCCGAATTCAGGCCATATCTGGGCGATGCCAGGTTATGTCTCGCCCTCAAATCGAAAAACGACACATTTGCTGGGCCAAACGGCGGACAGAAAGATCCCCTTCAATCCGAATGGACCCAAGGGGATTCGTGCTTCTATTTCTTGGCAAGCCGAGCATTTGCGCTGCGGTTATATTTGCCGTCGACTTGTCGAATGCTCACGTTCATGACCATTCGATCCGATCCGTCTAAGTCTCCGGAGATGCGAATATCCCAACGCTGATTATCGTCCGCCATGTCGCCGATTGCGTTGAGGCTTTTTCGGCCATAGTCGTAGGTTCCCATGAAGCTTATGTGGAATCCCGCATTACGGCCCGGAGCCAGATTGCCGGTGACACTATATAAACTCGTCCCCTTCTTCGAGAGCTTCATCGCAACGACGTGGGATACTCGATCTCCATTCAAGTTGATTAAGTCGATCGTGCCTTCGTAGATTCCTTCCGGATTAATGATTCTCGCCAGGGCTCGATCCACGGTAAAAGTCTTCGATGAGGTCCAGCTTCTCATTCCATTGCCGGTTGCGGTGACCCGGACTGTGTAGACGCCAGGATCGCTGACGACGTAATCCACGTTCTTTCGAACCATGTCGTTCAACCCAAGATCCAATCGGAAGCTGTTCGAGTTGACCGTTCGGCCCGAAGGTCCAATGAGTTCCATATTGATTGTCGCTGGCATTCGAGTGTTCTGAGACTCCGAATAGCTGACTCCGAGGTCGACCGAAACGGTCTCGCTCGCATTGTATCGAGACTTCTTCATTCGAATGTCGCCATCGAGCTTCGCGCCGCGCTGATACCGTCCGCCGGGGCCGGTTGTTTGGTCGCCATTGCCACGACGCATTTCGTACGTATGCGTGTACGTCGACGATTCAATTCGACCAAGGTCGATGCGATCCGTAATTGAGTAGTACGAATCGCCTTCAACGGTTACCTTATAAGATGCTCGTTGTGGCAGACGGACGGTGAGTGTTCCATCCGAACCGGTGCTTGCGGAACGACGGTCGGCTCCATTCTCGAAGGTCACCCGGCCATTGCGGATTGGCTGCCCATTTTGAGAATCGATTAAACGCAAGGAAACCATGCGCTCGATCGTGTGCCGACGGAGGTTTAGCACCGTAAGATGGTCGCCACGTGAGCGAGACTGAACCACACTGCCTGCCGGATCGAAATCGGTATGGCTGACATCGATCATGTACCGTGCCGAAGGATCATCCTGAATCGGGATGGTTGCGTAGCCACCGCTGCGAGTGGTGAACCGTTGCTCTTGCCCGCTACGGCCTTGGTGAACAACAACGTCGGCGCGGGAGATTCCTTCATTGGTGTCCTGGCTCCGAACCAAGACAAGGATCTTTTGGCCGTTGCCACGGTTCATGGTCACGTCGACATTTGCCAACCTCGTATCCGACACATTGACTTCGCGATTTTCGATGCGATAGTCGTCCAACGTTACGAAAACGAGATACTTGCCAGGGAGATTAAAGCGGAAATCGGCGGTGCCGGACCGGTCGGTCGTGAGCGAGGTCATTCGGAAGTCGGACCTTTCGGGCCCGACAACCGTGACCTTCGCGTCGGAGAGGGCGTTGCCTCGTTGGTCGCGTACCGAAACCATCAGTTCCGGCCGAGCGAGCGCCTGGCTCCCAGCAGCCAACAATGTCAATGACGCTATCCCGAAGAGAGGAGTCTTCATATGTGTTCCTAATTGTGAGACGATCCTCTCTCGGCTTTCACTTCAAAGATAGGTCCAATGGATGAATTTTGAACCAGCGTTATCACCCGGCGAAAAGGATGAGGTTGCCATCGGGATCCTTCACGACCATGGTTCGTGCGCCCCATGGCTCGGTCGATAATGGCTTGAAGAACTCGGCGCTTTTAACCTTAAACTCAAGAAAGAGTTCCTTGATGTTCTCAACCGTAATGCTGGCCGAGAGAAGCTCGTGCTCGATGAGTACCTCGGGTGGGACCACTGGTTCGTGAACCAACCGAAGATTGAGCTTCGCCGAGTCTCGGAATACTTGAGCATAGAATGGCGGGTCTCCGTAGGAAAACCGCACGGAGAAGCCAAGGATGGATTGGTAGAAATCCAGGGAACGCTGCATGTCGAGCGTGAAGAGTTGAGGCTCCGCAGAAGTCAGGGTCGACGTCGAAAGGGTGTTTGTTGACGGATTCATGGTTTGACATCCACGAACGAGTGCGGCCCAGGTTTCGAATCCTTCCCGCCGGGCCACAACTTCTTGGGCCTCGGCAAGACGGAACTCTGTGGCCAGGATCTGACGATCATCCAGCGATTCAAACTCCGGCTTGTAAGCACGAAGAATTGGAGCGACGGTCGTGACTTGGTTACGATGCCACTTCAGAATTTGCTTGGCTTGCTTTCGAAGGTTTTCCAGATTTGGCATGAGCGCACTACGTTCAGAATTTCGTAGGCGGGCATAGCCCCTTCGGCACGGATACCGCTGCGCCCTACCGGCGACGGGTTCAATTTACATGAAGATTTTATGGATGTCAATTGCTGGTCCTAGCGAATTTGATTCCGCTCCGCTTCCTGACAGCTCGAATATGAAAATTGGTGGAGATTCTCGGACATGTTTTACAACATCAAGCACTATAACGTCCAAGACAACTTAAATCTATGGGCCGATGCCGAGCTTTAGGATATGTATCCAGGATTGCGGATCCGAGTCCCAAGACTTGCGAAATCGATTTCGTTGATTGAACCTAGATTTCCGGCCACCGTATCTAGCAAGCTTTCACCGTTTATCGCTCGGCAAATTTCAGCAATCACTAACGCAGCTACGAAAACGCCTACGAACGGAACTCCAACTGCTGCATCAGCGGCTAAGTGCATGCCACATTTGTCGAGTCCAAGTCCTTCATATGCAGCTCGATTAGCATCGATTGCGTTCACATTACTGGACATTGGTGGGTCTGGGAAAGCCAGTTTCGCCCGTCCTTGATTGGTGAAGGTCTGAATGCAGAATCCATCGAAATCTGACGCACGGGCCCCCAGTCCAGCATCAATGGCCAAGTTGAAGCCAGGTTGCTCCAGCTCTCGACGTGCCGGAAGATTATCAACGCCGCAAATCAGAATCCCGGGTTCATTTTGAGCTCGCCGAAGGTCTCCAGAGAAATGGTGCTCAACCATTCTGGTGGAGAATCCACGCTCTTCAAGCCAAGATGACGCGATTCTCGTTTTCGGAAGTCCCAGCCGATTAGGGAAAGTGAGCAGACTGGTGCTGATATTGGATTCCTTTGCGATATCGGTGTCCTGGAGAACCAGGTGCGCAAGTCTTCCGTCCGGATAGGGCATAGCCCCCATCGTCCAAGCAAGGGCTTGACCTAAATGGCCGAGGCCCAGGAGCCAAAGGGATTCAGGGAGATAGGGCCCGGCAGTGTCATAGCCATCCTTCCAGTTACTTCCGGGTTTGAGTAAGGACACCCCCAGTTCACGACGGCCAGCCATGATGTTTCCCCCCATTAAATGGGAGAAACACTCTGCAACGGCGAGGCTGGAGGCAGCAATGGCGGCAGCGGGAAAAGTGGAGTCCTCCCCCAATCGAAAGCCTAAATTTTCGGGGACAACCCCTCCAGACCATCCACCAAATGTGACCCGCATGACGGGGTGGTCAGACTTGGCGGTTGCGTCTCCGAGACAGATCAGAGCCATGTCTTGTCGAGCGGATACTTCGATGGTTCCGCCCAAAGAGCAGACGGACTGAATAAGCAAGGCATCCGTACCAAGGCGGGTTAAGGTTGGTTCTTGGCCAGTCAACCCGGAGACGTAGACGCCACCAGGGCATGACCGCAAACCGGCATTGACCATAGTCAATAAGCATGCTTGCCCCGCTGAACTCATCGCGGCATCAGGCCCCACGACTATCCCGAACTGATATCGTTGCATCATCGCCAATGCTTCGGGCCATCCAGCAGCAAGCTTCAAGTCCACGAGGATCTTTGCGCCTCTATGCAGGTTATCTCGGTTCAAATTCATAAGACTCAGCTCCATAGCCCCACGTAAAGCTTCTTTGCCGAGCTACCCGGTTTGTCCTCTCTCCACTCGTGATTGCCGAGGTAGCGGTAGAATGCGACATCATTTGGGCGGACAGTCCCTTGGGCGTAATCTGCAATTACAAACGCAAGGTGTCCGGCCGTCGGCATCATCGGGTTTGTCCTGTCGGTACCACTGAAGAAAGCTTCTGCAGGATGTGTGTGCACGTCGGCGACAACTTCCAGTCCAGTCTCTTTGAGTAGCTTCCAGAGTTCTCGATAACCAGCCGAGGAAAAACTCACATAACCACTGTCTAGGCAGCCAGGCTCTAGGTCGTCATAGAGCGCGTACTTGAGCACCTCACGCTTTCCTCCAATCTCTCGGCCAAGCAGAAAGGCTCCACTCTCCCGCACCCCCGCGCTCCTTTGAGCGAGGTTCGATACAAGTCTTGACCAGGTTGCGCGTGAAATCGACAACTCGTGCTCAGGGGCAACACGGTCCCGTATATTCCGCCGAATCGAGGAGACGGCTGACTTCATTGAGATAGTGAATGATTCCTTTTTCATCAGACCACGCAGTGTTTGGACATTCGGTCGCCCAGTTTGCATGGGTTCTGAGACCAGCCCTGTCCATCGGGGAGTAAAGAGCACTTCCATGTCCATCTGTGTCTGGCTCGCTTGGCCAGTCCATCCGGAAGACGAGTGCGACCTCGCCCGTGCCCCAAGGGCGGCGAGCCCGGTCGAGCTGCTTATCTGCATCCATGTCCCAGAACGTTCCGGTAGGGGCCGCGGTAGGAAACTGATTGCAGTTCAGGCGCATCCAGTAACGCTCGATTGGGTTCCCCTCAATGGGGCGAGCGCGCACCCAGAGGTACACATACGGCCAATCGATTCGCGGACTGCTCCAGCGAGTGTTCACTTGGCTCAGAAAGGGCACCCCCGCGAATTCCTCGCGGAGCGCCCTCTCATCTGGAGTGATTTCAAAGGCCATCAGCCTTGCCATCGCTCCCGGAGTGCCAGTTCAAGAATGAGCTTGCACTCACCCTTGTGAATGAGACTTCCGATTCTGGATGCCTCGTTCAGTGGGTCCTTCTGACCTGGGATGAAGAGGCCGAACTTTGGACGTTCGACGGCTTCGATTCCGAACTCGGGCAGTGCGATCGCCCAGTCCTTCACTGCCTTCAACCTTGCAGTTGGCGCGAATTCCTTTTCGATCGGGCCCTTCCCGGCGTATTCGACCCCCACATGGACCCGCTTGCAATGGCTCGCGTGTACGTGGCCATGGCCCTTGATTCCCAGCTCGTGGAGCTTCATGTGATGCTCAAGTGGTTCCTCAGAATCACCAAGGAACAGGTGCCCCTGTTCAGATTCAAGGAGCAGTACGACGACTTCGCGAACGGTTGTCTCGGGGCCAAAGCCCTTTTCTTCCCGTTCGTCGATGAATAGCTTGATAACTTCAATTTCCGACATAGTTTTGTCCGCCCTTCAACATATGTTTTGGAGCCACCTTTATGCTATGACGCCCAGAAGTAGCCAACGGTTCCATATATTTTAGCTATTTTTAACGTATCGTTTTGGCCGCAAAAAACGTATAATGCATAGGAGCACACACCTATGGCAGAAAAACGAACGATGACCCTCAACCTCACTGATGAGGAGATGGGCCTGTTGGATGAGCTCTCGAGTCACTACGACATGAGCAAAACGGCCATCCTTCGGAAGGCTCTCCGTATGTACCAAGTGATCGACGCCCGCCTCCGGAAGGGAGAAAAGCTCTTCACCGAGGATGAGCTCGAGAAGAAGAAAGCGGAGTTGGTCGTTCTATGAGAATCGAGTCAGCCGTCGCTCTTCGAGACGCGAACCGACAAGCGGTCGCTGCTGACCTGATTGTTGGGGTCACAGTGGACGAGGTAGATGAAACGGTCGCCTTGTGGACTCCTTTCAAATTAGCTTGCGAACAAGCAGGGCACAGGTCAGAGCACTCTCACTGGGACTGGAGCAAGAAGGCGAGGGCCATTCGCGGGGCGACCTACTACACGGTCGCCGGTGTTCGAATTGGCACTGAAATGCAAGGACTCCTTCTCTGGGGCGATTTATTTTCGCCTACAGCGAGGCACCCGACCCAGCTTGGCCATGACTTGGTCTACGTGCACTTTGTCTCGACGGCGCCTTGGAACGACCGAGAGTTAGTTGACGCCCCGAAATTCGTAGGTGCAGGGACGCTTCTTCTCAGGACTGCGGTGGAGAGAAGTCTAGATCTAGGCTACAAAGGACGGTTGGGGTTGCATTCACTGACCAAGGCTGAGGAATTCTATAGAGATAAGTGCAAGATGATTGATATGGGAATCGACCAATCGCACGAAAACTTGCGCTATTACGAATTCACGCCTCAACTCGCACAGGATTTTTTGAATCGAACAGGAGTAAACCCATGACAAAGCAGCAAGAACAGTCTGCGCAGATGCTGGCTGATATAGAAGAAGGCTGTGTCGTGACCGCCGGTTCGCTGGATGTCGAAGCTTTCTATCGTAAGGTAGAAGAGACAAAGGCACAGGCGGCCCACGGCCGCGAGCCCCTTCTCGGCGTATTTAGTAGGGTCATTAACATGGCCCGACGCGACCACGGCTGGAGTATTGAGCAGTTGGCTGAGAAGGCTGGCATCGAGCCCATTGAAGTATTTCGCATCGAAGGGGCGTTAGATGAAGCTCCGGAACCCCGAATTGTATCATCTCTTTCGAGAGCTCTTAAACTTCCTGCAGGAAAGATGATGCAGCTCGTGGGTCATCTTACTGTGCTTGATCCAAAGGTTTCCGGTGCAGCAATGAAGTTCGCCGCAAGTTCTGGCTCAATGGAGAAACTGAGTCCCTCCGAAAAAGCCGCTCTCAACAATTTCGTGAAGGCGCTGGCTGAGGAATAAAACGAGAAATTGAGGAATCTATACTTAAGTGCTGGAACTGAAACTGCTATAGATAAGCAAGTTGCCAAGGTGCTGCGGGGTCTTGGTAACCCTGAGCCTCCGCTTGACCTTGATCAAGTCTTTGAACTCCTTAAGCTTGACGCCCAGTTCTACACGACAACAGAGGACGGCGTATTTCGTGAGACGATTAGCCGCATAAAGGTCGGTACGATTCAGATTTTTAAACGTCCGATGCTCTTGCTCGAAGCGCTCGTCAAATCTGAGCTCAAAGCACTTTATATCCCTGATAAAAAGCGAATTCTCGTCGATTCTACGCTACCGGATCTGAAGGTTCGCTGGCATACCGCCCATGAAGTGGTCCACAGCATCTGCGATTGGCATGGCGATGTGCTTTTCGGAGACAATTTCTCAACGCTTAGCCAAGGTTGTCACGAGCAAATTGAGGCTGAAGCGAACTATGGAACTGGACGGTTACTAACTCTCCAAGATCGGTTCATTCAGCAAGTTTGCGGAGCTACCTTGACTCTAAAAGACATAAGCAACATCGGGAAGACATTTGGAAACACGTGGACCTCCACTTTATGGAGGGTTGTTGAGTCGCTTGATATCCCTGCATTTGCCGTCATAGGAACTCATCCAAACCGAAGAGGGAGTTTAGAACCTTGCAGATATTTTATCCGGTCACGTAGATTTGAGCAGGAATATGGAACTTTCTCCGAAGCTGATGCACTAGCAGCGATAAGGAGTTACTGCAACTATAAGACGCTAGGTCCGCTCGGAGCCGGTGAGGCACAAGTTACCAATAGCAGGGGAGAAGAGACGATTTTTCTTCTAGAAACTTTCGCTCACCAGCACGATGTCATTACTTTTGCTTATTTGACGCGCAAAACAACTTCACTTATTAGTATTGGGACTTCGATCAGGGGGGATGGTACGGTCTGCTAGCTAATAAATTCGAATTTATTCATCCTTAATCCAACGATTTAGCGTAGATGCAAAACGGACCTAAACATGTCCGGGTTTACCAATCTTGGCTTTCTTGTCAAACGATGTGCAAACTGCTGGGCTTTACGTTCGCTCTGGAGTGCTATAATCGTTTCCGTACATCTTGATCAGCATCGCGTAATCTACGTCGCCTTCGAAAGCATCCATGACAGCCCGGAGATACACCTTATTACCGTCGGTAATCAGTTGTACGCGGTTCGAAAGTCTCGATGCCACATCGTGCATGAAGCTGGAACCAGACTCAGCGTCTCGCATTCCAAGATGCCAGCACAACATGAGCTTGGATTCTGTGTCCATGGCTGTCCATGTCCACACATCGCCATAACCGAACTCACCCTGCTTGTGGGAACGTTCTTTTCCTTCATGCCGACGAACGACCAGATTTCGTCGCATTGAATCTCTTTGCAGTTCAGGTTTCGAAGGTTCTCATCCTGACAGATGGAACACGCCGTCCCTGAATCAATCAGGAGCTTCGAGATCGTATT
>CAMFIS010000158.1 GCA_945952345.1 uncultured Fimbriimonas sp.
GTCGTCGGCGATATGAATAGCGGGGAGCTGGGCGCTAAATGGCTCCGATCGCAGATTGGCGTCGTTCCTCAGCAGACCTTCCTCTTCGCCGGCAGCATCGACGAGAATCTTCGCCTTGGTGCCCCCGACGCGACCGAGGAGCAGGTTGGCAAGGCCCTTCGCATGGCCCACGCCGAGAACTTTACCGCCGAGTTTCGCGAGAGAAACGTTCCGGTGATGGGTGAGCGCGGAGCCAAATTAAGTGGTGGCCAGATGCAGCGCGTAGCGATCGCTCGAGCCCTCATTCGCGAGCCTTCGATCCTCCTTCTCGACGAAGCCACCAGCGCGCTCGATGCAGCCAGCGAGCAGGCGGTTACCGAAGCTTTGCAAGAAGTTATGGAGACCCGAACGACGATGTTCATCGCCCACCGGCTCACCACCGCGGCGAGGGCAACCAAGATTCTTCTGCTCAAGCGTGGGCAGGTCGTGGAGACTGGGTCGCACCAGGAACTGATCAAGAAGGACGGCGAATACGCCGCATTGTTCCGACTCTTCTCGGCGGGTGTTTTGGAGGACGGAATTGGATAGTCCTTTGCTTTCGACGCGTGGACTCTCGATCGGAATATCCGGAACCAAATTGGCGGATTGCGAAGATATCAATCTCGATGCGGGCCAGGTACTGGTGCTCATCGGAAAGAACGGCACGGGAAAATCCACCTATCTTCGAACGATTTGCGGGTTGCTTCGGCCAATGGCTGGCGAGGTTCGTTTCTCAGGTCAAGCGAGTGGGGCCATAAACCTTCACGAGCGGATTGCTTGGCTTTCGCAAGATGAACACAGCGAGTTTGCCTGGCCAGTCCGGGAGTATGTTCGGCTTGGCCGCCTCGCCCATTCGGGTGGATTGGTTCCCACCAAGGAAGATAACGACCAGACTGAAAGGGCTATGGAATTGGCGGATTGCCTGCTCTTGGCCGATCGCTCCATTCTGGAACTCAGTGGCGGCGAAAGGCAAAGGGTACGCCTTGCCCGAGCTCTCGCTCAGGACACACCCCTCATCGCGATGGACGAACCCACGACGCACTTGGATTTAGACCACCAATTTCAGTTCTTGGAGTTGCTTCGCTCCCTAGCCAACCAAGGTCGATCCATCCTTACATCGCTCCATGACGCGGCCCAGGCTCAATCGGTGGGGACGAAGTTTCTTCTGTTTCAAGGAAAGTCGGCTGTAGCCACCGGCAGTGGTCTCCAAAAAGAAATGCTCGAAGCGACTCTTGGAGTCCACTTCGAGCATTTGAACGGTCGGCTAGTGCCTACTTATTCGTCGGGTACCACTGGCTCGACGGCGCGGTAGGATTCTTCTGCGGCTTGGTGAGCCGCTCATCGGGCATCACGACGGTTGGAACCGGAGCCGTCTTCGGAGCGTGCTCATCGGCCGGGGCCGCCGCGCTCTTGGCTTGGCTCGCGCCCTTTGCGCTTGCCGTCAAGGCACCTACTTCTTTGTCAAGATCGACCTTTGAGTTGTCGGATGGCTTTTGATTAACAGAGTTGGCTCGTGCTTTATCCATCGCTTCTTGCTGCTGAATCTCGGCTTGCTCCTGCTGAGTCTTTCCGTAGAATCTCCATCCGCCGCTCGCAATCGCGAGTCCAAGGACGGAGAGAACCAGCACGCTCATCAGTGCGATCGGTGGTTTTCGTTTTTTCATCGTTATGATTCCTTTGTATAGGCTATTGTATTTGAATTGTGAGTGCAAAAATCGGACCAGGTGAAAAAGCCGCGTGAGAGTTGCGATCGATGCCCGTCTTGTTGGCGGTACCAGCACTGGCGATAGCACCTATTGGACGTGCCTGCTGCAATCTCTCATTCAACTCTTTCCCGAGTTCGAATTTGTATGTATTTCCAACCAGCCTCAGCCCGATTCCGTTCCCTTCATCTCTAAGGAAAACTGGCATTTCGTTCCCGCCAAAAGTTCTCGATGGTGGAGTCTGGTCAGCTTCCCGCTCGCAGCCCGCAAGCTGGGTGCACAAGTCACGCACATGCAATACGCACTCAGTCCATTAGTGCGCAATGGGGTCTCAACTGTTCACGATGTTTCTTTTTTGGTGAATCCATCGTGGTTTACTCCGCGCGATGCCGCGCTCCTGAAAGCCGGAGTTACGATGGCAGCACGCAACGCAAAACGGCTCATCACCGTCAGCGAAACCTCGGCAACCGAGATCGCGAAATTCTATTCCGGTGCAAAGGATCGAGTTCGATTTGCACATAATGCCTGCCCACCATGGATTCGCCCCATCGACGAGCCGACGGCTGTAGTTCTTCGCCGACGAGTCAAGGTCGAAGGGAAGTACTTCCTCACCGTGGGAACCCATTGGGCACGAAAGAACATGCAGCTCGCTGTCCAGGCCGCTGAACAGGCTGCCGCTGAGACCGGTGCAAAGCTCGTGGTGACGGGAAAGCACGGAGTCGATCTCGCGTCGCCGAATGTAATCGCGACGGGTTACGTGGATACGGACACCCTGAGCTCCCTGTACCAAGCGGCTCAACTTTATCTAGCTCCTAGTTTTCACGAAGGCTTTGGCATTCCGTTGCTCGAGGCCATGCGGTGTGGAGCGCCGGTCATGTGCGGTCCCGGAGGCGCCATGCCGGAGGTCGCGGGTTGGGCTGCCCTGATCATGCCGGACTACGATGTGGATACCTGGGCAAAGGGAATCAGAAAGTTATCGGGCGATGAAAGTAAACTGGCGGAGCTTCGGAATCTTGGCTTCGAGCGCGAACGTGAGTTTACGTGGGAAGCCTCGGCTCGAAAGCATGTCGAGATTTACCGAGAATTGGTGTAACCGTGGACGAACAGTTTTTGCAATTACTTGCCAACCCGAACCACCCGGACCGCCCCGCGCTGAAGCAGGTGGGTGAGTACCTCGTATGCACCAAGACCGGCGTGGGTTTTCCGATCGTGGATGGCATCCCACAGTTGCTGCCGGAAAGCGAAATTCCAGCCGAGAAGATGAAGGAGCTGTTGCCGCATGAGTGAAAAGAATCATAAAGTCCTGATCCTGCACGGACCGAACCTCAACATGACCGGGTTCCGCGAGCCAGATGTGTATGGCAAAAAGCCGCTCGATGCGCTACACGATGCCATCAAGCCCGAACCCGAGCAGCTCGGTGTCGAGGTCCGCATCCTTCAGTCCACCCCAGAAGGCATCCTCATCGATACGATCCAGGAGCACCGCCGCTGGGCCGAAGCCATCATCATCAACCCAGGCGGGTTGACCCACTATTCGATCTCCCTTCGCGATGCGCTCTCTTCGGTGCGATTGCCGATCATGGAGGTCCACCTCTCGAATGTCCACGCTCGCGAAGAGTTCCGCCGTCACAGCGTTATTTCGCCGGTCACGGTGGGCCAGATCGTCGGTTTCGGCGGTTATGGATATATCCTCGCCCTCCAAGCCGTAATCAATTTGAAAGCCGAAGTTGTCTAAGATGAAAACCCAGATCGAAAGAGTTCGCGAAGCGATGGCCGCCAACGGCGTCGACGCTTTGCTCGTCAGCAGTTCCACCAACCTTTTCTGGATGACCGGTTTCACCGGCTCGTTCGCCTACATCGTGCTTACTGCTACCGAGGCGCGGTTTATTACCGATAGCCGCTACACGGTGCAAGCTGCCGAGCAGGTCACCTCGATGCCGATCGTTGGGTTTTCCTCGCCGAAGACGGGCATGCAGGTTTTGGATGAAACGCTCAAAGAATTAGGAGCCAAGAAGGTCGCGTTCGAATCGCCGTACCTGACCTTCAGCCAGTACCAAACATTTAAGGACAAGCTCGCCGACTTCCAGTGGGAGCCCGCGGGAGAACTGCTGGAGAACCTCCGCATGATCAAAACGCCGGACGAGGTTGCCCGAATCAAAGCCGCTTGCGCGCTCACGGATAAGTGTTTTGATCACATCAAGCGACTTGTTCAGGTCGGCGTGACCGAGTTCGAGATTCAGCTTGAGTTGGAATTCTTCTTCCGCCGAAACGGGGCAACATGCGCCTTCGACCCGATCATCGTGAGCGGCGAGAACAGCGCTCGCCCGCATGGCAAAGCGACGGAAAAGCCGTTGGCCGAGGGCGATTTGCTCACCTTTGACTTCGGCGCGAAGCTGAAAGGCTACTGTGCCGACATGACCCGAACCGTCGTGGTCGGCAAAGCCTGCGACAAGACGAAGGCAATTTACGACTCGGTCCTCAAGGCTCAGATGGCGTGTCTGGAGATGATGAAGCCGGGAGTGGTGGCCGAGGTTGTGGACGCGAAAGCGCGCGCGATCTTCGACGAGAACGGCTGGGCGAAGAACTTTGGCCACGGGCTGGGGCACGGCCTGGGAATCCTCGTTCACGATACGGGCCGCCTTGGACCGGGCAGCAAAACGGTTCTCGAACCGGGACAGATTTGGACCGTCGAGCCTGGGATTTACTTCGAGGGATTTGGCGGCTGCCGCATCGAGGACGACGTGTTGGTAACGGAGACCGGAATCGAGATATTCAACACGACGACGAAAGAAATGCTTGAGCTAGGGGTATAGGTTCTCCATGCCTGGTGGATTAAGGAAACTCGATTATCACTTTTCCACCAGAATTAATATCAAGAGTAACCAGGGAACCTAGAAGAGCCTGAGTGCCAATCGCGTCTATCTCACACATCAATGCCAATTGAGGGTTGGGCGACGAGGAAGACGACCATCGAAGGTAGACCAGGCAAACGTCAAATTCATGGTCTCCGCCTGGAGTATTGACAGTAGCAACAGTTAATCGTTCTAAACCTAAGGCACCGGCCGTTTGATTCGAAACGGCAACTCCATAGTCACCGTTGAATCCCGAATCAACTAGGAAATCAATATCCTTGCCAGTTCGGTGGGTTCGACTGACATTAACTTTGACTTGTGGGCGGAGTTGATCATTGAATTCACCCTCAAGGGTCATCAGGCGACTCCAAACCCCATGCTTGAAGACGGACCATTTAGTTCAATACAGTAAGGAACAGAACTAGGGTTCTCTCGCTTAAAATCTAGCAAAGTTTGAATTTGATCATTCTTGGTGCTGCGAATGTGCTTCATGGTTATCAGGTCGATTATGACAACGGGTTCCTTATCCGTAGCTTTTTCTTCGTCGGGTAGCAAATTGTAAAGTCTTCGCCCCCACGCCCCAATATCTTTTGGTGAGAGAACATCCCAAAAATTGATGGTTAATCGTTTAAATTCGTTCGGCATCTTCATGTTTGGCCACCATCGAATGTGTCGAACGGTCCCCGTCACTTCCGACTTATCTGACTTTACCGCATGAAACGATCCCGTCCAATCATCATCATTAGTAGTTGGTCTCACTGATTCCATGGCCTGAATCATGTGTAACCCATCACTTAGATCATATTCTATTTGTAAATGGTTATCCAGCAATGATATATGCCCATCCCAAGTCCACTTGGATGGTATATCTAGAGAGATGAATGACTTTCCGTCTCTCGTGCTGGCAAGTCGAATACCGAATAGTTTTGCCTTGGCACCGTCATTCAAAGTGGGGTTTTGATCCGGCATCAAGAACACGAGACCAAGTCGGCCGAGATCGCCGTTTGAAAAGGAACAACCATCGTCTACCTTGCAAATATATAGATATGGCCCTCCAAGCTCCACAATCAAATTGTCGGGAACAATGAGGCCTTTCTGAAGCTGATCTTCGATCCTTTGGATAACCTGGCTATTCATTCAATCGCGCCCTTCACCCGAACAACATAACCTACATAAGAAGTAACGTTTTGGGAAGCCTTCTAGTGTCACTTTAGGCCAATCGTACCCGAACCCGTGACGATACCGCTCCTTCATCAAGGCATGCCTCACTCGTCTTTACGCTCTCGCTTCTTGGCCAGCAACGCTCCGGCCGTGGTGCTGGCCGTAGTTGGCGCTTTCGCCTTTGGTTCCTCCACCTTCGGTTCTTCCTTGGGCTTGGTTTCCAGCGGGCCACTTGGCCGATAATCCTTGAAGATTTCTGATTGTGGTGCGCCAGTCGTCTGCGGACGCTGGACCTTTACTTGGGCGCGCTGCTTTGCCGATTTCAGGTTCGATATCGGAACCTCCATATCGACCTTGGTCTTCTTTCGCGCTCGAGTCATGAGCAGCTCACGGATGGGAACCACGATTCGCCGAGTCGCGATATCGAATGGCAGCACCAAGATGGCGAGGAGAATAAAGAAGGGCCAAAGTTCGGAGAGCGATTTGCCTTGCAGGGCGACCGGGCGGAAAATATCATCCGGTTTGGTAACCGTCTTGCCCTTGGTGGTCTGGGTCGTCTCGGCGAGGAGTGGGACGTTGGGGCGCAGCATCCGATATTCCGCCGGATAAGACACGGAGGCCCCGGCAGACTGGACCCGCGCGCCGCCTTTACCGTCGTTCTCCACCACCGACACGATGTAACTGCCGACTTCGGATGTCTCGAAGTCCGACTCGTAGGTGCCGGGCGCGGTCTGGGTCAGCACCAGTTCTTTGCTCGACCCGTTAGGAGTTCCAATGCGTACCGGGGTCTCGGGCGCATTGAGCGGATTTCCATTGGGGTCGCGGCCAATCACGACGACCTTTGCTTTGCCCGCCTCTTGCTTGACCTCGATTTGGTAATTGTTCTTCGGAGCTTGGCGTCCCACCGAGCGGATGAGCTGCGACCAGAATTGCCCAAAGCCGTTCCACGGCACCCAGTTTCGCGCCCATTTGGACTTCGCGTCGCTCGTGAAGGCGAACGTTGCACCCAGGCCGTTGCGACCCGTCATGAGCAGCGGGTCATCCTTCTTGGTCTTCATTAAAACCTTCGTCAGCGGTTTCGAATCGGTGAGACAATACGCCAGCAAGGGTGGCGATCCACCATCGAAAACTCCCTGGATCGACTCGTCGATCTGGGTGATCTTCGGTAAGAAGGCGCCTTCCTCGATCGCGCTGCGACTCATGACCGCGGTGTCCTGGGTAAAGATTGCGGGAAGTTGGGCAGCCTTGAGCGCAAGGAAGAATCGGCCGCCACCAATCGCGGCCAGCCGTTTGAGGTTGGGAACGTCTTTACCGTCGCCGATGGCCACAACCGAGATCGTGATCTTGAGGGCACGCATGGTCATGGCGTTGTCGAAAACCGTATCCCAGTCGGTGGAGTCGCTTCCGTCCGCGAGGAGGATAAAGTGCCGCGTCTTTGAGGGCTCGCCCTTGAGAATTTCAAGCGCCTTGGCGACCGATGGCCGGATGTAGATGCCGCCACCATTCACTGCCAACTTCCGCGCGCCGTTGATGGCGGCCTCCTTGTTCTCGGCGGATTGCATGGGTACAACCATCTCAATGCCGTCGCTGCTGCCGGCCACGCCAACGCGGTCCATAGGGCCGAGCATCTTGATGGTTTCTTCCGCCGCCCGGCTGGCCAATCGCACCTTCGGCTGGCCGTCTTCCTCCGCGCCCATACTGCCAGAACAGTCAGCCATGATCAGTACCGAGGCGGCAGCGATGGACTTCTTCTGGCGGATGTTCAGGTCGGCCGGCAGGGCGTCGGCAATGTTGGTTCCATACCAACCTCCAGGAAGGAAGGAGTCTTCGCCGCCAACCATGCCGAGGCCGATGCCGCTGTCTTTGTTGGCGTTCACGATCGCCTGCCGGATCGGGTCTGGCATGTTCGCCGCGTTGATGTCGTTGAGGATGATCGCTTGGTAAGCCTGATACTGTTCGGGGCGGGTCGGGAGTCCGGCCGGGCCGACCACGTCGACGTCGATGCTCTGACTCCGGAGCGCCGTCGCCAAAGCTAATTCGTTTGGCTTGTTTTGGGCCACAAGAATTTTGGGGCGACCCTGAACGTTGATGAACCCAGCGCCAACGTTATTGCGCACGTCGGTGTCGCCATTCGCTTCGATGGTCGCCCGGTATCGTTGGAGGCCAACATTAGAGATCGTCTGCGAGAAGATGACAGTGTTGCGCCCTTCATGAAGGTCGACCAACTTCTCGGCGACGACCACACCATCGCGGTCGAGGCGTACTTTGCCCGAACGAATCCCGTGAGCATCGATGTTCACCTTGACATCGAAAGGTTGACCTTCGTGTCCAGCGTCGGGGACGTCGAGCGAGGAGAGAATGACTTCGGAAGTATCGCCTGCCTGTCCGAGCGGCATCACGTCGATGCTGATGTTGTCCAGGGCCGCAACTTGCACTGCGCCGCGGAGGTCACCTTGGGTTTCGTTTCCGTCCGTGAGGAGGACGATTCGCTTGGCCTTTCCTTCCGGAAACGTAGCCGATGCGAGTCGAACAGCGCTGGCGATATCGGTGATCGAACCTTCGACTCTCGATTCGATCTTGCGCACGGTTCGCTTTCCGCCCGGTGCCGACTCGATCGAGGACGTCCCTCCGAAGACGATAATCGCGGCCTGATCGGAGTCCGGCATTTTGCCCAAGGCATCGTCGATAAAGGTCTCTTGACGCTTCCGGTCTTTGTCGCGCACCGAGTCGCTTCGGTCAACGAGGAAGACGGTGCAGGTTCCCGTATTCGCCCGATAGATTTCGGGTCCGGCCAGAGCCAAAACGAGCGAAAGCGCGAAGAGCGAGCGCATGATGATCGCCCGTGTCTTGCGGCGTTTGGACATGCCCTGAATCTGACGAAACGACCAATACAACCCAACCGCGATCGGGATGAGAAGAAGCAGGTAGATCGGGGTTGTAAATCTCATCTAGCTCTTCCTCGCGTACACCCACCATTCGAGGCCGAGAACGGCCAAGCAGACGAGAATAAAGGTTCGCCAATAGTCTTGGAGGCGGAACGGCGACTGAATCGCCTTAACCTTTCCACCGCCGAGCACCAGGTCTGGCTTCACCGCGATATTGC
>CAMFIS010000159.1 GCA_945952345.1 uncultured Fimbriimonas sp.
CGTCCATCGGTCGCCGTGCCGCAAGGCGCTCGAGCGACGCAGGCCGCCATGGTGCGCGACCTCTTCGGGCGTGGTGTCCAAAAGGAAGTCGACAAGGGCATCTTTCGAGTCGAGGTAGTACTGGCGCATCGACATCAGACCGGTGGTATCCATGCGACGAAAAGCATGAACGACCTCTTCGAAGACTTCAAATTCATCGTCATCGCACACCGTTTCGTGAAGCTGAGTGCCAGGAGTCGCACGTTCCATCAGCATCGAACCAGTGGCTTCGTCGTGAGCGAATATCTTGGGAGCGAACGGTCCGCTCAATCGCACCATCGCCAAGTATCCCGAGGTCATTTCCTCGCCCTGGTACGGCACCTTTAGCACCCGACTGGCATCGGCATAAACATGCGAGCAATGCCCACCGGGAAGCTCCTCGGTTGGGGCAAACGACCACTCAGCCGCGAGCCGGGCCGCCTCAGAAACTAGATTCACAGCGGCCTCTTCTTGATGTCGGCCCACTTGCGAGGATAGTCACGCGAGGTCTCGCGCACTTTCTTGTAAATCGGAAACGCGCGCACGATGTCTGTCTGGGTCAGCGGAATCTCGCGAACCTCCACCAGTTCCAATCCGAGCCGACCCGCCACCGATTTCATCGGATCGTCTTGCGGCGTCCGCATCGGAATCACGTAGCCTCCGATCGTGCAGGCCCGAGCCGATATCTCAAGCTGGATATTCAAGGGCGCAACCGCCCGACCGGTCACGATCTCGAACATCTCGGTCATCGCCGTCTCTTCCATCCGGCGGCTATCCGTCTTTAGGTTCGGAAGCTTCTGATTCTTGAGGAACCCGAGCATCTTGCCGTTGGAATCCAACCCCGTCACCAGCCACGCCGGAAAGGCGCATGCCAAGCACCACGATGGAATCCCTGGGCCGGTGCCAATATCTAAAAGCCGGGGCCGAGTATTGATGCTCGCAACCACCGAGCCCAACAAAAGCGAGTCCATGAAGTGCCGAATCCAGCATTCTTCTTTCTGAACCCGGGTGAGGTTCATCACTTCGTTGGCCTTATATAAAGCGTCTTCGTATGCCGTAAAGGCATCCAACTGCTCGTCGGACAAGGCTATTCCCAAACTTAAAGCTGCCTCAGAAAATGCCTTTCGATCCATCGCCTAACAGTGTATCCGGCAGGTTCACCTAGGTTCGGCACGAATCTTGCCGAAAATCTACTCGAAGGAGCCTTGAGATGGTTTTTGCCCTTGCCTGTTTAGCCACCACAACTTTTGTCCGTGCCCACCTGGTCCAGATTCCAAAAGTAAACGGACTGCCAGCGCCGCACCCTCTCGCCATCTCGGCTGATGGAAAAACAGTGGTTGGGCAGTTCGCTCCAGGAAATCCTTTCACCTGGCGCGGGGGCGACATCGCAAGGTTCCGCCCTTCCTCGAATCCGAATGACCTCGTCCAGTACGCCCAAGCCATCTCAGGTGACGGCAACACGATTGTCGGCAAGGCGGGTTCGGCTTACATCTGGAGGCGTGGCGTTGGCATTGCAAAAATTGGCGATTCGCAATCCTTTGCCTACGGTGTCAGCGATACCGGAAAGGAAGTTGCGTGCCAAGTTGAGGGAAGACCGGGCATCCGAGGATTTCTTTGGACCAAGGAATCGACGGTCAAATTCGACATCTTCTCGCCCACCTGCCTCAGCGGAAACGGCAAAGTCGTGGCCGGATTACAAACCGATCACAGTACCATTCGCGCTTTTGAGTTTCGAAATCAAATCTCGCAGGAGCTCCCACTCCCCGAGGAGTACACGGACTCAGCAGCGTATGCCATCGACCGCGAGGGCAAAACCATCGTCGGTAGCGTCACAAACAATTCACAGACTTCCGCCGCCATGTGGCGAGACGGCAAGTTCGTCAAACTCATGGACCTCGGTTACAACACCGCAGTAGCCAAGGTGGTCACGAGGGACGGCAGCTACATCGGCGGCTACCTCGGCAATGAGGCCGCCATTTGGTCTGCCGACGGCAAAGTTGCCTATCTCGAAATGGCGCTTCACGGGTCCGGAACCTCGACCAATGGTTGGAAGTTCGAAAGCGTGGATGGCATTGCCAAAGTGGGCAAAACGCTCTATGTAACAGGTTGGGCTCACTTCAATGGAAAAGAAGCCGGGTATTGGGCGAGCCTGCAGATGCGCTAAGGAACTGCCGGTCCGGGTAGGGTGTAGAGAGCAATCATGAAGCAAACTCTTGCCTTGGCAATTCCGCTCTTCCTGCTCCTTGCGGGGTGCAGTAAACCTTCGCTGGTGGGAACCTGGGAGCTGAAATCTCCTGCCATGGTCACGACCATGGAGTTCACGGACACGACTTTCAAATCCACCTCGCTGAAGATCATGGACAAAAAGCCCGTGATTGTGAATGGAGAAGCGATTCGAACGGAAACAAGCGGAACCTATACTTTCGATGGAAAACAACTCACGCTCACGGTTACAGACGTGAAGTTGCCTGATGCGATGAAGTCGCAAAAAACACCCACGGATATGGAAAAGCACACCTCCGCTCAGGACGCCGAACTTAATGGGGATAAGCTGACGATCTCTCCCGCAGAAGGCTCACAAGGGGTTTCGCCGATCACTCTGACGCGGGCCAAAACCTGATTCCTGGTTGGATTACCGCAACCAGAATCTATGACAAAAGTGTATAAAGAGGAATGCGAATTTCATACGCCTCGCCGTTAGTCGTGTTGCTGCTTGCTGGGTGCGGCGCAAAATCGCCCCTCGCCGGAAAGTGGAATGCCTCAACTCCGGGTATGCCGCCGGCAGCAAAAATCGTAATGGACTTCTCCAGCGACACGTTCACCCAGACCGTGGACATGACCGGAAACGGACTTACCATCCACGCCGATTCCAAAGGCACCTACAAGATCGATGGTACTAAGGTCAAGATGACGACGACCGAAATCAAGTTGGACGACTCCAAGTTGCCGGCTGCGATTAAGGATATGGTCAAGCAGCAAGTCGAAGCCGAAAAGGGCAAAACCCAAGAAGGCGAGCTCAAAGTCGACGGCGACACGGCCACCATCACGACCGACAAAGGCGCGATGACGTTAACCAAGATCAAGTCGTAAGGACTTCAATAACACAATGGCCCTGTCGAAATATCGACAGGGCCATTTTTGTTCTTGATTATTCCACTGGCCAAGTCGGAAGGACTCGGCTGATTGGTTTGTCAGCCCGGTATCCCAGCTCGTACTCGGCTTGCATGATCGTGTGAATCTCATGGGTTCCTTCGTAGATCATCGCGCCGCGAGAGTTGCGGAAGTACCGCTCCACCGGGAATTCGTCACAGTAGCCGTACGCGCCATGAATCTCGACCGCTTTGTTTGCGGCATCAAAGGCAGCTTCGCAGTTCACCCACTTCGCCATCGAGCACTCCTTGGTGTGCCGCTGTCCGGTGTTTTTCATCCAGCCCACCTTGTAGTACAGCAGGCGGCCAATCTCCCGGCCCTTCACCATCGAGGCGATCATCTGCTGCACGAGCTGCTTCTTGCCGATGACCTCTCCGCCCACCGAGCGCTCGTTGGCGTACTTCGTGCAGGCGTCGAGACAGGCCGTGATGATGCCAACCGCCCCGGAAGCAACGGTGTAGCGGCCGTGGTCCAGTGCGCTCATGGCAACCTTGAATCCATCGCCTTCCATGCCCAGCATGTTCTCGGCCGGGACCCGCATGTTCTCAAAGAAGATTTGACCAGTGTTGCCCGCCCGCACGCCAAGCTTGCCCTTGATGGCTTTGGATGAGAATCCTGGCGTATTTCGGTCGACTATGAAGGCGGCGTAAGGCGCCTTGGCATCGGTGTTCGTGAGCCTTGTGATGACCAAGAATTGGTGAGCATAATCGGCCAGCGAAATCCACGTCTTCTCGCCATTGAGAATGTAGGAGTCGCCATCTTTCGTCGCCGTTGTTCGCAGGTTCGCCGCGTCCGAGCCAGCATTCGGTTCGGTGAGGCCAAACCCGCCCCATCGGTTGCCTTTGGCCAAATCCGGCAGCCAGCGCTGCTTCTGCTCTTCGGTGCCCCACTGCAGCAGTGTGAGGGAGTGCAAGCCCGAGTGGACCGACATCACGACCCGTGCAGTGGAGTCGGCTCGCTCCAGTTCTTCGCAGGCAATTCCCAGCGAGATATAGTCGGTATCGCTGCCGCCGTACTTCGCAGGGATCGACATTCCCATGATTCCGCCTTCGGCCATTTTCTCCAGCATCGAAGCGTCGCTTTTATGCTCTCGATCACGCTCGGCGAGGCCCGGAAGAACCTCGTTTTGTCCGAACTTGTAGGCCATTTCACGAATCAGTTCGTGCTCTTGCGTCAGGGCAAAATCCATGTCTCCAGTGTACCGGAGGCAAAAAAAATGCCCCCCGAGTGATCGAGGGGCGAGCATTGTCTGCTTGGACTAGCGGATTTTAAGCTTGATCGTCTTGGCCTGCTTCGTAGACAGGTTCTTTGCGGTGATGGTTCGGAAGCCCGGCTTGGCAATCTTGACCGGGAATTTCCACCGGCCATCGGGCTTGACCGTGCCTTTCATCGACGGTTTGTTGTCGATGAGCAGGAGCACCTTCTGACCAGGAGTTCCTTTGCCACCGATGTTGATCACCCCGTGAGGGACCACGTTTCGGTCGGAATGGCTGCTGATTACAAAGCCAACCTTGGCGGGTACCTTCTTCACCGGCGTCGCCTTTGCCGCAGGGGCCTTCTCCATGCCATTGTTTCGCCGGGCCGAAGCGCCATTTGGATCGCCCGGATTCTCGGGCAGATCGTTCAGCGGCTTGGCTGGCTTATCGTGAGGCTCAGCAAAGGTCGGTTCTGAATTTGAGGAATTGGTAAAAGCTTTGGCCGGATCTTCATTCTTGGCCGGTTCCTCGTTCTTCGCGGGTTCATCGTTCGTCGCGACGACTTCCTTCTTGGGCGTCTCGTCGGGAGCATTGATGTCCGCGGTGGCTTCCTCGTTCTTCTTTTCCGTAGCCTTAAACTCTAGCTTGCGCAGTACGCGCTGTCCTTTCGAGTCCTTATAGTCGGCGACGATGGTGTGGTGACCGGGTTCTTTGACTGCGATTTCTTCGAGATAAGTGCCGTCCTCAGGGTTCGCCTCGAAATGCTTGAGCTCGGTTCGGTCGAGGTAGAGCGTGACCGTCGCGCCCTTGGGCACGAGGCCCTCAACTCGGTAGGTTCCAACTCCGTACTCCGAAGCGTCTTTAGGACTCGTAATCACAAGGTCCTTCTCACCCTTGGATGCCGACGCTTTACCGACTGCCTCCGACGTCTTCGGATTCGAATCGTAGGCCATGCCGAGCGAGCCGAGGATGCAGATTGCGCCTGCAACGCTCGCAATCAAATGCGTTTTCTTGCCAGCCATGACGAAATTACTCCTTCTCACCAGACGCGTACAGAGCCGCCTCTCGTCGCCACTTCATGACGTCGATTTGTTGCCAGTTCTGAGGCTCGATAATTTCTGTGATTCGACTTGGCGAAGACGCAGCTAATTGGGCGAACGTCTTGATGCCAGCTTCATAAAGCTTAACTTGGTAAATTTGGCCAATACCCTCGATCTTCTCGAGCGGATCCTTGACATCGGTGATCGGATCGATGGCGGACTCGACGCGGAGGGCAGGTCGCTCATCCATTGCGGGTGCGACCGATCCAGCTGGAGACGGAATCGCCGTCGGGGCGTTGTTCTCGACCAGCTTGATTTCGATGGCTGTATCGGCGCTCGCAACGGCCGTGAGCTTTTCTTCCGGTTCGGGTTCCGTTGCCGTTTCGGTCGGAACCTCGGCCATCAATGCAGCCGCGATCGCTTCGTCGGTAACTTCTTCTTCCGCTGCCGGGGAAACTGGGGGCTCGGCCACCTTCTCTTCGGCCGGCTCCTCTTCGGCCACGACCTCAGCGACTTCTGGCTCCTTGGTCTCTTCGGCCAACGGCTCGGGTGCGGGAGCTGCCACAGTGTCGGCGGTTTTGCCACCCATCACTCGGTCGTACATTTCGGCCTTCGCCTTGTAATCCTCTGCTTCTTGAAGCGCAACCGCGAGGCGCGACTCGAGGTCGGCCTTCTCCGACAGCTGCTTTTCGAGGACCTTCACTCGAAGCTCGGAATCAGCAGATTCGCTCGTGCTCTCGAGCTGCTGAATCTTCTCCTCCAACGTTCGGGCATAGGCATGGACCTCGGCAGCTTTAGCGAACTCCTCGTTCTTGGCATCGAGCTCGGATTGAAGGTTCGCCAATGCCTCGGCCGCAGTCGCGTCGATGCTGCCACCCGACTTCGAAAACTTCTTGTCATAAACAACAAACCCGATACATCCGAGACCGAGTCCCAACAGCAGAGACGCGGGCGAAAACAAAAGAGACCAGTTAAAGCTCATCTAGAAAGACTTCCTCTCAAGATTCAATTGTCGAGATTTGTGACGCTCATTTTTAGGGTAGCGCAAAAAATTGGTCGTCAAGTTCAAGACGAATTACAAAAGTCATTTGTGTTAAGGGTAAACATCGCCTAATCGTGAAGAAACAATTCACAATCGCATTTGCACTCATTGCCGGTAGCGCTTTCGGGCAATTTTCTACCGGAGAAAAAGTCTATCCAGTCATGAGCGAAGGTCCTCTCGCGGACATTCTCTCCAAGCTTCAGCCTCGTCAACTCGGCCCCACCAACATGGGTGGGCGCATCATGGACATTGCCGTTCAGGAGTCAAACTCCAACGTGTTCTACGTCGCCAGCGCTTCGGGCGGGTTGTGGAAGACGACGAACGGCGGCACCACGTTCGACTGCGTTTTCGACTACGGCGGAAGCGTGAGCATGGGCGCGATCGGCCTCTGTAAGTCCGATCCTAAAGTCATTTACCTCGGCACGGGAGAACAGTCCAGCCGAAACTCGGCCGCATGGGGCGACGGAGTTTATAAGTCCAGCGACGGCGGAAAGTCGTGGAAGCATATCGGCTTGACCGAGACTCGGCACATCGGAAAGATCGTGGTCGACCCTAAGAATCCGAACATCGTGTACGTAGCGGCCCTGGGCCGATTGTGGGGAAGAAGCGAAGAGCGCGGCATCTACAAGTCGATCGACGGCGGCAAGACCTGGAAGCTCGTGTTCACGAAAGGTGAACGGGCTGGCGTGGTCGACATCGAGATGGACCCCACCAACTCCAACATTCTGTATGCCTGCACCTGGGACCGCCTTCGATTCGCTTGGCTTTTCCAGAGCGGAGGCATGGAGTCCGGAATGTTCAAATCGACCGACGGCGGCGCAACGTGGCATCAGCTCAAGAACGGTTTGCCAACGGGGGACACGGGCCGATCTGCCATCAGCATCTACGCGAAGGATCCTCGAATCTTGCTGGCGACGGTCGAGTACCGCGTGCCCGGCGCTCCGGTTCGAGTCAGCAATTCGGACGATGAGGAAGAAGAGCGACAGCAAGACATGGAGCGAGATAAGGCTCGCGGCATCAACAACGGCGTCGACGAAGACAAGGACAAAGACAAGAAGAAAGGCAAGGATATCGACGTAGCCGAGCTTTACGCCATGCAAGGAGGCGGAGCCGCAGCCAAGCAAGACGCCAAGAAGCCAGAGCAAAAGAAACCGGAACAGAAGAAAACTCCCGCCCCCGACCCTCGAATGACCGTTCCGAACGGATCGCAGATGAACGGTGGCGGCATGTTTATGAGCTACGACCGAGGTGAGACTTGGACGTTCGTCCGACAGTTGAACCCGCGGCCCTTCTACTTCTCCAACCCGCACATCGATCCCAACAATGTCAAGAAAATCTACATTGGTGGCTTGAACCTGCTGGTGACCGAAGACGGCGGCAAGAACTGGAAGAGCTTGGCTCCGAACACGATTCACGCTGACCACCACGCCATGTGGATCGATCCGAAGGATTCAAACCACATCATCACCGGATGCGACGGTGGACTGTACCAATCGCGCGATGGCGGCATTATGTGGCAGCACCACACGAACCTGCCTATCGGCCAATTCTACGCCGTGTCTTACGACGGGCAACTTCCCTACTGGGTATTTGGCGGCCTCCAGGATAACGGCGCGTGGGCCTTGCCCACTCAGCATTCGCGCGGCTATGTAGGCGCTTTTGATGCTATCAACCTAAACGGCGGTGACGGATTCTATGCTGAAGCTGATCACGTCGATTCCGAATATGTGTATAGCGAAAGCCAAGGCGGCGCGGCACAGCGAACTAACCGTAAGACCGGGGAAACTCGGCCTATGCGGCCCAATGTTTCCGGCCAGACGATGCGGTTTAACTGGAACACGCCGATTCACATTAGCCCTCACGACAACAAAACCATCTACATGGGCTCGCAATTCCTCATGATGTCGACCAATCGGGGCGACACTTGGAAGCCGATCTCGCCGGACCTCACCACCATGAATCCGTGGAAGATCAAGCGAATCGAGATCGCAAAGCGAGTGAGCGTGAATCCGGAAGACACCGGCGCAGAGAACCATTGCACCATCGTCACAATCGACGAATCGCCGATGGTCAAGGGCAGAATTGCCTGCGGCACCGACGATGGCCTGGTGAACATTACGAACGATGGCGGTACCACTTGGGAAGACGTGACCTCACGGCTTCCGGGCCTGCCTTCCGGGCTCTGGGTCAGCCGTGTCACATGGTCGCACTGGAACAAGGATCGACTCTACGTTTGTGTCGACGGCCACCGAAGCAATGACTTCCGACCGTACTTGTACGTTTCGGAAGATGCGGGCAAGAC
>CAMFIS010000160.1 GCA_945952345.1 uncultured Fimbriimonas sp.
GAATCCACCAGCGGCACACCAACGTTGCCGGTCGGCGACTCGATGCCAAGGAGACGGCAGATGGTTGGGGCGATGTCCGAAGTGTGGACACGATTGAGGTAGTTGCCAGGCTTAATGCCACGCGCTCGGAAGATGATCGGCACGTGGGCGTCGTAGTCCCAAACCGTGCCATGACCGGTACCCGTGCCTAAGCCATCGTCGTTGTACATTCCCGGTCCTTCGAGAACGAACACATCGCCGCCCAACTTGGTATTGAATCCGTTCAAGATTCGATCTCGGAAAGGATAGCTCGGCAGGCCATTATTCATGATCTGTGTTCTGGTGTATGCGCCAAAGACGCCATTAACCGAAGCCGCGGCCTCCGCCGCAGTTTGCTCAACCTCGGCCATAGTTAGCTTCTTCGTAGCTACCAATTGGCGATTGAGGTACAGGTTCTGCTCGTAGAGTCCGGAACCTTGAAGCCAGAGTCCGGTGCCGTACTTTGCGTTCAATTCCTTCGCAACTGCTTCGGTGACCGCCTTGTAGAGTCCACGCTGGACACCGGTTTTGTAGACCCCGTTCGATTCTTCGACGATGGGGACGACGCCATGGTCTCCGGTGACGACGATGGCACAGTTATCTAGACCGCCTGGAATCTTTGACTGAAGGTGGTTCAGAAATTCGCTCAAAAGTCGATCGGTGCGGATGGTGATGTCCATCACTTCTGGGCTGTTGGGACCGTATTGGTGGCCGACGTAGTCGTTGGTTGAAAGGTTCACCACGAGCACGTCGGGCACATCATGCTGGCCCAATTGCTCATTGTCTAATGCTCGAGTTGCGGCTTCGAAAGAAAGCTCGTTGCCGTATTGGCTGGTGATCATGCTCCCCCAAAGTCCCTTATCGGCTTTGATGTTCATGGCATGTGAGAATGGATGGCTGTTCGGCGAGGGTTTCTCGGCCGGAGCTTTTCGCGAAACACTGTAAACGTCGTCTCCAAGGAGCGGCTCCCAGGTTTTTCCTGCCACCTTGTCCCACGGACGCTCGGCGTCGTAATCCGATACCCACTTCGGCAGTTTTTGGTTCGGTGCATACCAGGAGCTCGTCACCCAGTTGCCCGTGCCACTGTCCCACCAGATGACGGTGTCGGCTGCGTGACCAGCCATCAGGATGGAGGCTCGGTCCTTGACCGCGACACCCACGACTTTCGACTTTCCGTTGGTGGCCATCTTCAGCTCGTCCCCAACCGTGGTAACCGTCAGGTTGCGCGGACTCATCGGACCGCTTGTGCCCCCGACGGTTGTGACGGTTGGATCAGCGACGACGTAAGTGGACTTGCCCGTCTTGCGGTCGAACCAGTCGTTGCCTGGAATTCCGTTGTAGGCCGGCTCCGAGCCGGTCATTAGGGTCGCATGACCTGGTCCCGTGGCCGTCGGAAGGTGGTTGTGCATGGCGTTACGAAAGTGCGCGCCCGTTTCCATCAAGAACTTGAAGCCGCCCACTTTGCCGCCCGATTTGGCAGGCAGGAAGTACGGTGCGAATCGCTCGACGTAGTCGCCTCGGAATTGGTCGATCGAGAACAGGACCACCAGCTTCGGTGGATTCATGCCGATGCGCGAGCCTTGATTCTGTTGCGTGAGTCCGAGGAGAGAGAGGGCGAGCAGGGAAGTCACATGGCAAGATTACCAGGCAGCCTCCTGAACATCTCGCCTCTTAACACGAGCTTCGCAATCCAGGTTACGGAACGTTGACTTTGACGAGGGTTTGCCTGCCCTGAACTCCAAAGCTGACCGTGAAACTAAAGTGGAAGTCGACATTCGATTTCGCTAAACTCGCGGAAGCTTCATCCTCGCTTTTGAATCCAAACGTCATGAAATTCGCGCGAATTTCCCGATCGAGATTGTCGAAATAGGAAGGGTCCATTTGGCGCAACTCAGATGCAGTGTGGGCCGTGCGGGGCCGAAAATTATTGCTCCATTCCGGGCGGTTCAGCAACGCCCCGTAGACCTGGTCATCGACTGCACGCAGCGTGTTGCGAGACCAAGCATCGAATGCCTCAATTCCTCGCCGCTCGAGTTCAAGACGGTCCGCACGGGATAGAGCTCTAGAGATGACGGTTTGACATTGAGCGATGGGATCGGCCATGGACTGGGTCGCTTCATTCACCACATCAACCGGCTTCAGTCCCCGCTGAGCTAGGGTTCCGATGAAGTCTCTTCTGCTCACAGTCTCCGGACCATCGGGGGAAGAGGGCCCCACGGCCTTTCGAAAGCTCGTATCGTCGATTCGAACATCGCAGCCGAAATCGCAACTAACCGCGAAGGCAGTGTCGTTCGTCAAATTGTATTTCGAATGCTGGGCTTTGAACATCGCTTGGAGCGACTGGGCGCCAATTGGGCTCAGTTGGGAAAAGGTATTAAGTTCCCGCGGCCCGACTTTCTGGCAAAGCGCGGCAAGTTCCCGGTGAAGCAACACGGGGCGCATGATCTCGGAATCGCGCGAGACGAAGACATAGCCAGCCCCTTTTACTTTGATGACGAGATTGCCATGCTTGTCTTCGAGAAGATTTTCGGTCGCAGGCATAGAGTTGTAAAGCTCGCGGCCGTACTTCTGGAGGTTGTAGGATTCGCTTTGGGTGATTCCTTGGGCGGCGTAGATGAGGCAATTCGGAGACCGCTCCTTATAACCCTGCTGTTGAATCGACGAAAGAAGAACGACCAGCGCACCCATTCCCATAGGAAGCATTATAAGTCACATTATCTGAGGCCTAACAAGAAAATAACCGGCTACTGACCAAGAGTGAACACAAACGGTTTGCTGCCATCCCGGCGACCAATTTTAACAACTAACCGAGTCGTAAATCGGATGGATGCGGATGGATCGGAGTCGATGCTGTAGAGTCTTAATTGATCGTGATACACCTGGTAGTCGTTCGGGCTGACACGTTGTAGGTCGTCGACAGTCTTAATTAAACGAAGAGTCTTCCATCGGTCAAGTTCGGCAGTCGTCCACATGGCTTTTGCAATTCGTTCCTCAAGGGTTTCCATTTGTGTGGCATGCCAAATTTGGAAGAATTCGGAAACTCGTCGGTCAATCGCGAGTCGTTCGGCCATCCTGTCGCCGGAATACCGAATTCCTTCCATCGGAAGACTTGGCTCGGTGGCTGCTTGCTCTTTGGTGCGAACGACGACTGCACCACCACGGTTGAGTTCCAGGTTGAATTCCTTCTCTTTCGCAGCGTCGTCGCCAAAAGGATTGCCGTAGGATGTCGATGAGAACGATCTGTTAGAAGTGTTGAATCGATACCCGCTGGCGCGAGTTATTTCGAAACACCCTTGAGTCGGTAGATCGACAGTCGGATCGGAATCATGAACGCGGTCTTGAAGCGTTTGTTTTGCCCAGTCCGAGATACGATCGAATGCGAGCAAGGTGCCAGGCTTCGTTTGTTCGGCCAGGGATGTGAGTTCCCGCATGAGTCGAACTTGGGAGGTAAGAATAGAATCTTTCGAATACACCCCCCAACCGAGATTCGGGATACAAACTACAACGTCCCCCTGATCGCTTTCAACGGTCACCGGCATTTTAGGCTTGGTCGCAAAAAGATGATCGCCAAGCAGATACAGTCGAAGGAACTCTTGATGGCTCGCCTTCGATGGGCAGTGCACTACGAAAGCATTAGGGTGCTGCGCAAATGCAGTCGTCGAGATCAAGAGAAATATCGCGATAGCCAGGTGCCTCATTGGTGATCTCAACGTTGCAAGAGTCATATTAGTTCACGATCATGTTGTTGACAGCTGAAATACCTGGGACCCTCAAAACCTATTGGATATTGCCAGTATATGGTCCTCGGACCAATTTTAACTCTCTCATAGGTAACATGGCGGCATGATCTCGGCCATCGGCAACACCCCGCTGATTCAGCTCAAACGCTTGCCCGACGCGGACAGTGCAGAAGTGTGGGTCAAATGGGAGGGCGCAAACCCAACCGGCAGCATGAAGGATCGAATGGCGCTGGCGATGATCATGGGGGCGGAATCCATCGGTCTGCTCGAACCAGGCGGAATTGTCCTCGATTACACCGGCGGCAGCACCGGCAGCTCTCTTGCGATGGTGTGCGCATCGAGAGGTTACAAAGCCCATTTCGTCTCGTCCGATGCCTTTTCCGAGGCAAAGCTTCAAACCATGAGATTGTTCGGTGCGACGGTGGAGATCATCCCGAGCGAAAACAAGAAGATCACGAAAGAACTCATCACACGATGCTGCGATAGAGTCCAACAGCTCACTGAAGTTCCCGGCACCTTCTTCACGGATCAGTTTAATAATGTCGATAATCGCCGCGCCTACCATGCGATGGCGAAAGAAATTCTTGGTGCATTACAAGGTCGAGTCGATGCCTTCGTGACTGGAGTTGGAACGGGTGGAAGCTTCTCGGGAAATGCGGAGTACCTCAAAGAACAATTGCCGCTGGTGTCTTGCTATGCCGTCGAACCCGAGAATTCCCAGCCGATCGCAGGGTTACAGCCGACGGGTGGCCACCGCTTGGAAGGCATGGGCGCTGGCTTCGTTCCCGGTACCTTTCGTCTGGATCTTTGCGACGGAACGTATCCCATATCGGACGCCGAAGCCATAGCGACCGCGCGCTTGCTCGCCAAAAAGGAAGGTCTCTTTGGCGGCACTTCATCGGGGGCGAATGTAGCCGCCGCCCTCAAGATTGCCAAAGACCTAGGACCAGGACATCGGGTCGTGACGATCATCTGCGATTCGGGATTGAAGTACATCGACGGCGAATTGTATCGGGAGTAGACACGGTGCCAAAACTAGGTGAATTCCACATGGTTGGCAACGACGGCAAATCCGTCGCCTCACAGCGCAAAGACTCTCAATTCACTAGCGCTTTCTAAGGAACTGTCAGACTAACCAAACAAGAGCTGCATGAGGTCCACCTGAGTCGTGAACGCGGTCGGTTGGAGGGTCGCAGATGTAAACCGAATCATGCATCGAACATTCCGATTCCAGTACACTTCTTGATCGACGCCCGAGCCGAAGGAAAACGTCGCGTCGTTCGCGGTGCCACCGGGCCACGCCATCGACTGCTTACGCTCCCAGTTTTGCGTTTTCCAATTCCATAAGTATGCGGTGGCGGTAGTCGCCACCGATGTCGTCGCTCGGACCTTCACCGACAAGCCGCCGACATCGCTGACGGGCAGCGTGTAAGTTGCGTCGACACCGGCGACTCCACCACTTTGTGGGTCGTACGCAGACTTGAAAACGAGTTGAGAGCCTTCTGCTGTCCACAGATCCTTATAGCTTCCGCTGGCTAATTTGCCTGGGCTCAACGTGGCCGATGTGGCATTGGTAGGCATCAGAATCTGATCCGGGATCCGCAAAAACCAGATGTCTTCCTCGCCGTTAAACGTAGCGGCATAGGCGAGTCCCGATCCTTGCGTGTCGGCGACGAGCTGCATATAGTCGCCCATCTTATTCTGCTGAGGATAACCAATGTTGGGATTGAAATACGGCGACATCTGGACATTTGGAGACCACGTCACGCCGCCGTCGTACGATGAGCAACCGAAGAGAGCCGAGTTGTTCGAAGCCGGATTCGCTCGATTGTCGTACCAAACCACGTCGATTCGTCCACTTGGCGCGACCGCCATCGTGCCAAACCAGTGGGTGGTCCCGACTCCCGCAGGGTCGGTGTTCAACGTCTGGGGCGCGCTCCAGGTCAAGCCTCCATCGGTGCTGCGAACGAAGCGGACAACACCAGGATTGGTTGTGTCGAGACCTACCGAGCAAAGCATATAGATGTTGCCCGCAAACAAACCGCTGGATCGATCGGTCGCGATCCATGCTTGCCCCATGAGCCCCTCGGGGTTTACCGCTGGACCATAGACTATTGCCCCGCCCAGGTTCACGGCAACGGAACGATCAAACGTAGGAGTTACGGATGAGTTCTGTGCGTTTGAGGACCTCACGAAGTGGAAGTTGGAGCTTGTGAGACCGCATAGGTACACAGCGCCGGTCGAGGCCACGTCCATCGTTCCCCAGATCGGTGAACTGGGGATGTTGATTGGATTCATCCAGGAAGTTCCGCCGTTGGTCGATCGGCTGAACTGGCGTCCGTTATAGTTGTTGCCTGCCGTACTCCACAGTTGGTATAGAAAACCGTGACCTGGTCCGGCAGTCGGATCGCATGTCATCCACTGCTTGTCGCCACCCGTGGCGGGTCCAACGAGGGTCCAATTGATCCCAGCGTTGGAGGACGTAAAGATGTCCGTGAAGAAGGTTTGTTGGAGGCTGTTATAGTAAGCCAAACCCGAAGAATCGGGAACCAGTACCGGGTCGCTGCGGAAGGTGCCGCGAGTGAAAACGTCGTGATAATTCCAACTGAGGCCACCATTCAGCGAATATCCGTTGCCAGCTTGGCGGAAATTGGAAGTAACACTGTCGAATTGACGCCAGCCGACGATAAGGTGGGTCTTGTCATTCGGATCGACCATCATCGACGGTTCGTTAGCGGCATCGCCGACAATGTTTCGACCTTGTGAGTCGACATTAACTTGAACGCTGGTTAGACCCGATGTTCGGATGATGGGTGGGAACGATCGGAGGTAGTTGGCGGTTGGCCGGTAACGTCCTCCAGGCTTTTCGAGAACGGGTACTTTCTCGTCTTCATCTTCGTCGATATTTACGCCACTAGTGGGCACGCTCCAGTACCAAGTACCTAGCTTGCCACGATGCTCGACGGCGGGATGTTGCGCGGGTTCGGCGACGTGCAGGTTGGCGAGGACGAGAGCAAGGCTGAGCACGGCGCGTCTATTCTATCATGGCTGGCAACCCTACGCCAGATCAGTAATTTTGCCGGGTAACACAAGAAGGGCCACTCCAGCAGGAGCGGCCCAAGGATTCGACTGTTTCTAGAACTAGCCGCCGCAAGCGGAGATACCAGTTGCTGCCCAGAGACAGATGTCGCCGATGACCTTGTCGTAGTTGGTTGCCTTTGCGTGGCCGTCTGCGAACTGAACGTTCAACGTGCCGGAAGCGAAAGCCTTACCAAGGGCGTAGGCTTTGGCCGTACCAGCGCCAGTTGCGAGCGGTCCGGATTCGCCACCCGTGTAGCTCCAGTTCGCGCCACCAATGTTCTTCCAGTAGTACTTGTACTGGGCGCCTTGGTTGTTGACGTAGGTTTGCGTATCAGCCAGTTCAGTACCCGTGAATCGGGTGAGGTCCAGCTTGCCGGATTCGTTCATGATGTCCGGTACCGCGCCGTAGTATCGGGCGTCCGTGATCATGATAACGCCAGCTGGGTTGTTGATCGACGTTCCGCTGATGGCTCGGCCGAGACCTTGTCCGGACGGATCGAATGGATCAGCCGGGCTGAGCCATGCATCGTTGTGGCCATAGCTGTTTTGTCCGCCATAGTTCGTACCCTTACAACCTGCGCCGGTACAAGTCAGAACAGGGCCTTCAGCAGCTGCGAAAGCGTCCGTCTGCAGGGGGCTGCGGAATAGTTGCTTGTTCTTCATGTACGGTTGAAGCATGAAGATCCAGTAGTATCGCTGCTCCGATCCGCCGCTGAAGTTTGCTGCTGCCGGGTCGCCAACGTACTGTGGGCAAGTGATGAAGTTGCCGCCGCTGTCCTTACAGTTGAAGCGGTGGGCGTACAGCATATCGTCATAGTCGGCGATGTAGAGCATCGTACCGGTACCGATTTGCTTAAGGTTGCTGAGGTCAGCCGACTTCTTCGCCGCTGCCTTCGCCTGGGCAAAGACCGGGAAGAGGATGGCGGCCAGAATCGCGATGATTGCGATAACCACGAGGAGCTCGATGAGCGTGAATGCCTTTCTCATTAGTACACCAATTGGGGTTTGGCCAAGAGGCTCCCCATAAGTCTCGTCAATCAGTGTATGGGCCAAAGTTGGCCCTTAACAGGCGGTTAACTTGCCCTTAAAGGAACGTTAACTCCTCCTTAACCAACCCATTACGGACCCTGTTACTTTTGCTGGCTAAAACCCCGGTGGGTCCGGAAGCGGAGACTATTACGGGTTCGATGGATTCTGGCGCGGTGTTCACCGCTATCGTCATTGCGTTTGTCGCGGCCATCATTGGTGGCGAGATCGCCATGCGTCTTCGGATGCCTTCGGTAGTCGGGCAAATCGTCGGAGGAATCGTCATCGGCAAGTCAGCGCTAGGACTCATTCCCGATTACAGTCGCGAGATCCTCACGGTTCTCGGCGAGCTTGGGGCGGCGTTTCTGCTCTTTTCTGTCGGTCTAGAGACGCCATTTGAGAAGATAGGCAAAGTCGGTCGAGAAGCTTTTGTTGTTGCTATCCTTGGCGTGATTTTCCCCTTCGTCGCCGGGTTCGCTTGGGCCCACTTCTCAGGCTTCACCAATAGTCAATCTGCCTTCGTGGCTTCGGCATTCATTGCCACCAGCGCCGGGATCACAGCCAAGGTTTTGCAGGAACTCGGAGTGATCGACAAGACCTACAGCCAAGTCATCCTCGGTGCGGCGGTTATTGACGACATCCTTGCGATGATGGTTCTGGCCGTTGTCTCTGCGACTTCGACCGGACAAAGCGCGAATTGGTGGTCGATTGCCATGGTCACGATTCAATCGATCGCCTTTGTTTTTCTCATGGCAACCTTGGGTCGGAGGTTGGCGAAGAAGGGCGGTCGCATTCTCGACAAGCCACTCAGCCCCTTGTCGCCATGGTCGCTCAGTATTGCGC
>CAMFIS010000161.1 GCA_945952345.1 uncultured Fimbriimonas sp.
AGTCCAGATGGCTGTTAGCCCTTGACGGTCCTCCGCCTCAACAAAACTATACAAGAACCTTGGCTACGCCAAAGCCGCCAACGTCGGGATGCTCGCAAGTAAGGGCGAATACCTCACGCTACTCAATCCGGACACCGAGGTGAGCCCTGGATGGCTTGAAGGTTTACGATCGAGGCTATCCGAAGGCGTCGGTGTTGTAGGGCCGGTATCGGACAATATCGGAGGAGCTCAGTTCGTCGGACATTACGTGCAGCCGGGTGTTCCCATCTCAGAGCTTAGTTCTGTAGTGAAACTGTACTACAACGCAAAAATCGTGGAGACGAAGCTCATTATGGGTATGTGCTTCATGACCTCCCGGAAAATCCTTAATTCTGTAGGACTTTTCGACGAAAACCTATTCTTAGGAGCCGACGATCTCGAATTCTCTTGGCGACTGAGAAATCTCGGTTATCGGCTGGTTGTAGCCTTGGATACATTCGTGCATCATGCAGGAAGCAAAAGTTTCGAAACCAGAGACCGAAGCGAAGTATCTGAGTTAGTTTCATCCAGTGATCTTGCACTTATCGGGAAGCTGAAGCAGTACTATGGCGGATTCCTTCCAAGCTCGCATGCACTATTTGGCTGCGACATCTTCGATGAAGCAATGAGAAAGTTGTCTCTCATTTGAACCTAGGAGCCTACGTTTCTTAGTTTTTTATGTCTAATTATTTATAGACACAGCAAATTTGGACAAAAGTGTCGTACAGTACTTTTACCAGGAGCCGAACACGTCGATGGTTTTCTCGGATCGGGTTCAAGACCATGTAGCCAGACCCCGTAACCGAGGGGTGATGGTAGACGCTAATCGGCTCGGTGTAGCAGGAGTACCGGGAGACGGTCCCTTTGTACGAATCTGGTTAAGGGTGGATGGTGATACCATCCTAAAGGCGACCTACGATACAAATGGCTGTCCAAGCTCCATCGGATGCTCCAGCGCACTTTGCGAATTATCCGCGGGGAGAAAATTGGAAAACATGAAACTGCTGGAACCTCAAGAACTTGAGCAATACCTTGGCGGCCTGCCAGAAGGGAAAGGCCACTACGCCGTGCTGGCGATTCAGGCGCTGCGAAGCGCAATGGAGGAGAGCTAACATGCCTGGTGGAGGATGTGGCTATGTTGGTGGCATTTTGCCGATTAAGTATTGCCACAGTAACAATGACTGGAGAAGGAATATTTACTTCCCTACTGGAAGTGGACAAGGTTCAGGTTGCATTTGTCCGCAAGGTACATGCGACTGCCTAGATCCGCAGCCGTTCTGCGCCGATAGTGGCGCCCACTACGTTTGGACGAAAGACGGATACATTCCCTGGTCTAGTGACATGGGCTTTGCTCCTCTGTGCCCAACTCTTTAGGTGAAACCAATGTTGAACGATCAGTCCATGCGCACGTCAGGGCAAAGTCAAGGGTCGAGCAGCGACCCAATCTGCGAACATCCCTATCGACCGATTCCTGCGCCCGGAACCGGCGAACTACGGATGGATCCTGAAATTGAGCTTCTGTGCAAGGGCCTCAACTTATCCATCGAATTCTTCTATGCCACGGACAGTACAAATGACGGCGTATTCGGAAAGAATCGATCGTGCAGTGTTAACGCATACATTGTCCCAAACGACGCGTCGATCACTCTTCGTCGGGGCAACATGCGAGGGTACTCATTCGACCAAGGTGCGACTGTCGGAGGAAACACCTTCTACTCTCCCAACACCAAAACCTATACTCCGACGACAATTGTTTGGGATGGTTCGAAATATCAAGAACGGATGCCCGATGGATGCCTCATCGAATATGGCAAGAACATTTCGGGTAATTACTACCTCTCGCGAGTAGTTTCTCCTGCCGGGGCTGCGCATACTTTCAGCTATGGGACAGCAGGCGAGGCGAACTACGTAAAGACAATTCAAGTTCCTGATGGGCGACAGGTTACGTTTACTTATTCGTCAAGCTCCCCAACTTCGCTCCTCAGTTCGATACAGGACTGGGGTGGACGATTTTGGACGTTCCAATACGACACGAACCGCCAAGCGACAACCTTTACAAGTCCCTTAGGTTGCCAGACCGGGTTTAAATATGCCACGTTTGGGGGCGCCACGCTGGTTTCCCAGGTGACCGATCCTCGAGGTTTTGCCACCCAATACACCTTCGACGGTGGAGGCAAAGTGGTCACCATGGCCATGGGGTCTGCAATTACCACGTACGCGTATGGCTCCTCAGTTGCGCCGGGGTTCAACGGTTCGACGGAAACGTCTCCGTCCGGCGGTGTCACGACCTACACTCTCAACAATTCAGGGCAAATCATTAGCGTCTTCCATCCAGAGGGCTACCTTAGCACATATGCCTACAATGCCAACCAGTTCGAGGTGCAGGAGACCGTACCATCAGGGACACGGTCAAGTTACACTTTCGACAGCCACGGCAATATCCTCACATCAGCCGATCCGCTAAATAACATCACGACTTACCAATACGATTCAAGCGGAAATCTGACCACTATTACCAACGCTCTCGGTTACATTTCATCGATGGTGTACGACAGCTCGCGAAACATGACAGCGAGCGTTGATCCATTGGGCAGACGCACTAGCTATTCCTACGACTCCTTCGGCCAGCGGACGTCGGTTACCGATTCGCGCGGCCTCGTCACGACCTACAACTTCGACTCGAACGGATGCGTTGCAAGCATAATGGCATCCGATTCAAGCGTGACTACTCAGACGTTCGATTCGCTCAATAGAAAGGTTACTACGACCGATCCCCTAGGGCGCACGACGAGCTACGGCTATGATGCCGCCGACAATATTGTTTCCATCACGAACGCCGCCGGCGAAATGTCGAGAACCGTTTACGACTCGTGCCTCCCGACAGTTAAAGTCACCCCGCTAGGCCATCGGACCACTCTAACCTATGGGCGTTTTTCGAATGTTCTTACCGCGCAGGATAGCCTCGGAAATGTGTGGACCCAGACCTTCGACAGCATGGGGTATGAGACGGCGAAGACCGATCCACTTGGGCGAATTACGACGACTGCTTACAACGCGGCCAAACAAAAAGTTGCGGTGCAAGACGCTCTCGGGTACTTCACCAGTTATGGCTACGATGCTTCGGGGCGTAAGAATGTAGTTCAAAACGCCCAGGGCAATCGAACCACGACTATCTACGATGCTCGAGATTCCATTGCGACGCAAGAGGCCCTAGGGAACTACTTGACGCAAACCTTTGATGCGATCGGTAGGCACACAGCCTCGGTATCGAGTCTAGGATTTATCCATACAACAGTCTACGACTCCGCCAACCAGGTAACGGCATCGATCGATGCCCTCAGCAACAGGACCAGTTACACATACAACGCAAACGCGCTAACAGTCACGACTCAAGATCCCCTCGGGCGCGTGTCGACGACGACTTACGAGTCGAGTTCGAACCGAATCGCTGCTCAAATAGACGCAAAGGGGTTCACAACCACGAATGCGTACGACGTCGCAGGTCAACTCCTTTCGACTGAGAATGCACTTGGGAACTTTGTCAGCATGACCTACGACTCGGCAGGTCGCCGAAAGACAATCTCTAATGAAATTGGATATGTCGCGACCACCACATACGATGCGGATGGTAACCCAACCGTTCTCCTCGATGCGAACGGCTGGACAAAGACCATGACCTACGACACCATGGATCGCCTGACGCAAACGAGCTACGGCGACGGGACCTTCTTCTCCCTATCTTATGACGCCGTGGGGAACCGATCTCAAATGATCGACCCGGGCGGAACGACCGCGTACTCGTACACGGTTCGAAACGAACTTTCGGAGGTCGCACTCCCTTCGGGCCAAAAGGTTACATACCAGTACGATTCTCTTGGAAACCGATCCCTCATGATTGACCCGAGCGGAGGGCGACATACTTACACCTACGATGCCTTGAACCGGCTCAAGACCCAAAACAATCCAAAGAGCCGCGTTTACACGTGCACCTACGATGTCGATAGCCGCTTAACGACCTTGGCGCTTGGAATGGGTGGAACGAGAGCCCTGACCTTTGACGCGCTTAATCGGATTACCCAACAGGTCGAGATTGACTCCGCGAACAATCCAATCGTGACAATTACCGATACGTACGATGCGGCCGGGCGAAAGACCAAGCAGGTTCGAGACGGAAACCCCGTCACCTACTCCTATGATGAGATCGCTAGATTGACCGGCCAACAAAAGAGTGGCGCATATGCTACCTTTGCGATGGATAATGTAGGAAACGTCCTCACGAAATGGTATCAGGGCCTTCAACCGATTACCATTACGTACGATGGGGCCAGTCGAATTACGACAATACTCGATGGACCAACAACCGTGACTCACACCTACGATAACAATGGCAATCTCACCCTTGAAAATCGAGGCGGAGTAAGTACGACCTACAGTTACGATCGGGAAAACCGACTTTCGGTAATGAACGATCAAGGATCTCTGTCGACCATGACCTACGATGGCGAAGGCCTGCGGCGCTCCAAGCAGGCGAGCGGCAAGGTCACGACCTATATCTGGGATGGAGCGGACTACCTCCAGGAGCAAACAACCTAATGGCAACAGTCGTCGCAACTTTCACGACACTAGGGGGAATCTTGGTTCACGAGGAGCGAGGGGGATCGGAGTCGAACTATACGCCCGATCCTTTGGGAAGCCTCATCGAATGCCGCAACTCCAGCGGGACGAAAACTTACTCGGCAGAATATTGGCCTTACGGAGAAATTCAGGCATCCAGTGGGTCTAATCCCAGTTCTTGGAGCTTCGTGGGTCTTCTCGGGTATTTAGCTGACTCGGTGTCGATGCTCTACGTGAGGGCAAGGTACCTCGTGAACAAATGGGCGAGGTGGCTGACAGCAGACCCGATATGGCCCGACCAGGCTGCTTACGGTTATGTATCCCAATCTCCAACCCAGTTCGTTGACATCCTCGGACTCTTCATGGTCTGCTACGGCATAAGTGGGACTGCAATTATCGAAGTTATAGGCGGATGGGCTGGTGCTCAAATGTGCGTAGACTTTGCCGGCAATGTCGGATATCAGACAAACTATGGGTATGGAGTGGGTAACGGCCTTGGAATAGGTATAGGGACGGGCCCCTCCTTTTCGACTGGGGGAATGGAAAATAAGAATGGCCAGGGGCTGGGCGTAAGAGCCGTCGAGGCAGAATGCGTCGGCCTTATGCAGGAAATCGACGTAGATGTTGAAGAAAATGGTGGTTTCGGAGGACTTGGAATTGGTGGACTTCATGGAGCAGATCGAACTATAGTTGGTGAAGGAATTGGTGCAATAATTGGAATCAATAATACTCAGTCACACCGCTTATTCAACGTGCTTGACCTGCTTAAACGGTTAATTCCAATCGGGCTGAACCGTACAATCCGTATCTGGCGGGATTTAAGAGACTATTGGAGAATGATTCGAGAGAGCATGAAAAATTGGAGAAGGTTTATTATTATGCCTACGACAAGATCATTACTTACGGCATTATAGACATGACACTTTATGAAGTCGCTGGATTCTTAGGAGGTCTGGGAGGATATATTTCTGGTCGAGTGATTGCAATCAAGTATCAGGGAAATAGCTCCTTGCCATTTAAGCCATTGGCTCCATTTAGAATTCCGATTGGAATTGCTTTATTTATCTTAGTCATTCTATTCGTGGGAATTCAAGCATATCCATTAGCTGTGCTCGCCGTAACAACACTTTTATTCTTTGACTCCGCATTGGGATATACCTGGGTTCAGTCTAAGCGGCATAGAAGGCAAAATGCGGAGAAGGACTAGTACGAAATGCCAACGACAACCTTTACTACAGTAGCCGGTATCCTGCTCTACGAAGAGCGCGGTGGAACCGAAACGTCATACACTCCCGATCCACTTGGCAGCCTCATCGAATGTCGAAACTCGACTGGAACGAAGAGCTTCTCTGCCGAGTATTGGCCATATGGCGAAATACAACTTTCAAGCGGTTCGAACCCAAGCCCTTGGGGGTTTGTTGGCCTCCTAGGTTACGTTGTGGACACAGCGACTTTGCTCTATGTTAGAGCCAGATATTTGCTGGCCAAATGGTCCAGATGGTTGACGAATGATCCGCTATGGCCCTACACAAAACCGTACACGTATGCTTCCAATACTCCAGTATCCAGGCCCGATGCTACAGGGTTAATTGTTGCATTTGATGACGTTTTGCTACTGGCCGCGCTGTTGGCTTGTCTTGCAGCCGGATTGATAATAAGCATCCGCCACTTAGATGATCCGTACAAAAAAGCTTGTGAATTTTGCATTGATGCCCTTGTCACGGGGATTTTTTCGGTAATCGGTATAATTCTTATCGGCGAAGGTGGAGCCATCATATCTTTGGGAGGTGGATGGGGGAGCGGCATCGGAGGCGCTGTCGGCTCTTTAATTGCTTCGCTATCAAAACTCCACAAGTTATGTGAGGAACCCTGGGGTATTCGGGATGATTCAGGCTGCTGGTCGAATGATGCTGGCGGAAAAATGATATTAAGGAATAGAAATAACGTAATGAGTTAATAGAGGGTGATTAGAAAGGTTAAACTTCTGGGGACAAATTATGAAAGAATACAAGAACGAATTCAGGATATTCGTTTTATTGAGTATAATCCTAGCTATTCAGATAATCATTAATAATTCACATTTTCACACCTTAGCGGTCGCCTGTATTATTATTTTTGCGGATCTAACTCAAACGAAGGGGCGCATAAGTTTACTATATTTCCTTACAGTCGCAATTTTCCTTACAGCGTTCTTTGAAATTGGGTCTGATCCGTTTGAGATATTTGCCGTCGTTTGCATATTTTTGGCCCTGAGCTACATTGTGACATGGCTAATGTTCGGACGGAAAGGCACCACATAAGGCAGAAACAGCCCACTCAAGGGGAAATGAGGGCGATATATAGATAAGGATTAGTGGGCAGTGGGTCAGTTTGGAAGTGGCCCGATAAATTCCTCGATTGTCCACACGTGATTCGCTATTCCATCGGCGACAGCTGGGGAAGTCTTGAGAGTTTGATGCTTGCGGCAGAAGTTGTAGTACAAGAAGTGCAAGGCGATTACGGCCGCGTAGCTCTCAAGCTTTTTTGAGAATGCACTGGAAAAACCCGGGAATCGTCGCATGGACATTTGCATCGCCAGGTTTGATTGCTCAACATGGCTGGTTGAAACCTTCATTAAAATAGGTATTGCCGATCTTCGCACCCTTCTTGCAATCCGTTCCATGTGCGGGTCGGTACGTTTGCTCGGGCGTGGAGTTTTCTTTGCCATAGACCCTAGCCAGCATCGCGCAATCAATGTCGGTCCCGAAAGCGTCTAGTAGGGCACGAAGATTAGCCTTGTCGCCTTCAGTTGTCAACTGCACTTGATTGGCTATTCGGCTGGCTGAGTCGTGGATGAACTAATGGACGGCGGCAGCGCCGCGAGTCCCAATGCTCCAGTAGATCATATGTTTAAAATCGGCGTCCACTGCTGTCCATGCTCAGACATCGCCGTAACCGAAGTAGCCCTGCTTGTCCTTTGGGATGTCCATTTCCTTTATACCGACGAATGACCAGATTTCTTCGCACTGTACATTCCTAGCGGCGACGTTTCGAAGGTTTTCGTCTTGGTGGTGTACGCAAGCTGTACCAAGTTCAACCAAAGGCTTTGCGACTGCGTTCTCCGGAACTCCGGTCACGCGAACCGTGGAGCCGATCAAATTCCCTTCGACAAAGCATTGAACGATCTGGGCTCTAGCGGCGGTTGACTTCCGACTAGTAAGACGTAATATACGTAATCAGTCAAGCATAAAAATCATGTTAGTTAAAAAACTGGACTTTTTTGTATACCGCCAGTTATACTCCTAGCAGCATGAGAATTGACACGGATCCAAAACTTTTGGTCTCTGGCGGCGATCACCCACTTTGGTATATCGTGTCCGCGCCATCATTCGCTCAGGACTGCCTTGCTTGCGGACCTTCCGGGTATGAGTCCTACTATGGGATGAAAATGAAGCATGCACAAGGCAGGACAAGAGTGTATAGCTTCATTGCAGAAGGCCTTTTCGAGGTGTTTGAGGCCAAATATCAGGCCAAAAGTGTCTGCATTCAGAATCAATCCAGAATTCAGATTCCAGGCAGATCCAATACGCTTATTCGGGCAATCGTTCGGAAAGGTAGGCCTGTCCCCGACGAAAACTGGATAATCACGGCTGGCAAAAATGGAAGGGCAACAGAAGAGCTCAGTCTTTGGACAGAGCAATCCCTATCCGGGTTCGAAAACCAACCATTCAACGTTGGCTTGGCTTTCTTTTACGATGAGAGCGACGACGGGTCGGACGCGATCGAGATGTGGCTTGCCCATCGATGGAAAAGTAAGAAGGGTAGTAAGCGGATCTACTGTGAAGAGTGCGTCTATTTGGGGAAGATTCCATTTAACAAGAAACCGAAGACCCCTCGCGTGCCTATCAGCGACGTACCAGTCATCGACTAGGGAGGGCTCAATTTGTAAAATTTTGGTTGATTATTGTGGCCCGTGAACGTATACTTTCCACTATGGAGTCAAGGACGGAGCCTACGCGGATAACTCTTGCCCGACGACTGAAAAAGCTATCCAGGTCGAAGTTGGCCG
>CAMFIS010000162.1 GCA_945952345.1 uncultured Fimbriimonas sp.
ACTCATTGCTTTCCCCGGACGAGTCCCTAAAGGCGGCCGAGGAAGCGGTTCGATATTACGATGGAGTCTTGCTGCCTGGCTTCGACGACGAATGGCTTGAGCCTATTCGTTATCAGTGCAGCCATATCTATGCAAAGGCGCTTGGGCGACTTTCCGACCACCTGATCGAATCTGACCCCGCGCAGGCTTTGGCGTATACCGAGCGGGCGATCCAAGCCGAACCCTTCATCGAGAGCCTTCGGGCCAAAAAGATTCAGATTCTGCTGGCCATGGGTGAGGCGGCAATGGCTCACCGCGAGCTCGGATCTTTCCGCAAATTCCTGGATCAAGAATTAGGCATCGAGCCTTCGAGTCTGTCGCTTGAGCAACTATCCCCCGAGGCGGAGTCATCCTCGACATCGCCTGCGATGGAAGAAGCATCTGCAGATCCAATCGACTTCCTCTTGTCAACTCCACGACCCTCTCGCGGGCTGCTTCTCGCCTGCGACATGGCATCTTACTGGAAAGCGGCGGGGACGATCGATATAAGAATCTCGACTCTCGAGCGAGCATTGGCGGCATGCAGCGAAACGGCACCGATTTCGCTCATGCAACGCGCGCAGTGCGAATTGGCTGGACTGCTGATGATGCAGGTTCGGCATTACGAGGCCCTCGACATTATCAACCGAGTTCTTGAACGTTGCACGGCTCCGCAGGTTCGAATTCTTGCACTGAGCAACTTACTTCGCCTCCACGTTTTTACCTATCAAGCCCAGCGAGCCCTGCCATACATCAACGAAGCTCTGGAACTTGCCAGGGCGTATGGCACGACCGAAGAACTCGCCGATATTCTGCGCAATGTCTCCGACCTTGAGATTGTTCTCGGACGCCCAGAGAAGGCCGAGGAATATGCCCGCCAGTGCAGCGCTCAGGCTCGCAAGATAGGCGACTGGCAATTGTTTGCGGTCAGCATCAGTCAGGTTGCCATTGCCTTGACTCGGTTAGGACGGCTGGATGAAGCGAAGCACACTGTACAACTGGGACTGAAAGAGCTGGAACTGAAGAGTGGCCGCCACGTGGCCTTCACTCGCGGCCGTTTCTCTCGCATTTTGGAGGAGTTGGGCGAGTTTGAACTGGCAGAGCAAGGGTACCGACTGGCGATCGAAGGGGCGAGAACTTATGACGATCAAATGGGTCTGGCCATCGACCTCACATATCTGGGAGACCTTCTGCACGTACAAGACCGGAATGAGGAGGCGATGCGATGCCATCGTGAGGCGCTGCAAATTCGGCGATCTATCCGTGAACGGCTTGGAGAGGCGACGTCTCTGCGTGGTATCGGCCGCATTCTCTTGGCCGAAGGCAAGTTGGACGAAGCGCGGGAAACGCTCCGGGAAAGTTCTCGACTGTTTTTGCTGTGTGGAGCTGAGCCTGGGCATGCTAGCGCCTTGCTGGAACTTGCTCGTGTTGCTCAACGATCCGGCCAAGCCGATCTTGCGCTGAGAATCGCGATTCGAGCTCGGGACCTTCTGATGGGAATGCCCGTGATGACTCGACGTTCCATCGGACCGACGGGCGATCAATTGGCAGATGACGCAGATCGGTTAGTCCAAAGCCTACAAAACAAGTAAATATACTGGACTGCAGTTGATGACGCTGTGATGACGGAACGATGACGATTTGTTGACGCATGCTTGAGAGAATGAAATCAGCATCGGCATTCGGTGCGGATTCATCATGAAATCTCGATCAATTCTTATTGGCGCGCTTGGACTTGCACCAGCATTGACTCTTGCTCAAGTATGGGACCTTAAGCAGGACTTCTCGACCACACAAAACCCGAACGGAGCTTGGCAATACGGCAAGTACAATGCATCGGGCGTCTTTTCGGCAAACGTGGCCGGAAACTTTCTTGGGCTTGCTACGGGCTGGGTTGGCGACGACCAAGACCGACCGTTCGTTGGCCGAGTCGACAACGCATTCAACGGCGTGTCGGTTGGCGACATCATGTTTCATGTCGACTATCCGACAGCGGCGAACCCCTATGCGGGCACCCGCTGGACATCGCCGATCAGCGGAAACATCGACGTCACGGCAACCTTTTATGCCGGCGATTCCGCCAGTGTGGCCGAGGGCGTCCCCAGTAATGATGATTACTTCATCGGCCAAAGCATCGACCAGGCAGGAGATTGGACGATTACATTTAGCCAAAACGTTGTGGCTGGTGACTACCTTGATTTCTTTATCGGTCCGGATAGTGGTGGCAGCACGAGCTTTACATCAACCCCGGTTGATATCCACATTACGTCTTCAACCGTTCCGGAACCCGCCTCGATGGCGGCCTTGGGCCTGGGAGCTTTGAGTCTGATTCGACGACGACGCAAGTAACGACTTCTATTGGGGCGGTGATTAGGGAGGACTCGAGCATCGGCTCGGTCCTCCTTCGGCTTAGGGTTTTCGGAGGGACTAGGGATTGGCAGGCATGTTGCAAATCATCCACCCCGTCGATCCTACAACATCATTGCCTAGTCACGAGGCGCCACTCGGATCGACACCCCTCCAACTTGGAGGGGGAACAGCAGTTGGTCAAGTGCCCCGCCATTGCGATCGCCATTGCCCTCGCCCAGGCCTTAGCCCTCTATCTACGGCTCATCATCATCGTCACCATGTGGTGCGACACCCTTCATCGCCCCCGTCGGATCTGGCTTGATCGTCAACGGACGCTCGTAAATCTTGTCGCCCACGGTTAGCCTCACTTTGTACTGGCCAGGATCGACAAAGGAACCAACTTTCAGCGGAGTCTGAAGCCAATTCGAGTTCATGCCCAAACCTCGCCCGTCACCTTCTTTGCGCAGGTCCCATACGAAGCGATGTGAGCCTGCGCTTGCCAGCAGCGGCTGAGGTGGCGCGGCCCAGCGAGGGTCGACGGTGATCGCCTTTGGGTTCACCGGAGTCATCTTGTCCTGATTCGTGAATGAGCGGACCACCTTGCCTTTGGCGTCGACGAACTCAAGCTTGACCATCTTCGCCTCCGAATCCAAGAAATAGTCGATACAGATTCCATCGGGCGGATTCTTCCCGCCGGGCTCCTCGGGCGGATAAGGCGTGTCTGTGTATTTGCTTCTCTCGTACTCGTATGCCAACGACGGCGGGGCGAGGACATCGCCAAGATTTCGAAGCAGGTTGATCTGATCCATGATCCAGAATCCCCGGCCATGGGTGCCAATAACGAGGTCGTCGTCCTTCACGACAAGGTCGCGAATGGAAGTACACGGCATGTTGTTGCGGATGGAATTCCAGTTGGCGCCATCGTCGGCGGAGAAGTACACCATCCGCTCAGTCGCAGCGTATAGTAGCCCCTTTTTCTTCGGATCTTCGCGAACGGTGTTTACCGGATCGTTGGCCAAACCCGACACAATTTTGGTCCAGGTCTTGCCAAAGTCTCCCGTTTTATACACATAGGGCGCTTGGTCGTCGCATCGCAGACGATTGACGGAAATGTACGCAACGCCCTTGTCAAAATGGCTCGCATCGATCTGCGAGACTTTGCTCCACGACGACATCTCGGGCGGAGTTACGTTCGCCCAGTTCTTACCGCCGTCCTGAGTGACCCACACCAGACCGTCGTCGGTACCGCACCAGATGATGTTGACATCCAACGGCGAGGGCCCTACCGAATAGATCACTCCTCGTCGCTGCATCTTGGTACCCGAGTCGGAAACAGCTGAAAACGCGGTTGGAACGTCCCACTTTTCTCGACTCAGGTCGGGGCTAATCTTCGTCCAATTCTTGCCGCCGTCCTTCGTCATCATCAACCATTGTGCTGCTTGGTAAAGGATGTGGGGATCTTTCGGCGAGAACAGCATCGGCATCGTTCGAAGGAATCGGGTGCCTTCGAACTTGGGCCGAATGTTCTCGACTGTGCGAGTGCTGTGGTAGAACTTGCTGCCTTTGTTGCCGTAGATGATGTCGGGATTGAGGGGATCGGGGGCAACATAGGCGTACTCCTCCGCCCCGACCGGGTACCAGTCGAAGGAGCGGATCGCGCCGTATCGGCCCCGGCTGGCGACGGCGGCGCTGCCGCTCTCTTGCTGGCCGCCGTACACCCAATATGGAGTCCGGTTATCGGTCGAAACGTGGTAGAACTGCGCCGTCGGCTGGTTGTACCAACTGCTCCATGTCTCGCCATAATTGACGCTGATCGTCGCGCCTTGGTCGCTGGCAATACCGATGATGTTGGGGTTGTTGGGCGGAATGACGATGGTGTGGTAGTCGTCGCCTCCGGGAGCGCCCTTGATGCACTCCCAATTCACGCCCTTATCCGTCGATCGGTAGGTCGACGTGTTCGCGGCGTAGACGATATCGGGGTTGGTCGGGTCGACCCGCACTTCGGCAAAGTCGCTGCCTCGCCCCCAGATGCGCTGCTCGGTATTTGCCAGGACCCAACTTTCGCCGCCATCTTCGCTTCGGTAGATACCTCCCTTCTTGCTCGAATCCACCGTAGCGTACAAGCGCTTAGGATCCGCTTTGCACGCGGAGAACCCAATTCGTCCACGTCCGTCTTCGATGGTGGGAAGTCCGTTGCTCAGTTCTTTCCAGGTCGTACCGCCGTCGGTGGACTTGAAGAGCCCGCTCGTCTGGCCTTGCCAGCCGCCATTCTCCCATGGCCCTTCTCGCGAGGCCCACAGGTCGGCGTACACGACGTTCGGATTGCTCGGGTCGATCGCCACTGCCGCCGCTCCGGTATCGTCGTCTTTGTACAAAACCTGTTCCCAATTCTTACCGCCATCACTTGATCGGAACACGCCGCGTGTATGATTTGGGCCGTAGGGGTGCCCCATCACGGCAACAAAAACTCGGTTCGGGTCGTTGGTATCGACCGCGATTCCGCTGATCTGCATGCCGTCCTTCAGCCCCATGTTCGTCCACGACTTGCCCCCGTCGGTGGTCTTGTACACACCGTCGCCGGTGCTGAGGTCGGGCCGGTGCAACCCTTCGCCGCTGCCCACGTAAACGGTGTTCGGGCTGGATTGAGCGACGGCGAGGCAACCTACCGAGCCAGTCGGCTGATCGTCGAACACCGAATTCCAGGTGTGGCCGTAGTCGGTCGACTTCCAGACTCCTCCATTATTGACGCCGATGTACCAAACGTTGGGCTGGTTGTAAACCAGGTCGATGCCGACCGTGCGTCCGCCACGGAATGGGCCGATGTTGCGCCACTGTAAGCAGTCGGTTCGGCCGGTCGGGATTGGCTGCGAGAACGAAACCGCGGAGAGGAGGGCAAGTGCGAAGGGGGCGAATCGCATGGCGCAAGCATATCAGAGAACAGTGATCGGTGAATAGAGAACAAAGACTTGGCCGTCCGAGAAAGCTATGTCATTAGCCGAATGACAAGTTGAATCATCTTAGGACTGAATCCACACCTTCAAGATGGACCTCACCCTGGTGAGCCAAGTTCGATATGAAGAAACTACTTTTGCTGGCAGCGGCAACATCGCTTTCCGCGTTCGGTTTTGGACAGACCATTCTCTATGACAAAATGACAGGCGCGACAGGGGGAATAATCCAATCCGCATGGTGGGAGCCCAATGGCACGGACTACGATGTGTACACTTGGGACGACTTTACGCTGACTGCGAATTCGACGGTGAATGAAGTCTACTGGCGCGGCGCCGGTCCCGACGGGATTTCCGGATTCAGCATCCGGTTTTACGAATCGATCGGCGGGGGCTCACAACCCAAGATCACGGCATTGCCAGAAAACGAAACTCCAGCCGACTATCTGAAAGGCTACGACGTTTCTGGGATCGCGGGCGCGACCGCCGTTCCAGGGACTTCTCTCTTCGAATACCACTATTCCCTGCCGACCTCGCTCACGCTCCAGGGCAATACAAAGTACTGGGTCAAGGTCACCGCGAATATGACGACCTTTCCGTTCTGGGGCATGGCAACGAGTACGAGCGCACTAGGTGACGGACGTAATTTTCGTTACTTCACCGGCGGACCTTACTTCCTGCCTGGTAATGGAGACACCGCTTTCCAACTGCGAGGGACAACGACGGTGCCCGAGCCTTCAACCTTGGTCGCGGCGGGAATTGGACTCAGCCTTTTGGTTCGCCGGCGATTCCGAAAGAAAGAGTCATAGAGATTTGGGGATTGCAAGGGCCAAGCAATCCCCCAAGAAGCGGGCGGTAGAATCCTTTGCAAGGTTGTGAAGGAGTATTTCTACCAAGGATCCGATGGGGAGCGGTACGGGCCCGCAACGGTGGAGATGCTCAACCAATGGGCGATTCAGGGTCGGATCACGAACGACTCTTGGGTGATCGATGCCGAAACTGAGGAGCGGGTTTGGGTCAGGGACATCGAGGGCTTCATCAAAGCTCCTCCCGTAAAGCAAGTAGACCCGCCCAAACGATCGACTCCGCTCCCGCCCATTGAAAATCACCTTCTCAAGGCAGTTTTCTCATGTTGCTGTTGCTGCCTTCCCTTCGGAATCATCGCGATTGTTTACGCTACACAGGTCGACGGACATCGGATTCGTGGGGACATTAACGCGGCTCGGGACGCTGCGGATAAGGCTAGTGCGTGGGCCAACGCTGCCATTCTGGTCGGGATACTTAGCTCACTGCTCTATGTTTTGGTGATGCAGGGATCCAATCAGCACGTGTATCGCTAGATAACCGCCGGCAGCTTAGCTGCTCACCTTCCCAAAAAGCAAAGGGAAGGACCCCTCCGGCGATATACTCACCCCATGAGTAAGTTGCGCGTGGAGGCTTTCACGATCTCGATCGATGGATTCGGAGCTGGGCCCGACCAAAGCTTGGAGAACCCGCTCGGCGTTGGCGGAATGGCGATTCACCAATGGTTTCGGCCAACCAACACCTTTCAGCAGATGGTGATGGGCAAGTCGGGCGAGACGGGCGTGGACGATGATTTCGCTAAGCGCGGATTCGAGGGAATGGGCGCTCACATCATGGGTCGCAACATGTTTGGCCCCGTCCGCGGTCCCTGGCCGAACGACGAGTGGAAGGGTTGGTGGGGCGACAATCCGCCGTACCGCACGCCGGTCTTCGTGCTCACCCACCACGCTCGCGAGTCGCTAACGATGGAGGGCGGGACGACGTTTCACTTCGTGACGGGCGGCATTCATGAGGCCCTGGAGCGAGCCAAAGAAGCCGCCGGAGACCTGGATATCCGCCTCAGTGGCGGAGTGAGCACCGTTCGCCAGTACCTGGAAGCGGGCCTTGTCGACGAGATGCATATCGCCGTGACGCCAATCCTGCTCGGGTCCGGAGAGAATCTGTTCGTTGGTCTAGATTTGGCGGCTCTGGGGTATCAGGTGATCGAGAGCGTAGGGACGAAACACGCGACGCATTTGATCATTGCGAAGGGCTGAGAGAGTCGGCAGTTGGCAGTCAGCAGTTGGCAGCGAACGGCCAACCACACGAAGCCTCCATAGCTGGGCGTCAAAATTCGGATAACTGTCCCATCTCTCACAATGTAGGCAGCGTTTATGGAGCGCAGGCATCTTGCCTGCAATGTGGGCAAGATGCCCACAACTCCCATGTGGTGGTTCCTTTAACCTGGCAGGCGAGGACGCCTGTCGTCCGACAAACCCTATCTTTTCCCGAAGAGTAGACGTATAATTGAATTATGGTAGACAAGACTCTACCAACCGCCAAACCGCTACGGTCGATGTTCCTCGACCTGAACGGATACTTCGCGTCCGTCGAACAGCAATTGGACCCCAAATTGCGGGGTCGGCCCGTTGCTGTCGTGCCGACCATGGCTGACACGACGATGGTCATCGCATCCTCTTCCGAAGCCAAGAAGTTTGGCATTAAGTGCGGGACTCAGGTTGGCGACGCCAAGCGAATCTGCCCTGAGATTGTGCTGATTAACGGCAACCATGCCGCCTATGTTCACTACCATGAGAAGGTGAAAGAGGCGGTGGAGACCGTGCTGCCGATCGACAAGGTTTGCAGTATCGACGAGATGCGGTTCTGTCTGCTCGGTAGTGAGAGCTCGCCTGAGGTTGCGACGGAACTGGCGCGAAAAATGAAAGTGGCGCTGTTCGAAGATGTCGGGGAATGCATTACGGCGTCGATCGGCGTTGCCCCGAACCATTTCCTCGCCAAACTCGCAACCGACATGATGAAGCCGGACGGCCTCGTGATCATCGAGGAGAAGGACCTTCCCGAGAAGCTCTTCGATTTGAAGCTGACCGACTTCTGTGGGATCAACAAGCGAACCAAGATTCGGCTAAATGCGGCGGGTATTTTCTCCGGTAAAGACCTCGCTTTGGCATCTGAACGGCAATTGCGGGTCGCGTTTGGTGGCGTGGTGGGCGAGCGGTTTTACCATCGACTCCGCGGTGAGGCAACTCAGGAGGACTGGTCGGTCGATAAATCGCTGAGCCATTCGCATGTCCTCCCACCCGAGCACCGGACCGACAAGGGGTGCCGAGACGTACTCATGCGATTGCTCCAAAAAGCCTCGGCCCGTCTGCGCCACAACGGACTTTGGGCAACGAGTATGGGGATTTATGTGAAAGGAATGTCGAAGTCGTGGCACGAGGGAACCTCGCTCGCGCCGACACAAGACTCGGTGACCATGACGCGTTACTTCTTGGAAATGTGGGAGAGGCGAGGGTTTGAGCGTCCGCTCC
>CAMFIS010000163.1 GCA_945952345.1 uncultured Fimbriimonas sp.
AGTCGTCGGCAGCGTCAGATGTGTATAAGAGACAGGCACATGAACGCGCCAAATCTGGTGCGGATGAAGAAACTAATGGGGCGCCGAAAGGCCAAAAAACAAAATAGGACCTAAGTCCATCCATTGAATTGCCCGATTGATTGTATCGATCAGTCGGGCACGTTTTTGTCAAACGCTTTAGGAATTCCTTTTTCCTATATTGTCTTCGTGAAGTTAATAATCTAGATTTAATATGCTTTGTATTCTTAGCTTAACAGTCGAGCATTACAGTGATGTTGGAGGAACTCAATGCGTAAAGCATTTACACTTATCGAACTTCTTGTTGTTATCGCGATTATTGCGATTCTCGCCGCTATTCTTTTCCCAGTCTTCGCTCAGGCGAAAGCTGCCGCCAAGCACACCAATAACCTGGCCAATGTCAAAGAGGTCGCTACCGCGACCATGATGTACACCGCCGACCATGACGACGTGTACCTTTGCGAGTATAACCATGACTCGCTCAACGACTACGGCGAATGGCAGTGGCACCTTCAGCCTTACATGAAGAATCGCCAGATCGTTTACGACGTAAACCGAACTCGAACCGGTGGAGACACCTACATCGATCCGTCGGGGCGAATGATTGGCTTTGCACCAAACTTCGGTGTTTGGCACTACCGAGGAGGCACGGGAATGTTCGAAGTTGCTTCGACGACCTTCCAAATCTGCCGCCAAGGTGGAAACCCTCAGTGCGATAATGGCCGGGAATGGAGAGGCAAGTCGATGACCAGCTTCCAAAATCCGGCGCAGATGGAGATGTTCGTGACTACGGCCGACTCGCCGATGTACACCAACAGCTATTACTACCAAACGGAGGATGGCATCAACAAGGAACCGCGAAATGGCGGACGCTGGGTCGAATCTTTTGTCGATGGCCACGCCAAAACGGTTATGTATGGCGCGTATACCATCCAGGGTACGTACATCCAAATGCCGAAGTCGCTGTATAACGCCAACATGCACTGTGCAGATGACACGGTTGTCGAAAAGCAACCAACCGATGGTGGAGCCAGCCCGTTCGACGGGATGAAGTGTGTGGACATCAACGCCTACATCGTCGCTAATCGGGTGGTCTTTTGAAATTTGCCGCGATCGCATTATGGGTCGCGGCATTCTTGGCTTGCCAAGGCTGCTCGAATGCCGACTCGAGTGAAGGTGGGACGGAAACTTCACCCGCCGTCGCCAAAAAGCAAATCGACCAGTCACTGACCAAAGACCAACAGTCCGATCTTAACGCCAAAGTAAAGGCCTGGGATCCCAAAAAAGACAAAAAATAGTAGGTCAACCAACCCTTTCGCGACTCTTCATTGCGTTTCTCCCAACCGCTTGCCTTCCCAGCGGTTGGGAGCTTTTTGTATTCATCCAGTTTCCAGCGGTACATTAATGAACGTGCTTGCAACCTTGGTCGCGACATGGTTAGGAATTTCTATGCAGGATACGGCAGGGCCGGCCATCCCTCTGGCTAAACGGACGGCACCGGAAACAATCGGTCGCTACGACTGGTACGATGCCGCGATACCCGTCAACGGTCGGTGCGATCCGAATTTCTCTGCCTACGATCAAGCCATGACTGGCTATCTACGCGAAGTTGGAGCTCCCGGTGGCGCCCTCTCCGTGTATTACAAAGACACCCTTGTGTACTCGAAAGGCTTCGGTTGGGCCGATGTCGATGCGCATAAACCCTTCACTCCGCAGACGTCTTCCCGCATATCGAGCCTCTCCAAGCTTTTCACCAAGTGGTGCATCGAGGACATGATCGAGTACGGCCAGCTCGAACCTGATGCCAAGGTCGTCGATATTCTTAAACGGGGCGCGATCGTCCCCTTAGCGCCGAAAGGAAAAGAGCCAGATCCACGCATCGTCAATGTCACTATTCGGCAATTGCTCGATCATCGCTCAGGCATCCGCCCTGGGCTCGACCTGATGGAGTGCATGTCGGATTCGGTGATCAAATCGATGGGCTTCAGTAAGCCGATCCAAAGCAACGATGCAGCCAGCTACATCCTCGGGATGCCGCTGGATAGCGATCCTGGCGAAAAGGAGCAGTACTCGAACTTTGGCTATACGCTCCTCGGCCATGTTATCGAGGTGATCTCGGGCAAGTCGTATGAGGCAGCGATCAAGGACAGGGTCATGAATTCCAAGGTCAACACTTCGCACTGGTTCGTCACCAACGCGATGCGGGGTGATCGGCGCGACTACGAGGCCGACTACTATTCCACGCGAAGCTACACAAGTTGGGATCGATACCGATTGGACGTGTGCGCGGGGGCCGCTGGCTGGGTCGCGCCGACCGAGGGGCTCGCCGATTTCTTCCGAAAACAGTTTCCGGGTCGCGGCTGGCACTTCACCTTCTTCGGTAGTTACACCGGCGCAATCGCAGTTATGAAAGTGCACGACAATGGCCTCGTCTTCGTGGCCAACGTCAACTACCGGCGAGGGAACGATTCTGCCGACAACGACGTGCTTTTCAAGGCCATCGAGGACGTCAGCCTCAAGCTGAATCTGCCCTGATGTGTCACAATATCCGAGGTTAAAATGTCCAGCGACGCAACAGGTATCTTCATCAACGAGACTCATACTTCTGCCGCCATTTGGCAATACCGCGTCGAGCGGATGATTTTGGAAGGCAAGACCCAGTACCAGACGTATCAGATTTGCGATATTCCGCGCTTCGGTAAGTCCTTGTTCTTGGATTACAACATTCAGACTTCCATTCTCGATGAATACGTTTTTCACGAATGCATGAGCCAGCCCGCGATGACCCTGCACCCGAACCCCAAGTCGGTTGTCGTGTGCGGCGGCGGTGAAGGCGCGACCCTGCGAGAAGCCCTGAAGCACAACACGGTCGTGAAAGCCGTCATGGTGGACATCGACGAAGAACTGGTGGACATGGTCAAGGTGCACATGCCCGAGTGGCACCAGGGCGCGTTCGAAGATCCTCGAACCACGCTCCTCCATACCGATGCTCGCCAATGGCTTGTCGACCATAAGGGCGCAGGCTTCGATGTCATCCTCAGCGATCTGCCCAATCCTCACGAGGACGGACCTGGACAATTCCTGTTCACCAAAGAGTATTTCCAGATCGCGGCCGACGCTATGTCAGATGATGGCGTCTTTGCCATGCAAGCCGGCTCGGCCAACGAGAACTATCCCGAGTGCATGGTCTCGTGCATCGAGACGCTTGAGAGCATGAAGGACGTTTTCCCGTACGTGTACGGCTACTTCGGCATCGTCACGACGTTCTTCCAGCCTTGGGGCTTCGTCTTGGCATCCAAGAAGTACGACCCGATGGCGCTGTCGGTCGAGGAGATCGAATCTCGCTTCGCAGCTCGCGGAGTGAAGAACCGGTACTACACGGGTCGATTCCACAACGCCTGCTTCACGCTGCCGGAATACCTGATCGAAGCTCAGAAGACGAGCGGCCGAATCCTCACTGACGCCGAGCCGTTTGTTTGGACGGCGTGATTTAGCGCAGGAAGCGGGAGAAGCGGCAAGGCCAGCGCAAAGAAGGGACTTGGCAGAACCTCTGTAGTTTCGACCTAAGTGGTTTGAGCGGATTAACCACGCTCCGCCCTTGGGGGAGGTGGTCCGAGGTGACTTTGTCTCGGACCGGAGGGGGCGGCAACTCCGATTGTATATACACTAAGACCATGCATCGCCCGGTAGGTCAAACTCTTATCATGCCTATCGTCCGACGACTCCTTCCTGAAGATGCGTTGGCATACCGCCACCTCCGCCTCGAAGCCCTCCAACTCGAGCCGAGCAGCTACGGCACCACTTACCAAGAAGAAGTCGTTAAGGATAAGTTAGCGTTCGAAACTTATATTGAACGTCAAGATTCCACACAACGGATGTTCGGTGCATTCGTCGATGATGAACTCGTTGGAATCACCTGCTGGGTGCAAGACACCCGCACACGACTCGCCCATCGTGGCAAGGTCGGGCAAGTCTATGTAAGAGCTAGCCAGCGCGGAAAGGGAATTGGTCGAGCGCTCATGCAAGCCGTCATCGACGACGCTTTCGCCGATCCGGCCATCGAAGCCTTAAGCCTCGAAGTCGTCAACTCGAATCCCTCGGCTATCCGCCTGTACGAGTCGATGGGTTTCAAAACGTACGGAGTTTTCGAGCGGTACTTCAAGACGGAAGACGGCTACCTCGACCAGCGGTTCATGGTCGTCTACAACTGAAATGGATGCCTCAACCACGAGCTCCGCGAGGCGTTGAGGCTCTCGGGGAAAGCCTCGACGCTTTGGTCGCAGGCTCCCTCCGGGTCTGAGGCATCAGCGGCCCCTGGCTAGAGAAGCTCCACTTCTTTATTACACCGAGCTGCCAACTCCTCGATGATCAAAAGGTAAGGCGTCTCGAGACCGTTTCGCTCCCATCCAATCGGGACCTTGAGCGGGCCCGCCACCACGTAAGCAAACGGCTTGATCACGAACGTGCCTTTCTCCAGTACGAGCGATGCTTTATCCGCCTTGAGCGTGATCTTCTTTACGGAGGAATAGGGAATCGCCTTGATCGACGTGCCGGAGACGATATCCATCCGGTCGTCGAGCAGCACAAACTCGCTAGCGTTCGCCCGAAGGTGCGCCATTTCGGCGTAGGCGCTGCGACCCAGATTGAACACGGCGGAGGCCGCATTCTTCACGGTCTCGGTGATGCCATGCATGTCGACCGAGTTCTCGGTTGCGGCTTTGCCGCTGGCCTTGGCTTCCGACTTAAGGCGTCCTGCCTCGGTTTGTAACCATCTAATTGCTTCGCCTGGCTTGTACCGCACGATTTCCACTGTCCTAGTTTACGAGAACGCAGCGAAACCGGTTGCGACTAGACCCGAATGGTCTTCCATTTACCCAGCCGCCATGCAATCGCGGCCAAAAATCCCTGCAATCCCTGGGTGATCGACATTGCGACCCATGCGCCATAAGCCCCAAGCTCGAGGCCGAACGGGAGAGCAAATCCCAGCACAACGGGGGCGCCTTTGGGCAAGGCAAAAAGGATGGCGAGCGGCACCCGAAGGAACCAAAGGGCGAAGATTCCAATCCAAAGGGGGCGCTTCGTATCACCCGCGCCTTGCATCCCACCGACCAAAACGGCAGAGAGGCAGAAGAGCGGTTCGGTCAAGCAAAGCAATCGAACAAGGGAAACAATCTGCTCGACGACGTCGGCCTTGTACCCCGCCAGCGCGGGTGCAAATTTTGGTACCAGGATGTACACCGGAATGCCGATCAGAACGGCGAAGATAAATGCGGCGGTGCACGCCAACCAGCCGATATGTTCCGCCCTGGTGGGGTTCTTAGCCCCCAAGTTCTGCCCAATCAACGCACTCGTTGCCGCATTCAATCCGAACGCTTGGGCAAACATCAGCGATTCGATGGCAAAGCCCGTCCCCATCGCCGCCAGAGCCGCTTCATGGTTAGGCACATTGCTCAGGATCAGCGTAAACGCCGTGAGCGATGCTGTGCGCAGACCGGCCTGAACCCCGGAAGGAATTGCGATTCGGAAGATACGAACAAACCAAATCTTGTGCGGCAATGCCAATGTGAACTTCACGCCCAGATCGGTTCGACGTACGTGCCAGATATACAGCATCGCCGCGATCCATGCGCTGGTCGAAAGCGCATAACCCGCTCCCGCAAGGCCCAATCCCAACCCGGGAATATTCCCTCGCGGTGGAAAGATGTAAATGAAGTTGAGGGTGATGTGAAAGAAGATCTGGATTCCCGACAGCACCATCGGACTCTTCGTATCGCCAATGCTCCGTAGGCATGCGGCAATCACTTGAATGATGCAGATCGCGGGGACGCCGAACGAGTATGCCTGTAGGAACTCAGTGATGTAGCGGATGTCCTCGACGTCGGTGGACTTAAAAACTAAGCGTGCCGCAACGGGAGCCAGGAAGTACGACAGCACCCCCATCGCAAGGCCCGAGTAGATCGCCACCTGTAGCGATTGCTGCGACCCCGCTCGGTACTCGTGAACATGTTTGGCGCCATACGCGCGGGCCACAATCGCACCCGCGCCGATGGCAATCGCGACCGCGAGCGAAAAGAGCAGGAAAATGAAACTCATGGACGCGCCATGCCCACTCATCGCCGCCTGCGGCAAATGCCCGATGAATGATCGATCAAAGAGGTTGTTGGCTACCTGCAAGAGGTTGAGGGAGACCACCGGCCAGGCCATATGCCAGAGTTCAGAAACAAGGGAAATTTCCTGTTCCACTTGTTCCGAATCTGAATGCATCTCTGTTAAAGCTACCCCGAAAACTTACGAAATGGCGGTACAACTTATATATGAGGTTTCGAGCGGTCGCGTTAGCATGCATGGTCGCCCTGCTTGCGGTCGGTTGCAACACCAACACGAATGCTCCGGTCGATTTCATCGTCAAGCCGGTCAAGGGCGGAGAAGACGTTCAATTGTCCAAGGCATATAAGGACAAACCGGTCATGTGCTACATGTGGGCCACCTGGTGTGGACCGTGCAAACAGATCGCACCGATGATGAACAAACTTGCGGATACATACCAAGGAAAGGGCATTGCCTTTCTGGCGATTTCCCCCGAAAAGCTGAAGGTCATCCAAGACTCTGAATCGCACGATCCGCATATGATGACGGTGATGTCCGATCCTTACAATGCGGCGGCCGATGCACTTCACGCGACAGCTTTCCCAACGCTGGTTCTGCTCGACAAGGAACACCGTCCAATCTTCTTTAGCCTCGGTTATAACGATCACACCATGGACGAGCTCAAGGCCGCGCTCGATACGCTGCTGTAAATGCCATGGCGTGAGCACTATCGCACCAAGGTTCTGGTCGACTTAAGCTATCCAGTGTGCGAATTGGCGACCTTGGATGGGAGCCGACCACCCCAAGATTCGCTCGTGCTAGTGGGTGGATTCGGCTTTGGCGCGATGCAGGAGCAGGGAACGTGGTGGCGACTCTTTCAGTCCGACTTTCCTCAGGATCCCCAGGTGTATTGGGCGTTCGTACTTTCGATCGTGGAGCGGCCCGATTTCGAGCTTGCGCTGGCATGTGTGCCGCCAAGCCAGGGCTCGCGAACACTCCTCATCTCGGATCCGCACGGCCGCTGGGCGGAAGCGCTACAACCGGAATCGCTGCATATGGGATTTGCCTGTGTCGTGCAAGGCGCAACAATGCCTGTCGCAATGGTGGGGTCCGCCACCGAAGACGCGTGGGACGAATTCTGCCGGTATTGGCCGGTTAGAACTTAACCGTTCTCGGCGAAGCCAGTACACGGGATCGAGCCGGCGGCACGAAGGTGAAGGCTGCATCCGAAGCCGGGTAGCTATACGCAACGTTGTTGTTGTCTTTTGCCTGGGTCAGATATGTATCCGTGACCTTCGATAATCCACGTAAGCTTTCGACGCGGTGAATTTGAATCGAGTTCAGCGTCCAAGACGAACCAGTGTCGTTCGATTCGAGATTGAATTGCACGAACCGAGAATTGTCCGGAACGCTTTGCCAAATCTGCTCGGTGAGATGCGCAGGGTCGTTGGCGTCTACGGTTTGAAGACCCTTGAATGCGATTCCGCCGAGCCAATCCTTTACCCTTGCCGTGCCCGTGATGCTAGCTTGGTCCATGAGGGTCATAAGATGGTTTGGAGTGCCAGAAGCAGTTTGCTTAAAGAGCGAAACGAAATTGGATCGGTAGTTGGGTGCGTTCGGGCCGGACTCAACATTGTAGGCGTCGGCACTGTAGGCATTCTGGATTGGATCGTACGACCACACACGTTTGCCGTCCGCGACGGTGCGTTGGATAAGATTGCTGCCAAGATAAACGGTCAGTTCCGAGCGAAGCAATTCCTGAGTTGGGTTGGAATCGTCGTATAATTTCAGCCAGCCGACATAGGTGGTAGTCTTCGTACCGAGCTTTTCCGTGGTGTCCAAGCGCAATCCGTACGAGTATGAAGTCAGATTGTTTTGATCGATGACTCGCAGGTTATTGAACGCCGACGTCAGGTCCATTCGACACTGGTTGTCGGTGATGTTCACCTGTGCACAAGCTGCTCCCCCGAGCATGAGCGCAAAAATTCCGAATACTGATCGCACGTGTTTATGACCTCTTTACGACTAAATTTGTTCTCATTCTAGGACTTTTGGCAGACTATCCATAGACCATGGTGCCGCCAAAATGACCGGCGATCATCACAAGCAACCCCGACAACGCGATGAGCGGTAGATACGCCTTCTTGTCCCGTTGGGCGTAGGCAAAGATTCCGATCAAAATGCTGGCGCTCGCCAGGATCAAGTGGATGAGTAACGTCCCTTCGAGCTTGTACCCGAGCCTGAGCCATGCTGCCACGCCGGTCGCGATGGCGCCAGTCGCCGTGATCAACCCCATCGCGAGGTTGATTATCGATGCAGAATGCATGAATTCATTCTTCTTAAAGATGGCAATGCCTTCGAGCAGGGCGGCGATGGCGAGAAGCGCGATAGGGAAGTGAACTAGAGCCGGATGAAAAGAGTGTCCAGGAATCAGACCCGACGGTGAATCCTTCTTGTCGGTGCTTCCTGCCGCTGGCGCACTCGTGCTCGCGGCAGGCTTCGATGT
>CAMFIS010000164.1 GCA_945952345.1 uncultured Fimbriimonas sp.
AGCCGAGGTACGAAAAACTGGCCCTCAAGAAGCAGAAGAAGAAAGCCGTACTCGCGATTGCAAGAAAGATTGCCATCACTATCTTCTCCGTTCACAAATACAACCAGAAGTTCGATGCCAAAAGGCTTGACATGAAACTATAGAATCTCCCCCGGGGGGCGTAGCGTGGTTAATACCCTCGTTTGATAATTTGTTGGCTATTCACAAGCGGGGCGCTTGTGCTCCGACGCTATCCCGGTAGCCCCGGCTCCGTCAGCAAGGCTGGATCGAGGACTTTCGATAGTGTCTCCTCATCCATCAGGCCCCTCTCCCGAACGACTTCGGGAATCGATTTCTTTTCCTTTAGGGCCTGCTTGACGATATCGGCCGACTGCTGGTAGCCCAGATACGTGTTGAGCGCGGTGGCCAGCGACGGCGATGTGTGCGCGTAGTGTTCACACTTTTCGCGGTCGGCTTGGATTCCCACCACGCAGTTCTCGGTGAAGGTCTTGATGGCGTTGGTGAGGATTTGCAGCGAGAACTGAGCGGAGAAGGCCATGCCCGGCATCATCACATTGAGCTCAAGTTGTCCCGCCTGACCGCAACCTTCGATGCTGGCACATTGACCCAGCACCTGGTAGGCGACGATGTTGAGGTTCTCCGCCATGCTCGGGTTGACTTTGCCCGGCATGATCGACGAACCCGGCTGGACGGCGGGAAGGACGATCTCAGCAAAGCCGGTAAGTGGTCCCGAACAGAGAAGGCGATGGTCGTTGGCAATACGCGTGAGTTCCAAACAAAGAATTCGGAGAGCTGCAGCTAGGGACGACATGGCGAGGTTGCTCTGCATCGCTTCGCGAAGATCCGCAGCGTTGCGATAAGGAATTCCCGTGGATTCCTTTAGGATTTCGACCACTCGGAATCGGAACTGAGGATGAGTGTTGAGTCCGGTCCCGGCCGCACTGCCGCCGATACCCAGATCTTCAAGCTCATATGCTGCGTGATCGAGCCAACTTCGACACTTTCGAAGGGCCGCGCCATAGGCGGCAAACTCTTGCCCGAGGCGAATGGGCACCGCGTCCTGAAGGTGGGTTCGGGCTGATTTGAGCACGTCGTCGAACTCCTTGCCTTTGTCTTCGAATGCCTTGGTGAGCTGATCCAAAGCGGGAAAGAGGTCGTCCAACATCGAGCGGCTCATCATGCGCATCGCGGTCGGGAATGTGTCGTTGGTGCTCTGCCCGAAGTTGGGATGGTCGTTGGGATTGACCTTCTCATACTTGCCCTTGTCGCCACCCAGAATCTCCTCTGCTCGGTTGGCCAGCACTTCGTTCACGTTCATGTGGAAGCTGGTACCCGCACCCATGTGGAACACGTCGACCGGGAATTGATCATCGAGGAGTCCAGAGATGATCTCATCGCACGCCTGGATGATAGCGTCAGCGATGTTTTCGTCGAGAAGCTTTAGTTCCTTGTTCGCTTGGGCACAGGCTCGCTTGAGCTGCATGTAGGCGCGAACCATTTGCGGGTGCTCACGTAGGCCGCTGATGGGGAAAAGCTGTCGGCTCCGCTCGGCCTGAGATCCCCAATAGGCATTGGCGGGAACCTGCACCTCCCCGAGGCTGTCCTTCTCGATTCTGAACTCCATGCTTAGTTCTACGAGATTTCCACAGGCGGGACGTTTGTTTTCTTTCGACAAGCTTGGGAGCCCATTCTCCTTTCACAGGCGGGACGCCTATGCCCCCAATGTGCTTTCAATTTCCACTGGAGTTGGTAGGTCACCTGATTTTGGAGCCGGGCATTCTGATAACCCATTAGTTGGCAAGTAAATGAGAGCCTGATGGGGGCATAGGCGTCCCGCCTGTGCGTCTTCACTTAGGATGAAAAGCACTGCTCCAAGGAAAATCCTCTTGATGCTCACAAAGGCGAGCAACGACCGGATTTTCATGGATGTATTGAACCCGACCGAGAAAGTGATCTTCACTTCGAATGTATCGGTCGAAGGACTCCGATTGCCAAATCAAATCCATTTCCGGATGCAGTTTCTTGAGCTCATGGCCAGTGTAGGATTTCAGTGAGTGCATCGCACTTGACAGAGTTTGTTCTTCGGAGAACCTCGCCAGAAAGTGGACGTGATTGGGCATGACCACCCAAGCAATGAGGTCATACCGATTCTCGTGAAGGAATTGGAGCGAGTCTTGAACCAGCTTGGCGCACTTCGGTTCCCTCAAAATGCAGGAGCCGGCTCCTTGGTCAAGGTATTCCTCAATCCGCTGAATCCTCTTTTCTTCTAGATTTTCTTTCTCGTTCTTAAGTTCTTCGGCAAGCTGTTGAAGGAAGCTCTGTGGGAGGCTGTCGGCAAGGCGAAAGGTTACAAACTGGGTGACATTTGCCGCGTCATAGTGGGGCAGGTCTCGGCGGTACCAACCCTTGTGTTCCTCCACTTGGTTAGAATACAGCTTTTGGAACTATTTCCACAGGCGGGACGCCTATGCCCCTTTTTTGCGAAAGGTCGCGATTTGTTTTCTTTCTTCTTGGATATGCGCAGCGTAAGGAAGCTTTCCACAGGCGGGACGCCTGTGCCCCCAATGTGCCTTCAATTTCCAATAGAGTTGGTAGGTTATCACGGTTTTGATTTGACCGCAGAAGACCTATTGTTCTGCAAGTAACTTAAAGCTTCGTGAGGGCAAAGGCGGGACGCCTGTGCTCCGACAAAAAAGCCTCACTCGGTTGAGTGAGGCTTTCTGTGCTCTGAGCTCTAATGCTTACTGTCGGCGTCGAAACTTGGCTTCCGGATCTCCCGATCCGCCGCCGTCTCGAGGACCGCTGTCGCGCCGTGGTCCGCGATCTCGATCGCCACCACGTCCGCCACGGTCGCCGCCACGGAATCCACCACCGCCGCCATCTCGTCGAGGTCCACCTCGGCCACGGTCTCCACCGCGTCCTCGGTCGCCGCCACCACCACCGCCACCGGTGGATGCAGGAGGCGTGCCGTCCTCGTTACCCTCGAGGGTCTCGAGCACTTGCTTAACGCCTATCGCGGTCAGGTTCAATCGGCCCATGTCGTCGAGTTCGAATGTCTTGACGTTCAGCGTGTCGCCTATGTTGACGACCTCTTCGATTCGACCGATTTCCTTAAGCGTAATGTGCTCCTTCGGAACAAAGCCTTGCTTGCCGTTGCTGAGCTCGACCAGCACGCCGCGACCCATGATTCGGGTGACGGTTCCGGAGTACTCGGTGCCCATCTCGACGTCGCCGACCGCTTCCTTGACCATGTTAATGGCAATTCGCGATTGCTCAGCGCCGCTCGATCCGATGAGGACTCGACCGTCTTGCTGGACATCGATGGAAGCTCCGGACTCGGCGGTGATCTTCTTGATCATTGCGCCTCCGGGGCCGATGAGGGCGCCGATCTTCTCAGGGTTGATCTGGATCGTCGTGACCTGCGGAGCCGTCTCGGCAACCGTCTCACGAGGAGCCGAAATCTCTTCTTCGATAACATCGAGGATGGCAAGTCGAGCGTCAAGAGCCTGGTTCAGCGCTCGAGCCAAAACGTCGTCCGGGATTCCATCGAGCTTGGTGTCGAGCTGAAGAGCCGTGATACCCGCTCGCGTTCCGGCAACCTTGAAGTCCATGTCGCCGCAGAAGTCTTCCATGCCGATGATGTCGGTGAGGACCTTGAAGACCTTACCGTCGGACATGAGACCCATCGCGATACCGGCAACAGGTGCCTTAATCTTGATACCGGCATCCATGAGAGCCAGCGTCGAACCGCAGACCGAAGCCATGGAGGTCGAACCGTTGGACTCGAGGACTTCCGAAATCAGAAGCAGCGTGTACGGGAACTGCGGATCGTCGAGCGGAAGAACCGCGCGAAGAGCTCGCTCGGCCAATGCGCCGTGTCCGATTTCTCGTCGGCCTGGGCCGCGCATCGGTCGGCACTCGCCAACCGAGTAAGCCGGGAAGTTGTAGAAGTGCATGTAGCGCTTCGGTTCTTCCTCTTCAATTCCGTCCATCGTCTGCGCATCGCCGGGGAGACCGAGCGTGGCAACCGTCATAACCTGAGTCTGACCTCGGGTAAAGAGACCCGAACCGTGAACTCGCGGCAGGAGGCCAGCAACGGCTTCCAGCGGTCGAAGGTCGGTAAGAGCTCGTCCGTCCGGTCGCTTATCCTTCGTGAGGATGAGGTCTCGAACGACGCCCTTCACGACGGTATCGGCGGCTTCGCTCAGCTGAGCCAGAATTTCGGGCTGGTCGGCATAGTCCGGCTTCAGCTTGGCGACGATGTCCTTGATGAGATCGTTGAGCGCGCTCTCGCGAACGGCCTTGTCCTTGCTGCCAAGGAGAGCCTTCTCGATGTCCTTGCCGTACTTCTTCGAGATGTTCTTCTTCAGGTCCTCGTCGATGGTGAACAGCTTGACTTCGCGCTTCGGCTTGTTGACCATCTTGGCGAACTCTTCGAACTTGGTCGCAATTTCCTTGATCGCGTTGTGGGCGAACTTAAGGGCAGCGGCCATGTCGGCTTCGGAGACTTCGCTCGAACCGGCTTCGACCATCGAGATCGCGCCTTTGTGGCCAGCGACGACAAGGTCGAGATCGCTCGCCTTTAGTTCGTCGTTGGATGGGAACAGCTTGAAAGCGCCGTCGACTCGGCTGACGCGTACGCAGGCAACCGCAGACTTGAAGGGAATGTCGCTCACGGCAAGCGCCGCGCCGGCGGCACAAACGGCCAGCACGTCGGGTGGGCAATCCTGCTCGACGGCAAACGGCATGGCGATGACCTGAACGTCGTTTCGCAGTCCCTTGGGGAATAGTGGCCGCATCGGTCGGTCGATGAGTCGGCTGACGAGGATCGCTTTTTCGCTCGGTCGTCCGCCGCGCTTCATGAACCCGCCGGGAATCTTACCGACGGAATATTTGCGCTCTTCGTAGTCGCAAGTGAGGGGGAGGAAGTCGATTCCGTCCCGAGGATTCTCGGACATCGTTGCGACGCCGAGGACGATGGTTTCACCCATGCCAAGAAGAACTGCGCCGCCAGCTTGTTTGGCGACGCGTCCGGTCTCGAGGTAGAACTCTTTTCCGCCTACCTCGAATTCTAATGTTTGTATCATTTAAACTCCGTTTCGATTAACGGGGCTTAACTTCACGAATTCCAAGTTTCTTGATAAGCTCGCGGTACTTCACAACATCTCGGTTGCGAAGATAGGCTTCCAGCCGTCGGCGCTTTCCAACCAATACCATGAGGCCGCGTCGGCTATGGAAATCCTTCTTGTGTGTTCGAAGGTGGTCGGTGATTTGCAGGATTCGAGCCTGCATGATTGCGATCTGCACTTCGGCAGAACCGGTATCGCCATCTTTCGTGGCGTTACTCTGAATGACTTCTAGTTTCTTATCTGGACTCAGGGGCATCGTAGTTTTAAGCTCCGTGATATATCGAGCCCCGCAGACACGCTTACCGCTCAATTGAACCTCCCTCTCGTCCTGATCGAGGGGCTCAAGTCAACGGTCAACGTATTGTCCGCAAAGCCGACTCCGAAGAGTGTACCCGAATCAGAAAACTGAGATCAGTGATCAGAGAACAGCCAAATCCAGATCCTGGAAAAGCCATTGGCCAATCGGGCAACGAGGATCAGGAATGCTCCATTCATTGCGGACTGAGTCTAGTTCTGCCAAAATTCGTTCGGCGAACGCATCCTTGGAATCCTCATCCCAAGTCGAAGAAACTCGAATGTACGTCCAGACACCCTGGCTCTCCTGCCTAAAGGTCTTGCCCGGGCTAAAGAAATCTTCGTAAGTTCTGGGCAATCCCTCGAATACGAAGTACCGTTGGCGAAGGGTTTCTAGACTTTTCTGAAGCCGCTCCAAGCCATGTTTGAGTCGAGGATTAAGCATGCCAAATGAAAATCCTGAAAACTCGCCCGCAAGGAGGGGAAAGCTTGCGGATCTGCCAATGGAACTAAGCAAGATAACGTGAAGGAAGATAGCTTCAAACAGGGGCCTCCGCTTGAGGCGCCGGTCGCCCAGCACGGCATACGCGTACTTCATCGCCAATTGATCGAAGTACCAATAGGTGTGATCGCATTTAGCCCATTCATCAGGATTATGCCGAGACGCTAATTCAAGTGGACTGCCCCAAAGGCGCTCGTGAATAATCGACGCGGCACGGCGCATGTCCTCGTCCACGATCAAAGCTTCTGCCTGTCTTGATTCAATGAATTCCGCTTTCGTCATTGCGTCGCATCCAGTATTACGCGGATGGCGCTGCGGTGGTTTTGGATTGCCCCGCAACACGTTCGGGTCAATTGCACGTCCTATTCTCATGCTTTCGGCTATGTTAGGTGGGGCGATGGCCCTTCAAGCGAAGACCACCATGACGACCCCCGAGGTGGTCTCCGTGTCGATGTTCAAGAACGGGTACGCATTCGTCACCCGCAAGATCGCGCTCAAAGATGGCAGCGCCAACATTGTCGAGGTTCCTCAGGCGTCCCTCGGCACCCTCTGGTTCTGGACTCCGGAAGGCGAAATCGAGAAGATCTCAACCGCGGACGAGCAGGAGAAGATCAAGAAGACGGTTAACCTCACGACGCTCAACGAGCTTCTTGCTAAGAACGTTGGCAAGAACATCTCGATTGAGACCAATGTGACTCCTGCGCTAGAAGGCAAGATCAAATCCGCCGATGGCGAACTGCTCATTCTTGAAACCGCGACGGGGACGGTCTCCCTTGCAAAGAGCCAGGTGAAGTTCGTCAAGACCACGGAGCCGGGATTTACCTGGACGCAGGAAGTCGAGACCCTGAGCAACCACAAGTACTACCAAATCTCGGCGTCAAGAAAGACCAAGGAAGTCATGATGATGTCGCTGGAGCGCGGCATGACGTGGTCACCAGGCTACGCGGTGGACATTACCAATCCCGATAAGCTGACGCTTGCATCCAAGGCGACGATCATGAACGACCTGACCGACATCAAAGAGGTCGGCGTTCGACTGATTACTGGCTTCCCGAACCTTCAATTCAAAGATATTCTCGATCCCTTTACCGCCAACATGCCATCGGAGCAGTGGCTGGGAATGGTATCGAGTCCCACCGTTTACTCGGGTCGCGGACCTGGAGGTCCTGGCGGTGGTGGACAAGGCGGCTTCATGGGCCAAAACGCTTATGCACCCATGGCCGACCGAGAAGTGAACTGGGGTGGAGCCCCTTCGGCGACGGCAGGCGGTGAGCAGATCAGCGATCTCTTCTTCTACGACCTCGCGAAGTACGACTCCAAGAAGGGCTCGCGGCAGTATCAGAACCTCTTCAAGTTTGACGCGGACTACAAGCACGTCTACACGTGGGACATCGAGGACCAAGTGGACGCCAACGGAAATTACAAACCAGTGCCCCCCACCGGTCCCGACGCCGAAGATGTCTGGCACACGATCCATTTCAAAAATGCATCTGGCAAACCCTTGACGACTGCTCCCGCAACCATCTTCAGCAAGGGCGAACTCATTGGCCAATCTCTGATGAACTACTGCATGGCCGATGGTGAATGCGATCTCAAGATCAACAAGGCGTTGGATGTTCGTGCGGATGCAACCGAGGAAGAAACCGACCGCGAACGCGGCGCGATCAAAGATCGTTATGGCAATCCCAGGTACGACCTGGTGACGGTGAAAGGCACGCTGTTCGTGTTCAATGGCCGCAAGGACAAGGTTCAAATGACAATCACGAAGAACCTCACGGGCGAGGTCTTGACGAAGACCGGCGACCCGACGGTGACGAAGACGACGCGGGGCTTGCGTCAGGTGAACACGACGTCGAAGCTCGTGTGGAAGCCGGAGGTCAAAAGCGGGGATAAGTTGACGCTGGAGTACACCTACAAGCTGTACGTCCCGGCGACGTAAATTCATGGTCCCCTTCTCTTCGGGGAGAAAGAGCCCAATGGGAGTTGTGGGCTTCCAGCCCGCATGAGGTGGGCAAGATGCCCACCGCTCCCAGAAAATCTTATCCCTCGCTGCTTTCGTAGCGATCCTTCAGCGACGCCACGACGGTTGGATCGGCCAGCGTCGTCGTATCTCCCAAGGCTCGTCCTTCCGCAATATCTCTCAAAAGTCGCCTCATGATTTTCCCGCTTCGTGTCTTCGGTAATTCGGCTGAAAGGAAGACGTCGTCGGGTCGAGCGATGGGACCGATCTTATGTCCAACATGAGCTTTCAATTCGGCGACCAATTTCTCGGATCCTTCGAAGCCTGCTCTTAAGATTACGAACGCGGAAATCGCTTGACCTTTCACGTCGTGAGTCTTGCCGATGACCGCGGCCTCGGCCACGGCGGGGTGGTCCACCAACGCCGATTCGACCTCCATGGTCGAAATGTTGTGCCCAGCCACGAGCATGATGTCGTCGACTCGGCCCAGCAGCCACAGGTAGCCGTCGTCGTCCAGCTTGATGCCGTCACCCGCGAAGTAGCATCCATCGAATCGACTCCAATATGTCTTTTGGTAGCGGTCGGGATCGTTGAAAATCCCCCGCGTCATCGAAGGCCACGGGTAGTCGAGGATCAGGAAGCCGCCCTTCGAGAGCCCTTTGGCATGCGGGCCGGCCACGTCGACGCCGAGGTACTCCGCCTGCGGCTTCGTCAGCTCGGCG
>CAMFIS010000165.1 GCA_945952345.1 uncultured Fimbriimonas sp.
AGATCAGCCTCGGTCTCGTGGGCTCGGAGATGTGTATAAGAGACAGGTGCAAAGTGCAAAGAACCCAGGGACAAGCACTTCGCACTCAGCACTTAGCACTCCTAGAGGGCTACCGTCATAACGGCGCGCATGACTTCTTCGGGCGTCGTCCATCCGGACATCGCTTTGGCCTTTCCGTCGTCTAGCATTGTGCGGTGTCCTTGTCGCTTGGCGACTTCGGCTAAAACCGCGAATGTCGGGTTCTCGGCAATGGCGGCTTTAAATTCCGGCGTTCCGATGATGATCTCGAAGATACCGATCCGGCCCTTGTAGCCGGTGCTCTTACATTCGGCGCAACCTTTTCCTTTCATAAATGTGCCCTTCTCCAACTCCTCCGGAGTGAATTTGAGCGCAGCAATCTCGTCTTCCGTTGGTTTGTACGGCTGCCGACACTTGGCACAGTTCAAGCGCACCAAGCGCTGGGCGAGGATGGCGAGACAAACGCCGGCGATGAGGTACGGCTCGGCTTCCATGTCGACCATACGGCCGATAGTCTCGATCGCGTTGTTGGTGTGAAGCGTGGACAAGACCAAGTGGCCCGTCAGACCAGCTTGGATTCCGATAGCCAGGGAGGCCGGGTCGCGCATTTCACCCACGAGCATGACGTCGGGGTCTTGTCGAAGGAAGGAGCGCATGACGCGGGGGAAGCCCATCTTCTCGGTGACCTGCACCTGCGCGATGTTCTTTTCGTACTCGTACTCAATCGGGTCCTCGACCGTCACGATGTTCCGAGTCTTAGCATCCATAACGTTCAGCGAAGCGTAGAGCGTGGAGGTCTTTCCGGAGCCGGTGGGACCGGTGACGAGGATCAGACCGTACGGCGCGGCGATAGCCCGAGACCACTTGGTGTAAATGTCTTCTGGCATTCCCAGCTTGGTCAAATCGACCTTCATCGCCTGCGGATCGAGAATACGCATGACGAGCTTTTCGCCGTTGAGGGATGGCAGACACGAGGCACGACAGCTGAGTCGTCGACCGAGGTACTCCATGTCGATTCGACCATCTTGAGGCTCACGCTGCTCGTCGATTCGCATACCCGCGGCGAGCTTGAGACGGGCTAAAACGTTTGGCGCCTGCTCCAAGGGGAGTTCACCCGTGGAGTGGAGGATGCCGTCTTGGCGATAGCGGATTCGCAGCTGGTCGCGCTCGGGCTGAAGGTGGATGTCCGAGGTGCCCGTTTCCAGAGCGTTCATAAAAATGTTGTCCACGATGCCGACTGCGATGGACATGTCGTCGCCGCCCATTTCGCGAGATTGTCCCCCTTCGCGAATAATCAATCGAAATCGCTTGGCCGCGCCAAAGTTTGTTTGTGCGTAATCCGTATTCATGCCGTGTGGCAATCATACTATGAGTTGATGCCCAGACCCAACCCCTTTTTGCTCGTAACGATGCTATTTTGGGGTTTCAATTTCATTTCTTTGAAGGTCTTGTATCACGTAATGGAGCCTGCAGCGGTGATGTTCTGGAGGTACGTGATCATGGGGGCAATCCTCGTGGCGGTCTGTAAAATCACGGGAAACTCGCTCAAGATTCCCCCCGAACATCGCAACCGAATTCTGTTTGCCGGATTCAATTCAATGGGTATCTACATGATCTTCTTTATGGAAGGGGTCAAGCTGACCAATGCTGGCGAAGCGGCGATCATCCTGGTGTCGAATCCGGTCATGGTTGCGATCTGGATGATGGCCCTGAAACTGGAGCCGAAGTCTTACGCTAAAGTTTTGGGTGGATTGGTGGCATTGCTCGGCGTCACGATGGTGGTGGTCGGCCGTCCCGGGATGTTCGCGAATTCTGTCGATACGAGTCGACGGTTATTGGGCGACTTTTTGATGCTATTAGGCGCGGCTTCGTGGTCGTGGGCGGTTGTTTTGACCAAGCCAATCGCGCATAAGATCAAGCCTCTGCCGCTCTTCACGATGTCGATGTTGGGCGGCTTGCCGGTAATGGTTTTGTACGGCCTTGTACCCGCCATGCACGTTCATTGGGGCGATTTCACTTCGTGGCAGTGGTTCAATCTAGCCCAGATATCGATTGGATCGGGGGTCATCGGGATGGTGTTTTACTTCAAGGGAGTGGCGATGATGCCGGCGAGCAAGGCGACGATGCACCAATTCTTGGTGCCGGTCTTGACCGCGATCTTTGCCGCGATTATCCTGCATGAGAGATTGGCATGGATTCAGGCGTTTGGTTTGGCTGTTCTGATCGTGGGGGTTTGCGTCGCGCAAGGCGTGATTCGGGTTCGGCGGGCAGAAGTTTCGGTTGCTAACGAAGCATGAATCGATGCCTCAACCACGAGCTCCGCGAGGCGTTGAGGCTTAATCTATAGCCTCGACGCTCCGCTCGCAGGCTCCCTCCGGGTCGAGGCATCTTTGGTGATATGATCTAACCCAATCGTGCTTGCCATCGCTGCTTTCCTCATCGCGACTGCCGACCAACCGCTGATCGACAAAACTCTTGTCGCATGGGTAAGGCCCTCAACGCTCGACCAGCACGGCGGCAGTGTCCTCACCATCGAGGATGGCCACGATCATTTCGACGGCATTGTTTTCGCCGAGCTGGGACCGAAAAAGTGGATGGCGGGCAGTGACTTTTGGCGGCGATCCCTCATCAAGCAAGATGACGTTCCCCTAGAAACGACGGTCAACCAGTTTGTCCAAATCGCGATTACTTACGCGGGAAGGGAAGTTACGGTTTATCGAAATGGGTTGGTCATCGAGCGGCACCAAATGTCGGAGCCGCCGCAAGCGTATGGCGAAAGCTCCCGAGTGACCATTGGACTTCGCCATCGGCGCGCCACCGACCATCAGCACTTCGCCGGCGAAATCGACGATGCCCGTATCTATGCCAAGGCGTTAACCATCGATGAACTCCGAGCCTTGGCCCCAAACAAAGTCACGGGCCTCAAGCCCTGGGCCTGGTTTACCTTCGAAGACGGACGGGGGAAAGACCTTACCGCGCGATTTAAACACATCGATATCTCGGGTGGGGCAACGATCAAGAACGGGCGGCTCGTCTTGGATGGCATGAGTGGCGAATTCAGCGCCAACGATGGCATTGTTCCGAAACCCGAGACGCCGACTCGGCCGAATCCGGTTCCGACAAACTGGTACACCTTCCACCTTGCGCACCCTGGGCCAGGCGAGGCGTTCCCAGGCGATCCCAATTGCGCGTTTTATTGGAAAGGCGAATACCACCTGCACTACATTTATGTCGGCGGCGACGGAACCTCATTTGCCCACGTTTCGAGCAAAGACATGGTTCACTGGCATTGGCACCCAACCACACTTTCGAACACGACAGTTGGTCATGGAATGTTTAGCGGCACCGGATTTTTCACCAAGGAAGGGAAGCCCGCGATCATCTACCACGGCGAGGGCTCGGGTCGAAACCAGATTCAGATCGCGGAGAGCGACAATCTCGAGAAGTGGTCGAAGCCGACTGCGATTATTCCAATCATCAAACCCGGACAAGATGCCTCGCTGATCGCCAACTGGGACCCGGATGCGTGGATCGACAACGGCGTTTACTACGCGCTTTCGGGTGGAACACCCGGAAGCGGCAAGCCGCCAACCTTGTTCAGGTCGACCAATCTCAAAGACTGGGATTATCTGGGTCGGTTCTTGACTCACGACATGCCCGATGTTCAGCCGACGGAGGATGTCTCGTGCCCGAACTTCTTCCGCATCGGCAACAAATGGATGCTGCTGTGTATCAGCCACACCCTCGGTTGCCGGTACTACCTGGGCGAATGGAAGAATGAGAAATTCGATCCCGAGTTCCACGCTCGGATGAACTGGCACGGTTGGGATTGCTTTGCGCCGGAGAGCGTGCTGACACCGGATGGCCGACGCGTAATGTGGGCTTGGTGCCGCCTCGATGGCGCCAACCAGACGGGCATTCAATGCTTGCCACGGGAGCTTAGTTTGCCCAGCGATGGCGTGCTGAGGATTAAACCTTTAAGGGAGTTGGAGAGCCTTCGAACGGAGCCGCACGTCCAGAGAAACATCTCTCTGGCGGGCGTGCAACTCCTCGAGGGACACATTGGCGACGCTCGTGAGTTGCAAATTATGTTTGGGCCCAGCGCTCCCAATGAGTTCGGGCTTGACGTTCATTGCGATTCCAAGGGCCAATCTGGCTTGCCAATTCGGGTGAACCGTCTTGCCAAGACTCTAAGAATTGGAACCGTAACCGCGCCGTTTGAACTCAAACCAGGCGAGGAGACTACCCTTCGCGTGTTCATCGATAAGAACATGGTCGAAGTGTTCGCCAACGACCGCCAAGCCATCGTCGCCGCGCATCCGTATTCGAAGAATGCCTTGGGCGTTCAGTTGGTTAGCGAGGGTCCGGCAATGGTCACCGAAGCCAAGTCGTGGCGACTGAAATCGATTTACACTCGATAGATACGATGCCTCAACCACGAGCCCTGCGAGTCGTTGAGGCTTAAGACGAAAGCCTCGACGCTCCAGTCGCAAGCTCCTTTTTGGGTCGAGGCATCGGAATGACGAACCCGATTCCCAGATCCGGCGTGGGGAAGCACGGCGAAGGTAAAATGACCCCAAGAATGAACGAGTCAGAGACTCCCATGGAAGAAGGACAAGGGTCCACGACAGCAAGCGAGCAGGTGGAGGGCGACCTCCGAGTCCTTGCCGACCAAATCGCTGCCCTCACCACCGAGAAAGAGCAGATCAACGATCAGCTTCTTCGCACAATGGCGGACTTTCAGAATTTCCGCAAGCGAACCCAGCAGGAGCAGGGGCTGATTCGCCACTACGCCACCGAGTCGCTGGTTCTTACGCTCCTTCCGGTCATGGATAATTTCGAGCGGACGGTCAAAGCGGCAGAAGCTGGCGCGCCGATCGATTCGCTCATCAATGGAGTGAAGGCCACCGAAAAGCAATTTCGATTCATTATTGAGCAGCAAGGCGTGACCAAGATCGAATCGGTAGGGAAGCCGTACGATTCCGATCTTCACGAGGCACTGGGTACCGTCGACAGCGACGAGTATCCGTCCGACACCATCGTTCAGGAAATCGAGCCTGGGTACAAGATGGGCGACAAAGTCATCCGACACGCGAAAGTCCGAGTCGCAAACTAGCCATGAGCCGCAAACACTTTGGAACCGATGGCATCCGAGGAGTTGCCAACCAGCAACTCACTCCTGAACTTGCCATGGCGCTTGGTCGTGCCGCCGGTTTGTGGCTGAAGCAGTCGGGAGGAGTTCCCCGAATCGTGGTTGGACGCGATACACGTAAGAGTGGACCCATGCTCGGCATGGCGCTGTCGGCCGGTTTCAATTCGGCTGGCGTCGATGTGGTCAGCCTCGGTGTTGCCCCCACGCCCGCAGTTTCTTATGTCGCTCGCACCGGTGAGTTTGGTCTCGGCGTCATCATTTCCGCTTCGCACAATCCTTATCCGGACAACGGCATCAAGCTGGTTGGACACGATGGGCGAAAGCTGCCGGACCAAGTCGAACTCGATATCGAGAACTTGATGGACTCGAACGCCGAGCGACCCACGGGCGGCGACGTCGGGAACCTCATCCAGGATGCCGGACTGCTCAACGATTACCTCGACTCCATCGAGAAGATTATTCCGAGTGGATTGAAGGGTATCTCGGTCGCGGTGGATTGCGCGAACGGAGCCGCCTCCCTGCTTGGACCAGAAATCCTCCGACGACTTGGAGCCGAGATCTTCGTCACGGGCGACCAACCGGATGGTGTCAACATCAACGAATTCGGCGGAGCAACCAAGCCAGAGACGATTCAGGAGCTAACCCAAAAGACGGGTGCGCACCTCGGCGTGGCGTTCGATGGCGATGCCGACCGCGCCGTCTTCGCCGACAACAAAGGGCGGCTGATTAACGGCGACCGTACGATCGGACTGTGGGCCTCGCACGAACTCAAGATGGGCCGACTCAACCCCAAATCTGTGGTTGGCACGGTCATGAGCAACGGTGGGTTCGAGCACTTCGTGGCGAGCAATGGCATCCATCTCGAGCGAACTCCGGTTGGCGATAAGTACGTTTCGCAGAAGATCACCGAACTCGGAGCTCAGATCGGTGGCGAGCAGAGCGGGCATATCATTTTTCCCAAGCATGGTCCCACTGGAGACGGAATCGTCACGATGCTCGAGGTTCTTCGCGTCATCGTGGAATCGGGCCGTGACGCCGCCTCGATCTACGAAGACTACGAGTCTTGGCCGCAGATTCTTGTGAATATGGAAGTAGCCGACCGCTCGACTTGGAATGATGGGGAATTGGTTCAGACCGCGCTGGAGCAGGCCACGAAAGACTTGGTTGGGCATGGGCGAATCAATGTCCGCGCCAGCGGAACCCAGCCGATTGTTCGCGTGATGGTGGAAGCCGACACGTACGACCTTCGCGACCTGGTGGCGGCGTCGGTGGTTGGCGCGATAACGAAGGAAGCAGGCGGGAAGATTTACAGCCGTGTCGACCTGACTCACGCCCTCGGGGATTAAACTGAGCCATGCTCCTCGCAATCGACGTTGGAAACAGCCACACCGTTTACGGAGTCTGGGATGGGCAGTCCTGGGTGGCGACGTGGCGGCACCAAACCGACGTCGAAAACACCGAAGACGAACTCGCGGCGTGGCTGCACGAGATGTTTCGCTTGGCGGGGATCGCGCCAACGCTCGATAAAATAGCCTGCGCGAGTGTGGTTCCTGGCATGAATTCCTTGCTGGACATGCTCGCCAAGAAGTACTTCGGGCTGGACGTGGTGTTCCTGAACGGAAACTCGAATCACGGAATCAAGGTCGACTACAATCCGCCAACGAGTGTGGGTGCGGACCGGATCGCCAACGCGATCGCGGCCCTCACGTCTTACCAAGCTCCGATCATCGTGGTCGATTTCGGTACCGCCACGACGTTCGACGTGATTGACAACAACGGAGTGTATGCCGGCGGAGCCATCATGGCGGGCCCAGTCACTGCGATGCAGGCCCTCGTGGCCCGGGGAGCAAAGCTCCCGATGGTCGCCCTGACCGCACCCGAAACTGCCATCGGCAAGGACACGACGCATTCGATCCAGAGTGGAGTCATGCTCGGCTATGCGGGCGCGATCGACTCGATGGCTAGCCGGATATCTGCTGAGCTGGGAAGCAAGCCGAAGATCATTGCCACCGGCGGCCTTGGCGAAGTCTTCACGGAGTTGTGTGAACAGATCGAGTCTTACGATGCGATGCTGACTCTCGATGGAATCAGACTCTTTGCAAACAAAAGTTAGTTCTTCGAGATAAGCGCCGTGACGTAACCGATCGGCTGCCCTTTGGGAATATCGCGATGGCATTTGTAGCAGGAATCCACGCTGGCGTGAACCGCCTGACCAAGAATCCAGGCAGGCTGGCCGCGAAAGGACACTGCTTCCGAAAAAGACTCGGGATGGCTCCTTTGTAACTTCAAAGCCGCCTGACGCAAACTATCCGAACCGACTTTCCAGGCGGCCGAAAAGGCATCTGCCCCATCGTCATAGAGGAGATTTGGCGCATTGTGGGTCAACGACTTATCGGGTGTGAGGAGATGCACCGGAGTGATCCTCACTGGGTCGGTATTGTCGGGCAGCTGGTCTTCGGGGTCGGAGACTTTGGTGTACTTAACCCGATTGAATCCGATGACGGCGGAGCGAACCTGAATCTTGCCTTGGAACGATTGGATGGTCTTGAAGGCAGGTATTTCGGAAGCGAACTTGCCGTGTATATTCGGGATTCGATCTGCGCCAAAGACGCCGTCGCGAGGCGGAGTTTGGAGATAACTGCGCATTTGCGTCAAGTACTGGTCGAATTCTTTTCGACGTTCCAATACGGCAACCGCTGGCTTTACGGCTTTCTTGCTGGTCTTCGCTAATGCCGCAAACGCCAAGACAGAGCCGACACAAGCGGCTGCGATGACGATGCCAACTCGAGACATCAGTGACTTGGCGACGTCACCAACGCCGTCACGTAGCCGATCGGCTTGCCCTTCTCGATGGTGTTATGGCACTTGTAGCAGGAGTTCACGCTCGCATGAACCGCAGATGAGACAACCCAAGCCGACTTTCCATTCAGATCGATTTTCCGAGTGTCTTGGTCGGGTCCGGATTTCATCAGCTCGGCGGCAACTTGCCGAAGCGCGACCGATTCCTTATCCCAATTTGCATACGCTTTGTCGTTGTCGCCTCGGTTGGGCGTCACCAGATGGATGTCACTCATGCGAATGCCGCTCAACGACGAGTCTTGCTTGACTACGCCGTGAGCTGGTTTGATCACCGTACCGTCACCGTTTACTTTCACGGTTGGATAGATACCCATGACGGCGCTGCGAACATAGTATTGCCCTTCCATCGAGCGGATGCCGTCGTAAGCGATGATGTCTCCGGTGTCTTTTCCGTGAAGGGTGGGGACGCGCTCGCTACCAAACACACCATCTCGCGGTGGAGTCTGCATATACTCTTTCACCTGATTTAGATATCGATCGATATCGTCTTGGTGGGGAGCGACTACTTTCTCA
>CAMFIS010000166.1 GCA_945952345.1 uncultured Fimbriimonas sp.
GAAACACTCCAGCATAGCAATGTCGAGAGGATGAGCCCTCCAATCGACTCGTTGGATGTATTCATATTCACCAGCAGAAGCATTGGCCGCTCTTTCCCGGGCGGCCATTTTTTACTGAACCGTTAACTGAGTTCAGCGTACAATACTAACCATCAATGGAACCGGGAATGGTGGATCGAATGGCGGCGATATTTGGCGCGCTCAGCCATGCAACCCGGGTCGAAATCGTCCGTGCAATCTCCGACGGTCCCAAAGGCGTTAACGCCATCGCGAAGGCCACAGGCATCTCACAGTCCAGCGCATCGCAGCATCTTGCGATTCTTGAGCGCGTCGGATTGGTCAAAGTAGAGAAGCGTGGAACAAGCCGAATTTATAGCATTCGTGGGCCTCGGGTGGCTCGCCTAATCGACACGCTCACCGAGTTTTGTGATATTCATGGGCTGCGTGGCTTTCCTGATCCGGGCGAACCGTAAGATTATTCCGATTCAGAATCTATCGATTCACCTTTGATTTTTTGACGCGGTTATGAGAAACTAGCCCCGTGAAGCCATTATTGTCGGTACTTTTGGCCAGCGCCCTGACGGCGGCCTGCTTTGCTCAAGACAAGGAAATTGAGTCATGGGATAAAAAAGCCGAAAAAGCCAAGTTCCATGGAAAGAAGGTGGTCGGTTCTCCGGCTGCTTTCCGAGACGCCTCGTACGCCAAGCGGCTTCAGCTTGAGTCTGAATCGTTCTTCGGCGGATTACCTTGGAGAAGTGTAGGGCCCGAAGTCCAAAGCGGCCGCGTGATGATGATCAATGCGCCCGAGAATAAGCCGAATCAAGTTTATGTCGGCTTTGCAACGGGCGGACTTTTCCGAACCGAGGACGAGGGGCAGACATGGACATCGGTTTGGGACGGCCAGTCGAGCTTTGGCGTCGGAGACTTTGCGCTTTCGAAAGATGGCCAGACAATCTACATGGGTACCGGCGAGGCGAACAACCAGCGAACGAGCTACTCGGGAACGGGAATGTTCAAGTCGACGGATGCGGGCAAGACTTGGAGCTTCATTGGCCTGCCCGAAAGCCACCACATCGCTCGAGTCGTGATCGACCCGAAGAATGAAAATGTGGTGTGGGCCGCGGTCATGGGGCACTTGTACTCCGAAAATCCTGAGCGGGGTCTCTACAAGACTACCGACGGCGGCAAGACTTGGAATTTGGTTTTGAAAAAGGATGACTGGACCGGTTGCACGGATATCCAGATCGACCCGAAGAACAGCAATGTTGCTATTGCTGCCATGTACGAGCGCGACCGACGTGCTTGGAATTTCCTGGAGTCGGGAGATGGCAGCGGAATTTATCGCACGGAAGATGGCGGCAAGACTTGGACCGAGATCAAGTCGCTTCCAGATGGAGGCAAGTGCGGCCGAACTGGCTTGGCTTGGTCGAAATCGAATAATAAGGTGGTCTACGCATTTGTCGAGAATCCAGGGAAGGTCGATGAGGATGAGTGGGAAGACGAAGATGAGCGAGCCCCAAGCGACAGGCTTACGCTCCGCCGATTTGCGAAGCTCGATGCCGACGTGTTCACGGATATCGATCCTGAAATTCTGAAAGCATTTTGGAATCAATACGGACCGCGTGACTCCAAGATCGACGACGTCGTGAAGGCGGTCAAGGACAAGAAGATGACGATGCTCGATGTGCACCTGCTCATCGAAAAGCGAAATCCGAAGGCATTCGACACCGGCGTCAACAACGACGAGATTTACAAGTCGGTAGATGGCGGCAAGACGTTTGTCCGCATGAAGAAAGTGGGTAGCCTGGGCGGCTACTATTACAACCGCGTATTTGTGAACCCAACCGACGAGAACGATTTGTGGCTGACGGGCGTTCCGATCATCCGGTCGCGCGATGGTGGAAAGACCTGGAAGTCGGGCACGGATGGCACGGTCCACGTGGACTACCACGCTGTGTTCTTCGACTCTCGCGCCAAGGGCACGATCTGGGTTGGGAACGATGGCGGCGCGTATTACACGCGCAACGACGGAAAGAATTGGAACCACATCGAGAACTTGAGCGTGGGCCAGTCGACCACCTTGGCGGTGGACAATGCGGAGCCGTACAACATCTATACTGGCTTGCAAGACAATGGCACCATGCGAGGGCCGAGCACCTACATTGCCGGTGTTTCGAAGCCGGATATTTGGCAGGCGATTGGCGGCGGCGATGGTTCCGCAGTGGCGGTCGATCCTCGCGAAGAGCTTGGCTTGACCTACGTAGCTTCCCAGTTCGGCGCCCACCAGGCACGGTTGGAGAAAGGTGGCGGCTACTCGGCCCGACCTCGAACGACGCCCGGCGAATCACGCGCGAACTGGATCTCGCCGATCTTGATCTCGCCTTTCCATTCGGACATCGTTTACGTCGGGTTCAACCGACTCTATCGTTCATTCAATCGGGGTGCAAGCTACAAGCCGATCTCGCCTGACTTGACGAAGAATAAGCCGAATGGCGACGTGCCGTATTCGACGATCAAAGATGTCTCCGAGAGCCCGCTGAAGTTTGGCCTCATCTATTGCGGCGCGGACGACGGTCGCGTGACGATGACGCCGGACGGTGGCAACACCTGGACGGATATTCCGACTCCGCAGGCCGACAAGTGGGTATCGCGCATTGTGGCCAGCCGATGGGACGAGGGCACGGTTTACTGCTCGCAGAGCGGCTACCGTGAGGACGATTGGTCGGCGTATCTTTGGAAGTCGACGGACTACGGCAAGACCTGGACATCGATCGTCGGCAACCTTCCGGCGGAGACGATCAACGTCGTTCGCGAGGACCCCAAGAACAAGAACATCCTTTACGTCGGAACCGATATGGGTGTTTGGATGACATTCGACGGTGGTACGAATTGGGAAGCGGTTCAGGGCAGTCTGAGCCACATTCCCGTGCACGATCTGGTGATCCAGGAAAGAGAAGACGATCTCGTCATCGCAACCCACGCTCGTGGTTGCTACATTCTTAACCTTCGCACGATCCGAACTTTGACACCCGATTTGCGCAAAACGGACCTGAAGATTCTTTCGTTGGGCGATGTATCGCGAGGATCGAACTGGGGATACGAGCGACGGCCGGAATACAGCAGCGACATGCCGCGAAATCCCTCCGTGAAGATTTCTTTCTTTGCCGGGACCGCAGGAAAGGCAAAGCTGGATATCGTCGATAAGGACGGCAAGGTCGTTCTGTCGAAGGATGTCGATGCGGTTCGTGGATTCAACAACACGGACATTGGCCTCCGGACTCAGGACGAGAAGTTGGATCCGATCAAGCCGACAAAGCCTAAGAATGGTAAGGACGCTGTCAAGGATCCGTTCGAGGCGAACCGTGCGCAGTATCTGAAGGCGGGAAGCTATAAGATTCGCGTGACGGTCGGCGGGAAGTCGGTGGACAAAGACTGGAAGCTGGAGGCGTAGTTTTCAGCGACTAGCGTTGAGAGTAGTTATGGCACTGGTACGCGCCGCGAAAGCGGCGTTTACCAGTGAAATTCGCTGCCTCGGGTCGAATGAATTGGTAAAGCTTCCGATTTCCCGCGCCGCCGCCCCGAGGCTAAAGAAGTTCCTCGTACTTAACCTGGCACGTCAAGCATGTGTTGGCGATTACAATTTTTTTGCCGACTATCGTCGGGGTCGCTTCGCTCCTTGGACTTGGGCTGCGATGGCTCTTTGACCCAGGGCTGCGCTTCGATTTTCGCTAAGGCTCAATCTAGCTGACCCTGGGCTGACATGTTGCCGCCCCTTCAGGGCTATTTTTGCACCGATTGGAATATAGGTGGTGAAACTGTCAGGCTTTATTTCTCTGAATCCTGAATCCTACAGCAGCTTCAGCATCGCACGAGCATTGGCGATGGCATGTTCTCCGACTTCGTCGCCGGCCAGCATCCGGGCAATTTCCTGTACCCGGTCGTTTTCGCTCAGTCGGACGACCTCGGTTTCTACTCGGCCACCAACTTCGTTCTTCTGAATTCGAAGTTGCTCGTTCGCTTGGCTTGCCACCTGTGGCAGGTGCGAGATGGCGAGGACTTGGTAATGCTCGCTGAGGGCACGGATCTTTTTCCCAACTGCGGCTGCCGCCGCGCCACCAAGACCGGAGTCGACTTCGTCGAAGATGAGGGTCGGGACACCAGCCCGGCCGGCCAACGCGCTCTTCATCGCGAGCATCACGCGGCTGATTTCACCGCCGGATGCGATCTTGGCGAGGGGTTTGAGATCCTCTCCGGTATTCGCCGAAAAGAGGAATTCGACGATGTCTGCTCCAGCCGGAGTGGGCTCGCCGGGCCGGATGGAGACTTCGAAGAGCGTCTTTCCCATCGAGAGGTCGGCGAGGTGATCGCGGACGTCTTGACTGAATTCTTTGGAGCGAGACTGGCGAAGGTGAGTGAGCTTGCCCAGCTCGGCATGCAAGTCCTGCGACACCTTTTCCAAAGCAATCCGAAGCGTTTCTTCGCTCGCTTCCACATCGGTCAGGTCGGATAATTCTGACTGGGCACGAACCAAATAGTCCAAGATTTCGCGTTCAGTTTCTCCGTACTTGCGCTTCAATCTCTTGAGGCCATCGAGGCGCTCGACGGTACTCTCCAGCGCTTCAGGATCACTATCGAGCTGATCGACGTAGGACTGCAAATCGTGAATCGCCTCTTGCAGCGACTCTAATGCTTGAGCAAGTTCGACTGGTTCGTAAGTGGGATCAAGGCGGGCAATCTCCTCGGCATCTTTATGGCCCATTGCGAGCAGGTCTCGAGCGTTGGTTTCGCCATCGGACAGGGCTGCGAGAGACCGCTGGGCCGCCGAAGAGATCTTCTCCATATTCTTCAGCCTGGCGAGCTGGCCGGTCAGGTCGGCTTCCTCGCCTTCGACCGGTGAGAAGTCTTCGATTTCTTTGACCTGGAAGCGGAGCATATCTAGGCGCTGCTCACGCTCTTGAATGCCCCTCTGCAGGGCATCGTACTTCCGCTTAGCTTCCATATAAGCCGCGAACTTGTCGGAAACGTGGCCTTTGAGCTCGGACGCCGGAGAGCCGATCCAGTGATCGAGATACTCCACATGAGTTTCTGGGTTCAACAGAGCTTGGTGCTGATGCTGGCCGTGGAGATCGACGATACGAGACCCGAGCTCGCGAAGAGTGGAAACGGGAACCGACTTGCCGTTCACTCGCGCCTGAGATCGGCCCTCGGCTAAAACCTCGCGGTGAATAAAGATCTGTCCGTTTTCATTGTCGACGCCAATCTCCTGAAGATTGGAGAGCAACTCGGGCCGCAAAGAAAGGTCGATGACCATTTGGACCGAAGCTTTGGCGGCACCCGTCCTCACCAGTTCGGTGTCGGCTCGCTCGCCAAGGCACAGCTCGAGGGCATCGATCAGCAGCGATTTTCCCGCTCCGGTTTCACCGGTTAGCGCGGTGAATCCGTCGCGGAATTGAATCTGCGCACGATGAATAATCGCGAGATTTTCGACATGAAGTTCGATGATCATGCTGCGTCAGGAAGCGGCTTCTTCATATAGCGGGCCCTTAAACGATCCCACCAGGCAGTGACTTCCTCACCTTCATAATACGTGATGTACATCGTCACCATGAGATAGGCAAAGAGTGGAATGTTCATCGAATATTCAATGTATCCATGCATCAAGATGCCCGCACCCAAAACCCACTTTCGTAACGGTTTGAACCATACGAGCGTCCCGAGCGCAAACTCGGTCAACAGTGTCCCCCAAGTCATCACTTTTACCATGGGGAAGTGATTGAGGAAACTTGGAACTGGGAAGCGATCAAATTCGTGCAATCGAGCCGGATACCAAGTCGCTGCTCCCGACTTCCAGAGGCCGCCAAACCACTTCGCCCATGTCGTGGTGAAGTACACGATCGCGCAGTTGTAGGCAATAAGTCGTTGCGGCCAAAGGCTCACATCGGGCGGAATAAGGGGTGCGCGTCCAGCCCGAACCGCAAAGTAACGATCCAGCGAGAATGCAGCTCCCGATGGAGCTATGGCCATGTAGATGGAGCAAATGCGGATCACGGTGTCGCCGCCGTGGAGGATGGCCGAATCTCGGGTGTGGAATGAGACTACGCACAAGGCGAGAACAATCGAAGAAGCGCGGGTAAAAAGCCCAAGGCAGGTCATCAGCGCCGCGATGACCATGACAAGGTAGAACACTTGCAGGACGCGATAATCGCTGATGCCGTAGATGATATCGATTCGTGGGATGTGAACACTGCCATCGGCATTGAGTGCGACATCTTTGCTCAGAAACGTTGCGGCTTGCCAACTCGGCAGGTATCCCTTCTCGGAAACCCAATCCGATAAGAACGGCCAGATGACCAAGAAGTTGATGAATGTTAGACCACCCATGATGGCGCGGAATGCACCGATCGTGACTGGGCTCCCCCACTTAAACCAGTAGTTGTAAAGGGACCTAATGGAGTCCATATTTCCACCCCTTCAAGCTGTACAGTTTGCTCTGGTCGACGCGGTAACGGAAGAATGTATAGGGCGTGTAAGGCGGGTCCTTGTCGGGTACCACATTGTGTCGGGGCACATAGATGAAGTGCCGGGTGATGTCGACCTGGACTGGGGGATTGTTAGGGTCGTCAGCCATCTTGTAAGCAATGGCCTGGCCAAACGACGTCCACAAATAGAAGAACTGAGAGTCGTCGTTCACGCGCTCGAAATACTTGCGATAACGTTCCTTCAGGAACTTTTCCGGAATGGGAAGTTCTTTGATATGGGGATATTGGAACATCTTTTTCGATCCGTCGAAGTAGGTGACCTGGGCATCGCACCAAGTATCGACCTGCGCAGGATCGGGTGCAAACATATCCCAGAATTGCCAGAAGCCGGTGACGTAGCAGTACGTGGAGATTGGCAGCCATGCCTTGAACACCTTGGTGTTGTACTTGAGAAAATAATCGCTGCCCGATGGCTGAACTTGATCGAGAAGGACTGGTTTGCTTGGATTTGGCAGGCTGTAGATCGTGATCGAGATTACGTGAAAGGCAACGAACGCCACCACGAACGGGCTTACCTTTTTGGCGGTTGCCGCGGGGGTCGTAGACGAAATCGAGGCTGAAGCCTTATGGGCTTCAGCCTTGACTGAGGAGTTTCCTGTCTTCTTTTTCTTTGCGGACTTCGCCACTACCTAACGATTCTACTGTTGGAGTTCGACAAGAATGTCCTTCAACTCTTCTTGCATGTCAGGATTTTGTGCCACAACTTGCTTGATTTGTTCGGTGATTTGGCGAGCTTCATCGGTGTGTCCCGACCGCTTGGCCGCAATTCCGAGGTTGATGAAGATACCGAAGCTGCCTTGGTTTGCGGAGAATGCTTGCTGCATAAACTGCCAAGCCTCTTCATTCTTTCCTTGGCCGTTCAGCGCCTCACGGAGTTCACCGTAAGCCGGTTCGCAACCGGGGAATAGGTTGAGAAGTTGGATGGCGGCGGACTCTGCTTCGGTGTAATCACCCACACGGTTGTACGCGGCGGCGAGCACAGCCCACATCTTCCAGTAATCCGACAGCCAGGTCTTCAGTGGCTTGAGGTCGCGAATCGCGCCCTCGGCATCACCCGAAGTTAGCTTTTGTTGAGCAAGCTCAACGCTCTCGACACGCTTCGGTTGCTCCAATTCGATGAGCCAAGCCTGGGTGTTTGCCCGGGTATTGGGATCTGGGTTGGCTTTGAGAATTGTTTGAAGCACTTGCGGCACTTCGAACGCTCGGTCTGCCATCTGGAGCGTCTGGGCGTACTCAGAGAGGAGCTGGATATCGGTCGGGGCGACGTCGATGCAATCCTCGTAGAAGTCCATCGCTCGGTCCAGGTCATCGTTCTGGGCCAGGAATGGTGCGTAATATCGCTTGACGATCGCGTTGTCCTGCACGGATTCGATACCGGCTTCAAATGCCTTCACCGCGTCGTCGACTTTGTTTTCCTGGAGCAACGACATGGCGTACTTGGCGTGGGCCGAAGCGTTTTGTGGATCGGCATCGATGAGCGACTTCCAAAGCAGCGGGATTTCGTGGCCCCGACCGGTGGAATTGAGCACTCCGGCGAGGAAGTCCATGCTCGGCTTATCCGGACCCTCCATCTCAATGGCCTTCTTGAAGTTTCGCTCAGCGTTGACGAACATGTTCATCATCGCTTGCGCGTTCCCAAGCCGGTTGTAGATGGCCGGATCTTCGGGGTTGTGCTGAACGGCCTTCTCGAAATAATCGACGGCTTTGGGAAGATCGTTAGCGTTTTGGTACAACTCGGCAAGCGCGAAGTAAGCGCCAAAGTCATCGGGCACTATCTCAGCGACTTTGAGCAGCGCGCCTTCGACCATCGGGAACGTACCAATTTGGTAGGCCGAGCAGGCGCGCGCCAATCCAACGAGAACTTGGTACGGGCCTTGGAAATCACGGTCGGCGTCGATTGCTTCGGTCAGGGTGTTGA
>CAMFIS010000167.1 GCA_945952345.1 uncultured Fimbriimonas sp.
CCGTGAAGGAGACCGAATCGGCGACCCGCTCGAAGAATCCAAGCTCTTCCCGCCAATGGTCGTTCATATGATCGGTGTTGGTGAAGAATCTGGTTCGTTGGACTTCATGCTCCAGAAGATCGCTGACTTCTACGAGAACGAAGTCGAGGCTGCGCTGGCATCGCTCACCGCTGCTCTCGAACCGATCATGATCGTAAGTCTGGGCTTTGTGGTTGGCTTCATTGTTATTTCGATGTTCCTTCCGCTCGTTAAAGTCATCTCCTCGCTCTCTTCGGGCGCCGCAGACGACAAGTAATCGACCCCTGGTCAAAAAAGGTACGATGCCCGTTGCAGGTTGCAACGGGCATCGTTGTTAGGGAAGACACATGTTTCCAGAATGGACTTGGATAGTTGGATTGATGATCGGAGCTGCGATCGGCAGCTTCCTCAACGTGGTGATCTACCGAATGCCGCGTTTGCTATCGCTCGGTGATCCTAAGCATAGCTTCTGCCCCAACTGCAAGCATCGGCTGGGAATGGCAGATTTAGTGCCCCTGTTCAGCTGGCTGACTTCGGGCGGCAAGTGTCGACATTGCGGCGAAAAGGTTCCGTCTCGATACTTTTGGGTCGAGCTGATCACCGGCGGCCTCTGGGCCGGCATTTGGTATCGCTATTTTTGTGCGGACTGGACCGGATCCGAATGGATGCTTGGCATCTTCTTTATGCTCGCGACGGCGGCCTTAGTCGCAATCATCTTCATCGACGGCGAACACTTCATCATTCCCGATGAAATCAACGGCTTCCTGCTCTTCCTCGGTTTTGCCTACGCGGTTTACAGCCACGACTGGAAGACCTTCGCCTTCGGCTACCTGATGGGTTGGGGATTGCTTTTCCTGATTTCGTTCCTTGGCCGCATAGGGTTCGGCAAGGACGCGATGGGTGACGGAGATGTGAAAATGATGCGGGGCATCGGTTCGCTCCTTGGTCCAAGCTTAGTCGTCTTCGATCTCATGGTTGCGGTCGTCACCGGGCTGGTCTTCACACTGATTTTTATGGGAATCCAGTCGTACCGAGACAAGAAGAACGGCGTCACGCCAGAAGAGGAGCCCGACCAGGAACCGACGCCGATCAAAGATGTTTTCATCCTGGGAGTGACTTACTTCTTCTGCTTCGACATCATCGCCCTGTGGTGGCCCGGGATCTACGAAAAGCTGGGATATCCGATGGATGATGTGAGCGTCGAAGACGATACGTGGGTGCCCGAGGCGACCGCTTTGCCCTTCGGTCCCTACTTGGCAATTGGCGCGATAGTTTGTATGCTATTACGGACTGAATTAACCCACTATGCGAATACTGTGCTTCAAGCTCTAAGCGGGTCGTGATTTCGCGGCCCAAAACCGGGTTTTGCCTGGGCTTTGGAGTCATAATCGTATGTTGGGTTAGTAGGTCTAACGGCCCAAACTTCGGACATTCCTGAAACGACGGAACAGCGGGGTGAGGGGCACAGTCGAATCTGGTAGGGAAACAGGGTATGGGAACGGTAACCATGAAGAAACGCGCATTCACGATGGTCGAGCTATTGACCGTAATTGCGATCATTGCAATACTTGCAGCAATCATCTTTCCGGTGTTTGCTCGCGTCAAGCTCAATGCCTTTAAGAGCTCCGATCTGACGTCGATGAACTCGATTCGGACCTCGCTGCAGCTTTATCACGACGATCAAGGCGGGTATCCGCCCGCTCTCTTGGGCTACATCACGCCCTATCAGTATCAAAATGGCGTTACCGTTGTGCCTGCCGATCAGTTCCATGGCGACCTCTTCCCGAAGCGAGTGACCTCGATCGATACGCTGAAGGGCGCACTCAATCGCAGCGCTTACAATCTGATGGTTCCCGGCGCTTGGCCCCAACACGATCTGCGGCTCGCAGGTTCGGCGCCTATCTTGGACCTTAACGGTGACGGCGTTATCAACAGCTCGGATGACTTGCCGATGGCTCGACAGGTTTATGGATCAGATTACGCATCCTCCACGGCACTCTACTACTTGAATGACCCTTCGGCCGGCGGAATCGGATTCTCGGCCAGTACGGCGCAAAATACTGTCGGAAGATTCTACGCCGTCAGCGGCTACGATGTCGGTCCTGCGAAGTACGCAAGCGGCGCCATCGTGAACGAGCTTCACTACACGCTCTTCTGGTCGGGTTTTGGCGTTGGACCGGGTTCCGCGCTGGACGATCCTCGCCAACTTGGCTACTCGGATCCGCCCGATACCACCGTCGTCACGTGGGATACCTACTTCCGCGACTACGACAACAATCATCTTCTCACTCCGGGCGGCAGCAAAGATCTCGTGCTCTTCCTGGGTGGGTCTGCTCGACCTCTCGATTCCAAGCAAATGGCCGAGCGATCCTGGCGAATGATGCCCTAAGAAACTGGAGAAAGAACTATGTCCGTTCCTTCGCGTAAATTAAGCCGACTCGGCGGTACGACCCTCATCGAGGTTTTAGTCGTCATCGTCGTGTTCCTGGTGGGGATCTTGGCCATCGCTCAGATTTTCCCAGGTGGTATTCGAATCTTGAATCGCGCTCGCGACAACTCTGTCGCCGTCGCTCTGGCTCGCTCGCAAGAGGAAGCTATGAAGTCGCGGCCAGATCTTGTGCCCGAAGCGATTCTGCCCGTGCGATTCGTTTTGATCGCGGGTGTCTACACCCCGATCGTCGACTCGACGATTTCGAATACCGAATATTCGCCGCAAGGAACTGGTATCGATTCTGCAGGCATCGTTCAGGGTACGAATCGACCCTGGCAGCTGCAGTCGGGTCCCAATGTCTTCCGCCGAATCATTGGTGAGACTCATCGAATTTCGGCGCCGCGATACCTGACCCCGGCCTCGCCGATGGCAGGCGATCCTTACGGTTGCTTTACGCTGCTTGAGTACGGCCCGCCCGATCATACCAACGGCGTCCAGCTTCCGGGCCAGCTTTTGGTGTACGGACGAGACATGTTCCGCCGTATGGCCAAGACGACGAACGATTACCTTGGCCTGCAGGATTATGAGTACGCGGTCGGTAACGCAAACTCGAACCTGGTCGAGATCGCCTTCCCGGCTTCGCCCACGGTTTCTGGCAACTTCCGAGTTTCGCTCACCGCCACCATCAATAATGGTGGAAACATCTTCACCCGAACCCTGACATCTCAGACCGTGACGATCGCACCAGGCCCGGGCGGCTACTCTGCAGTTCCAATCTCCACGATTCCTGGTGTGTTGGGAGCGGGCGAGACTTTGGTGAACGTTGAAATCAACTCGATTCGAATCGCTCGCCTGTATCGACAGATTGCAAACGGCTCCGCGTGGGATCCAAACGAAATCTTCACCTACCAGGTCACCAATCCGGTGGTGGGAGAGCTCATCTTCAACCCTGGCCTTTACGGTAAGTACGAAGAGCGAGCCGGGGCGTCTCGGCAGCCTTACGTGGCTCGCATCGACTACGATGTTCGAGATTGGCGAATCATTCACGAGGATCTTCGCATCAGCTCTAGCAGCCCGGCGGGCCTGGCCAAAGTGATCAAGCTTCAACTGCCCTCGATCCGAACGAACTCGGTCAAGGGTCCCGATGGATTGCAAGCTCCCGAGCAAGCCGCTATTCCGGTTTCGAACATTCCGAATCAGGGAATGGAAGATGTCTGTGTGGTTCGCAATTCTGTTCAGGCTGGGGCGAACTTGGATGACGTTGACAATTTACTGTTGATCGATGTGGAAACTGGTGGCCAAGTCCTGGAATCGTATAACGGAGTCCAGACGGTTCGTGTCGACAAGACCAACGGATACGTGACCCTGTTCGACTACGATAACGACGATACCAACGGATTGACTGAGGCGATCATGACGCCTGGTGGCAACGTTCAACTCACCAATGTCACGGGACGAGTATTCCGCGCTTACTACATGAGTCGACAAGAGTGGGCTGTGCAGATTGCGCGAAACCCTGCTCACTACGACTTCGCATTTGGAGTTCCGGGCGCCGCTCAGTACTACATTGGTGGAACAGGCGCGATCAATGGCAGCCCATCACGCCTCTACTTCCCGACCATGGACAACAATCGAAAGGTCTCGATTGGGCGCATTCGATACACCTGGAACGATGGCACGCAACACGAGGGATTGCTCGAAGGCGCTGAGTTCAGAATCAAGTTCCGACCTGGATCCGACACGATCGCCCAGCCGCTTCCGTCGATCGATCTCTACGATGTCTTCCCAGTATCGATGACCGGTCTTGCGATTGCTCAAGATACGACAGACGTCCAGTCGCGGGCTTATTCGATTGCCGATGTTCGCGGAGTTTCGGTTCTAACCAAGGTTTTCTACAACGGCAACGGCTTTACGCTCGGCACCGACCCAGTCGCCAACCTGACCAAGGGATTTGGAAATTGGTCGAGAGAGTGGAGCGTGACGACGAAAGAAACCTACCTGCATCGAGGAGACGCAATTCAATGAGAAACGCTCGCAAGTTCGCATTCACCCTGATCGAGCTGATTACGGTTATGGCCATCACGGCCATCCTGCTCACCATCATCGTGGTGCCAATGATCCAAACGTTCAACGCAACGCGAACGGCTCAGGCCTATTCCGATGCGCAAGATAAGGCGCGCGTTCTTACTGAGCGACTCACGAAAGAGATTGGCGAAGCGGTTGCGGTTCGCGATGTAGAAGGTCCGTCGGGCCGAGTCAGCATCGTGGCACCCATTCCAACTTCCGGCGTGGATGACACTGGTGCGGTTCAAACGACTCCTGGCGGATTCGTCAAGATCAGCATGAACTACACCAAGATGGATCTCGTGCAGACCCAAAAGGTGGGTCAGCGCGGGCCGACGGGTGCATTCATCGATCCGACCACCGGTAAAGAAGACCCAACGCTGAAATCGGCCAAGGGGCAGGTGCAACTCCCGCTCGCCGCAGGAACGACGATCAAGCGATACTGGATCGGCCTGAACGATCCGTTTGCGAATTACAACAACCCTTACGACGGCATGCTGATGAAGCGATCCGGCGGACGAGACAACCTGTTCGTTCTGTACTCTGCCGAGGTGCAGCCGGTGATTATGAAGGAAGTTCCTCCCGGAAGCGGGCAGTTCATTCCCCAAGTCAACACCGACTTCTTCGATGCCGTTCCGGATGGAACGAATCGAAATCCGATTTTCGATGACCCGGACTTCTTCTTGGCTACCAATGCGGCGCTGGGAACCCCGGTCAACAACGATGCAAAGGCTGCTCGGATTCAGCACTGGCTCAATGCCGCCAAGGTTGAGACCGAAATCAGTCGCTACGACATGATCCAACCCCAATTCGACAAGGGTAAGGGTCTCACCAAGGTGGTCAACGTTGGTGGTAACTGGTCGCCGCGCATCACTCCGCTCATTTCTTTCCGCCCGTCGCACATCGAAAGCGATGGCGTAGACGCCCAGGTTGCAGCTTCGCTTGGTAACGAGGTCGACGGCTCCGATCAGGTTGGTTCCGAACTTTATGTCGGACAATTCGGCCTGATGAGCAACCTGACGGTTCGATCGTATACGAGCGTTTGGAATACTCCGGGCAACACCGCCTACCAAATCTCGCGGCCCGATACAGGAAGTTTGGCGACGTACTATGTCGACCCCGCCACATCTGGCGATCCGGACACGAAGGCAGGATCAGGCGTTGAGACGTTCGACGTCGGCGCCTACGAGGCTGCCTACCGAGCTCGACAGTACGATGCGAATAGCAAGTACCCGTTCACGATCGGACTCGATACCGCGAACGTGGCCAGCGGTTGGCTTTCGATGGCAAACCCTGACCTCCGCGCCAAGTTCATGCCTTTCGCGACGAATACCCAGAACGGACGCGTGTTCCAAACCTTCAATATCGCCGAGGTCGGCGACAAGTCGAAGGATCCGAACATGGCGGCAAACCTGTTCAGCAACCTCGATCTGAACTCGGCAAACCTCCCGCAGGTTCCGGCTCAAGATACAGTTGCCGACGGCTGGACAAATACAGAGACAACGTTTACGCCATCCAACGATCCACTCATAATCGCTCCTCCTCCTAACAGTGGTCAACCTCCAACGATGCCTGGTGTCTTCTCGGATTCTCCGTACTGGGACACGGCGTTCAATCGATTTAGTATAAACCGCGTGTTTAACAAGATCTGGATTGATGCGCAAGCTGGTCAAAATGGTGTGCCGGCGCAACTAGGCGAGACGGGTGGCGCGCACCGCTTCATCGATCTGCGAACGATTCCGCAAGGCGATGGTTCGGCAAGCCCGTTGGCGATGTTCCCGAAAGCGATCATTACTCCGGGCAGCGAAGAGGTGATGGGTCCCGACCAAAATCCTGGTCCGAACTTTGGCTACGAAGTTCGATACCACCGGGTGAACCGCGAGCCAGGACCGAACGAATATCGAATTAACTACACGAATCTGCAAGAGCCAACTGCCGCAGGTTACGCCGCTCTGGGATTCCCAGTGCCACCGGCAACCTACACACGAACCAGCTTGGTTAGCGCGATCTATCAGCCCCGATTCAAAGCAGGCTATATCCAGCTCTGCTCTAATCCGATAGTCCCGATTCCTGCAGTTATGCGCCTTGCGGGAACAACGACGGCTGTTCCCGGTCGAATAAGAGTGTCGTACAAGTTCCAGTTCACGGCCCCGGATGACGTGGTGCGAGTGGAATACGATACGCGCCAATTGATGCAGATCGTCATGACGATTCGAAACTATCCGCAATCGGATGTTCCGTTCCCGCAGACGGTGACGATGAAAGCCACGGCCAATGTCCACAACTTTATTAGGTAATACGCGATGAAACTGAGGAATGCGTTGAAGAAGAAAAGCTACCGCCCACGAATGCAGCATGGTCAGACCCTGATCATTGCACTCATGGTTCTCTTCGTGTTGTTGATTCTGGGAGCTGCGTTTGCCAGCATCCTCAGCCGAAGCATCCGTGGAGCGAGCACGTCTCGTAGCCGAGGTGTCAACAGTGATTTCGCCGAAGCAGGAATCCGTTTTGCTCACGCCCAGTTGGTGAACTCTGAACTTGGAGCAGACTGGCATGGCACTCCGACGACGGTGACTCAGATTTCGGCGGACGTGACACGCGATCCAGACATCTATTACCTTCGCCCGCCGGCTCGAAATGGCGGAACCGCTCTCAATTTTCCTGGTACGACGCGTATCGATAATGGCGGTCCCGATGGTCTCGGACCATTTTTCCGAATCGACTATCGAGGTGGCCGTGCGCTGGTTCGCGTCATTTATGCCCCCGGCGACCAGAGCATGTTCTCCACGACTGGAGTTGGATACTTCAAGGATCCAGGCCAAGCTCGAAACTACCTCCGCATCGAGTCCATCGGTCGGCAAGGTGAGGTTAACCCGAACGACCCGACCACGAATAACGCTCGAAGCACGGTCCAGTTCCAGAATTTCGGCAGCCAAGCCGCCTTCGACACAGCCTATGGTCGGATGAAAGAATACGACGCGAAGGAGATTTCGAGTCGCCGACTCGTTGGCCTGGCCCAGATCGGCCTGATCGATTACGCCCGCTTCATTACCAACAAGAACAAGGCGACGCGGCCTGTCGAGATTGGCTTCCCGCTAGATAGCGGCGCGATGTATCGCGAAGCACCTTCGACGGACGGTATCCCGGTGAACGCACCTTCGCAGACCGGCGATTTCCAAGACTCGTACAACTTGTCTGCTGGTGGCGCAGGCGCACCCGTGGTTGGACTTCCCGGCGGCGGTTCCATGCGAATCAACGACGACGTGGTCTTCCACGGCAACAACGTCGTGAACCTTAACCAGACCCTCGGCGACGGAATCCAAGTTGCAGGCGGACTTATTGGTGGCAATAACGCGACGCTGCAAATCAACAAGTCTCAATGGAGCCGAAGCACGAATTCATGGCAAGTAACTTCGGGCAATATCGTCCTGAACAGCCTTAGCCCTTCGTTCTCCACCTTCGGTGGTGCAGTTCGCGACGGAGGATCGGGCGTGGATGGCAATGGCGATTCTCGAGGCGTGGGCTACCTTGTGCCTCCTACGATGTCGGCCAATGGCGATGTTTCCGAAAGCGCGAACGTCAGCCGATATCTGAAGCTTACAAAAGATTCTGGTCGACTCGGAGCAAGCGGCAATTCAGGTTTGTTCGGCCACGGCGAAGGACCTTATGTCGACAATACGACCGATTTCCAAATTCCAGATGATGAAGCCGGCCGACGGCGAGCTGGCGGTAATGCATCGCTCGTACAAGATTGGCTGAGTCCGTTCGGCGACACCTCTCCGGATCCCACCTTCAGAACAGGATGGCACCGCCCGCTCTACATC
>CAMFIS010000168.1 GCA_945952345.1 uncultured Fimbriimonas sp.
TTCCCGGATGACCACATCGAGATCTACATGCTCTGCAATCTGTATCCGGTCGGCGGGGACGGATTCGCGGCGGGAATTGCAAAATTGCTGTCGCCCGAACTGAACCGCAAGCCGCAGATTTCGACAACGGATCCCCACCCGGATTTGTCGGCGAAACTCGCATTGGTGTTGCTCGACCTGGGCAAGAAGGATATCAAGAGTCCGCGAATGCATGAGGACATGCAGGCGAGGTTGGCGACCGGGCGGGGCCAAATGGCACTACCGGCCTATGCGAATTTCACGGAAGCTCCCAAGATGGAATTCATCTCGGAGCATGAAGAGGCTCCGGATAAGGTCATTCGTTATCGAGTGAACGATGGTAAGGCCTCGTGGATTGTGGACTTCCAGGTGACGAGCGAAGGCACGGTTTACCAAGTCGGCAAGTCGGTTGATCTCGACAAGAAATGAGAAAGTCCTAACCTTAGAGTGCGAACGCCTGGGTTCGCTTTCTCCTGCGAAACCTGTTTCGCCGCAATTACACGTGAGCTAGGTCTCGCTATTGAAAGCAAATGCAGGCATTTGCACTCTAAAATAGAAGCATTATGAGCAACGAACGGATCACCGCCCTCAAGAAAGAAATTGAAGCGAAGAAGCAGGAGTTGGCTGAATTGCGGCACTCGGCCGACCCGGTTACGGTCGAAGACTACGAGGTTCAGCAAGCCGATGGTTCGTCGGTTCGGCTCTCCGAATTGTTTGGCGAGTTCGACGAGATGTTGCTCATTCACAACATGGGTACCGGGTGCTCGTATTGCACGCTGTGGGCAGATGGTTTCAACGCCTTCTGGCCGTACCTCAAGACGAAGTCCGCGTTCGTGCTTACCTCGCCCGATCCAGTTCATAAGATGGCCCAGTTCGTGGGAGCCCGAGGTTGGAATTTTCCCTGCGTTTCGATTCATGACACGTCTCTGGTCAAGGACTTTGGATTCGACGCCGAGTGGGGCACGTGGCCCGGCGTCTCGGTGGTGAAGAAGCATGCGGACGGGACGATGACGCGGCACGCGCAGGCCCAATTCGGTCCGGGCGACGACTACTGCGCGCTGTGGGGCCTGATCGATTTGCTGCCGAGCGGCAAAGGCGATTGGGAGCCGAAGTACAACAAGTAGCTTTGAGTTGTGATCTTTGAGTCGAGGGTAAGTTAGGCCCCATTTACTACCCCCTCCGGTCCGAAACAGAGTCACCTCGAACCACCTCCCCCAGGGGCGTAGCGTGGTTAGTTCTTTCCCTCCGGGTCCGCCGGTAATTACGTGCCCACCAGACGGTATCCTTATGCCTTCCATGATCTGTCCGCTCGCGCTCTCCCAAGTTCAAAAAATTGATGGCTATTGGGGGCGGTACCTGGATGAGCTTTCCAGCAAAGGAATCCTCAGCCAGTGGGATCAGATCGTTTCGACCGGGCGGCTTGAGAACTTCTACCGCGTGGCACGGGGCGAGAGTGGGACGCACGAGGGGCTGCGTTTTAATGACAGCGACCTGTACAAGTGGCTAGAAGGCGCCATCTACGTACAAAAGCTAAGGCCAAACCCCAAAATCGCCGAGGTCATCGAGACTTCGATCAAGGCGATTGAAGTAGCACAGGCCGAAGACGGTTACCTTTTCACGCTGGTTCAGCTCAATAAACCAAACTTCAAGTGGCGCAACCTCGTGAACATGCACGAGATGTACTGCCTCGGGCACCTCTTCGAAGCCGCGGTTGCGCTTAAGCAAGAACTTAACGACGACCGACTGATGGCAGTGTCGATCAAGGCGTTCAACCACATCGCCTCAATTTACGGACCAGATAAGAAGCCCGGGTTTTGCGGTCATCCCGAGATCGAGCTTGCCCTCTACCGAATGACGGAAGCTACCAGCGACAAGCGTTTTGCCGAGTTTGCCGACTGGATGATCGACATTCGGGGCCATCGCCCCTCACCTTTTGAAGCTGAAATCGAGGATCCCGAGACCAAGGACTACTTCCGCGCGGCGAACAACCTGATCTTGAAAGATGGGAAGTACGACGGAAAGTACGCGCAAGACGACAAACCGATCCGCGAGCAAACCGTGATTGTCGGCCACTCGGTTCGGGCGGCGTACCTCTATGCGGCAGCGGCCTTGAGCGCCGCTCGACGAAACGATAAAGAACTGCTCGGGGCGATTGAAACTATCTGGAACAACCTAACCGAGCGGCGAATGTACATCACCGGTGGCATCGGCAGCACGGGCGACAACGAAGGATTTACCGACGACTACGATCTGCCAAACCTCAACGCCTACGCGGAAACCTGTGCGGGAATTGCCCTGGCGATGTGGGGTCGTCGCATGTTCGAGGCGACCGGCCAGTCCGATTATCTCGACGTAGCCGAGCGGGTAACGCTGAACGGAGTGCTCAGCGGTGTCTCGCAAGACACCACGCTTTACTATTACGACAATCCACTCGAGAGCCGTAAGACGCATGGCCGCGCTCCGTGGTTCCTGTGCGCCTGCTGTCCGCCCAACGTGGCTCGATTTGTTGGCAGCATCGTGCAGTACAACCTTTGGGAGTCCGACGCCACGGTCTACATTGGCAGTCCGATCGACGGCGAGTTCCGGCTCTCGTGCGGGCTCACGCTCAAGATGGAAACCAAGTACCCGCTGGATGGCGTGGTCAAGATTTCGTTCACGGGCAAGTCTTCCCGCCCGGTCAAACTCTCGATCCGCATTCCCGAATGGTCCGACGAAGTCAATGTCGATTTCCCTGAGTCGAGCGAAGGCGCTGAGTACGAAGGCGGTTTCATGGTCTTCAACCATCACTGGACGAGTTCGACCACACTCACGATCGACTTCGAAATGAATCCAAAGATGCATAAGGCTCATCCACATGTGATCGACAATGTGGGCCGACTGGCGGTTTCTTACGGTCCGACGATCTACTGTTCGGAATCTCTGGAACTGGAGTCCGCGCCGCAACTGAAGGTGTTCGACCTAGCGGAAGAGCTGCGAGAAACGGGTCAGAAGGCGATCGACGGCTCGCCAGTGTTTCAGGCTTCAGCCCTCCTAGAACCGGTGAGTCCCTACACGGAACTGTATCGCGAGTTTTCGGACGAAGATCCCATGGCGGGCACCATCAACTTCATCCCCTATCGGACTTGGAACGCAAAGGGGCCAAGCTTTATGCAAGTTTGGCTAAGGCATAACTAGTTGATGCCGGGCTTCATCAGGTTCGGCGAGAACTTTCGGCTAGGCATGTGGGCCAAATCCGAGACTCGGAGCATGAAGACTCCGAGCGAGTCGCCAAACTCGTAAGTCGAAACCGTTCCCGACGAACCCACGACCAGCGGTCCGTACGGCATTACAAAACCGTCCTTGACCAGTTTGAGGTAAGTGCCCTGATTGAAATCTTTGCGGAAGCGCTTCGCATTGTAGGCAACCGGGGTCGGGGCTCGCTTGAAGCTGGGTTGGGCGACCAAAACCATCGCTCGGTAGGCCGACAAAACTTCGTCCTTGGTGATGGGCTTCGCGTCGTTGGGTAACTTCACCGGGTTGCTACCCTTGAGCTTAAGTCCCTTGGCCATCGCATCCCAAGCTCGCTGAAGGGTTTTGGCCGCTTCGGCATGGTTTACCGGAGCGGTGGTCGTTTTCACTTCTTTCTTGGGTTGCTTCTTAAATTCCGGACCATCGCCTTTGTCTTTCTGCCCGAAGGCATATGCGACCGCGAGGAGGAGACAACCAGCAGCGAGAAGTTTCATAGTTCCGTCAGAGCGCCGCTCGACTTGATCTTGCTGATCTGTTCGATCGCTTGACCCGTGCCTTGAGCGACACACGTAAGTGCATTATCGGCCACTCGGACATTTATTTGAGTCACATCTTGCAGATATCTGTCGAGTCCTCTCAACAGAGCTCCGCCACCCGTAAGCGTGATTCCTCGCTCGATGACATCGCTGGCGAGTTCGGGAGGTGTCTCTTCCAGCACATGGCAAAGCTTTTCGGCGATCTGTCGGACGGGCTCGTTCAGAGCTTCTCGAATCTCGATGCTGCTGATCTCGATGGTTTTGGGAAGGCCGTGGATCATGTCGCGACCGCGAACTTCCATCTTGGCTTCTTGGGTCGCTGGGTAGGCCGAGCCGAGCGCGATCTTGATCTCTTCGGCGGTCATTTCGCCGATCATCAGGTTGTAAGCGTTGCGAATGTGCTTCTGGATCGCCTCATCCATTTTGTTGCCTGCAACTCGTAAGCTCTGCGATGTCACGATTCCGCCAAGTGAGAGGACGGCGATATCCGTTGTGCCACCACCAATGTCGACGACCATGTTTCCGCCCGCAGATTCGATGGGGAGTCCCGCCCCGATCGCGGCTACATACGGCTCCTCGATGGTCATGGCGATGCCCGCACCCGCTTCTTTCGCGGCTTTGATGACGGCTCGTCGCTCGACGTTGGTAACACCGGCCGGAACGCAGATGAGCGTGGTTGGCGCAAATTTGAAGGGGAGACGCGAGCCGCACGTCTTGTTGATGATGTACTGCATCATCTTCAGCGTCGTGGTGTAGTCGGCAATCACGCCGTCTTTCATCGGACGAATCGCCGTAATATTGGCCGGAGTACGCCCGATCATTTCTCGCGCATCGTTGCCAACCGCCAGGACCTTTCCGGTCGACGTGTTGACGGCCACGACGGTGGGTTCGGAAAGGACAATTCCCTTGCCCGATCGATAGACAAGGATGTTGGCCGTGCCCAGGTCGATGGCAATGCGCGGAACGAATCTCAAGGTTAACTTAGAGTACCTTCTGAGGTTCGCTATCCATTACGCGAGTGATGTCTGCACCGAGACTTTGTAGGGTCTTTTCGATGGATTCATAGCCACGGTCGATGTAGTGGATGTTTTTGACCACGGTCTCGCCATGCGCAACCAAACCAGCCAAGCAAAGCGCCGCGCCGGCTCGGAGGTCGGATGCGTAAACGGTCGCGCCTCGGAGTTCGTTAACACCTTCGATGTTGGCCGTTCGCCCATTCTGGGTGATCTTGGCGCCCATGCGGTTAAGCTCCATGATGTGCCCAATTCGGCTTTCGTAGATCGTTTCTTCGATGTACGAGAGACCATCGGCCATGCAAAGCGTTGCCGCCATAGGCTGCTGGATATCGGTCGGGAAACCGGGGTGAGGCATTGTGACCACGTGAACGTGGTTGAGGCGGCTGGGTGCCGCCACGCGAACGAAGTCTGCACCGGTTTCAATCATAGCTCCCGCTTCGCGCAGTTTGTTCACAACTGCGGTTTGGTCCTCGGGGAGAATGTCGTTGACCTTCACGTCGCCACCGGTGATGGCTCCCGCGAGGAGGAAGGTGCCGGCTTGGATTCGGTCGGCCGGAATCTTGTAGGTGCCGCCGCTGAGACTCTGCTTGCCTTGAATGGTGATAACCGATGTTCCCAGACCCTCGATGTTCGCTCCGATTCGGTTGAGGAAGTGGCCAAGGGCCACGATCTCGGGTTCCATTGCCGCGTTCGTAATCGTTGTCGTGCCTTGGGCTAGGGACGCTGTACTCATGATGTGCTGAGTCGCGCCTGCGCTAGGCTTGTCGAGGTAAACCTCGGTACCGCGAAGCTTATCGGAAAATGCGCGATAGACGCCGCCATCGAGTTCGATGTTCGCGCCGAGAGCGGCAAGGCCTTTAAGGTGAAGGTCGACGGGCCGAGCGCCGATCTTGCAGCCGCCGGGAGCGGGCATGTCGAGCTTGCCGATACGGGCCAGCAATGGGCCGATCATGTAAAACGAGGTTCGAATCGAGCGAACCATCTCTTCGTCCGCGTCGCCGGCTTTCAGCTCCGAACAGTCGATGTGGAGATTGTCTCCGTCCCAAACGATTTTCGCGCCAAAGACCTCGAGCAAATGGGTCTTGATGAGCGTGTCGCTGATCTTGGGAACGTTCTTGAGAACGACGGGTTCTTCGGCCAAAACAACTGACGATAGGATTGCCAGAGCAATGTTCTTGCTACCGGAAACTTCGATCTCTCCGGTAAGGCGCTGACCACCCCGAATAACTAAAGAATTCATAAAATATCCTGCTTCCTTCCGTGGAGCTTTCCTATCAGGAATGAACTCAGGATACCTTATCACGGATTCGGCTCCCGTGGCAAATTTATGCCACGGAAACCGATTGAACTTCAGGGAAATATGGCAGGAAATCGCGCCATTCATCCCTCCCCTGCGCCTTGAGATACGTTGGCAGCGAGAGATACGGAATGTAGCTCGGCCGCCTAGGCTTTCTTCGCAAAGTCATATTCGCCTGTTGAGGGGTTTTGTCTGCCTTCTTCAGGTTGCATCGGCGGCAGCACGCCACCAGGTTATCCCATGTGTGCGGACCGCCCACCCATCGGGGAACGACGTGGTCGATCGTCATATCCTTTGCCCTGACACCGCAGTACTGGCATGTGTAGTTATCTCGTGCCAACACGGCGTGCCGCGACAATCGCAGCTGCGGCAAGGGCCGCTTCACCTGATACTTCATTCTCAGTACGGCGGGCGAATCGAGCTCGCCCCCGGCCGATACGATTGGTTCATCTCGGAGTACGATCACGTCGGCTTTGCCGAGGATCAACAACGAAATTGCGCGCCGAACGTTGCACACGTTCAGCGGCTCATAATTGCTGTTCAAAACTAATACGTCATGCAACGCCATCTTTTCCTTCCTTGATTAAATTCAGGAAAATAGCAGACCATAAAGCAGGAAGGGCCCGGACGCGCACACGTCCGAGCCCTCCGAAATCCGGAGACAGCCGAGGACGTATTATCGTATCCCGCCACATTTGCGGCGGAACCAACCTGACCACCTGTCGTATGGTAGCTACCATTTGCCTTACTTTTTTTGACGAAGGAATTTAGGCAATCGGCTCAAAAGAATCGCTACTTTTTACAAACCTCGAAGGCGCTACGGGCGGTTTCCCAAAGCCTGATCCGTTCCAGGTTGGCGGGAATCTTGCCATCGAGACGCTGGAAGATGGTCTCCGCGATGGATTCGGAGGTGGTGGGGCGCCCCTCGAATTCGGGGATGTCACAGTTGAAGTTCTTGTGATCGTAGCGGTCCACAACTTCCCTGTTCACGGCGGCATCGACGTCATTGATCGAGCAGATCATGCCTGTCTTTTCGTCGAGGTTTCCACCAACGGTCACCTCGAGGACATAGTTGTGGCCGTGCCCGGCGACGTTGTTGCACTTGCCAAAGAGTTCGAAGTTCTTCTCGTCCGAGAGGGCGGAAACGTGCAGCCGGTGGGCAGCGGCGAACTCGTAGATGCGGGTGATGGTGGTCTTCATTCCGTCGTATTCTCCGTAAAAATTGGCTAGCTCTTCGAGCCTGAGGTTGGTCATCTTGACTTCGCGAGGGAGACCAGCCGCTTCGATCTCGCGCCACAGGTAGGGCATCATGTTCTCAAGGCTCGGCGCGTGGTCCTTGAAGTAAGGAACCTCGTCGTTGATGCTCTTCTGGGCGAACTGGGGGACGATGTTAGTTTTGAGGACCGCGTCGACGTCCTTGATGTTCACCACCATGCCGGTTTCCGGATTCACTCGTCCCTCGACGGTGACGTCCAGCGTGTAGTTATGTCCGTGATTGTATGGCGATCCCCAGCCGGGAAAGAGATTTCGGTTCTCCTCGTCGCTGAGGTGGGCATACCAGAAGCGGTGTCCGCTGCTAAAGGTCACTCTTCGGGTCATGGCGACGATCATTCTCGGGTTCCTCTCAACGGCTTGCCCAGCGATTGCGGCGCCTGGGTGCCTTTTCCTACGAATACCAGAATGATGAGCGTTGCAAGATACGGCAACGCCAGAAGAATCGACTTGGGAATCTGAATTCCGCTAAGCTGAATTTCGAACTGCAACGCCTCGAAGACGGCGAGGAGAACAGCGGAGAGCAAGATTCCAACCGGACGCCAACGTGCGAACGTGACGAGGGCAATGGCGATAAATCCTCGACCATTGACCATTTCGATGGTATAGGATTGCGCCACTCCAAGGGCTAGATATGCCCCACCGAGTCCGCCCATGATGCCACCGATGGCGAGGGCCTGGATTTGGAGCTTGATCGGCGAGAAGCCGGCGGCTTCGGTGGAGGCGGGATATTCGCCGACGCTTCTGAGCTTGAGACCGAAATTGGTACGGTATAGGCCGATGCCGACGGCGATGGAAGAGAGGATGAGGAGTAGCTGGACCGCGTCGACTTTGCCAATGAGCATCGGAATGGCGGGCAGGTTCATCAGCTTGCCCGTTTTGTTTTGCATCTCGACGAGGGTTCCGCAGACGCCGAGGCTG
>CAMFIS010000169.1 GCA_945952345.1 uncultured Fimbriimonas sp.
CATGGTGTACACCATGTCATGGCAGAAGGTGTACACCATGTCTTGACATCGGACATTCTAGGAGGGGACTTTGCAACCCCATCTCCGAACTCACAACTGCTTCAGGTACCTTCGTGAGATTATGGAGTCAGCTGGCTACGATCCGAAGTGGGTGGAGGCGTTTTACGACGAGTACGCCGACAAGGAGTGGGAACGGCTGAATCTAACTCCTGCCCGTTACGTTCAATTGAATATTCACCACCATGTCCTATTGAAAGCGCTGACGATGGGCATGGAGATTTTGGAAGTTGGCGCTGGTCCGGGTCGGTTTACCAAGTTCATCGTCGACGACCTGGAATCTTTCTCGACGGTGGTGGATATCTCACCGGTTCAGCTCGACCTCAACAAGGCCAAAGCCAAAGAGCATAACTTTGAACATGGCGTGCGCGGTTGGCATCAGGCAGACATCTGCGATCTCTCGATGTTCGACGATGAAGCTTTTGATGCGGTGGTCGCGTTTGGCGGCCCGCTCAGCTACGTTATGGATCGTCGGGAACGCGCCCTGCAAGAATGCATTCGCGTGACCAAACCAGGCGGGATGATCCTCGCCAGCGTGATGTCGCTGTGGGGAACCATTCACGAATACTTGCCAGGCGTACTCGAGTTTCCAAAAACGGAGAATAAAGCTATCGTCGCGAGTGGCGATCTTACAAGTGAGAACTCTAAGATGGCGACCCACTATTGCCACATGTTTCGATCGGGAGAGTTACGCAATTTTTTCCAGTCGCACGGACTTGAGGTGACCGATATGGCGGCCTGCAACGTCTTGACGCCGGTGTATGGCGATCGACTCGCGGATGCTCACAAGGATCGTGAGAAATGGATTCAAGTTCTGAACATGGAACTCGAGGCCTGCCGTGAGCCCGGATGCCTGGATATGGGAACTCACCTCATCATCGCCGGAAAGAAGCCGAGTTAGTCTAGTCGTGCTGCCAGTGCCACCCGGTTACTTCCTTGCCATCGACAACCGGAATCAAGGTCTTGTCCTTGATGTGATATTTTCCAGGAATATGGACAGTCGAGGAATCCCAAGTCATGTCACCACCAGACTGCGTCCAACTTGCCTTGAGCGTGCTCAGGTTGCCGAGCTGTATCTCTAGGGATTTGTCGTCGAACACGTGAAGGATCGACTTCTCGGTGCCTTCGCCAAACGAATGGGCGGTATCGACGATGTGGTAATCGCCCGACAAATCTGGTCCACCGCATCCTGCCAAAACACACAGGATGGTAAACGAAAGTACTAAATAACGCATCGTCCTCATTCCATTTTTACCCGGAAACCCTCATCGAATCCGAGGCCCGGTAGGCATCTTCAACAAGTTGCATGGTGTGAATCGATCCATGAACTTCGGTCGAGGGTGGATCTCCGCCAGATTTCCAATCCATCATCGCAGACATCGGTCCACGAAAAGCGTGCGGAAACCAGCCGCCTTCGAGCGGGACATTCGTCCAATCGGCGTCGCCATCCAGCCAATATTCGAGAAAATCTTCGCCGCCCCGTGGGTAGTTGAGATTCAGACCCATCTGCATGAAGGCGCACCCTTTGGTTCCTTCAATTTTGAGGTAGGACTGCTGATGTTTGGGTCCGGCTTTATGGGCGTGGTAGGTGGAGACGGTGGCCCTTAGATTGTCGCCGTACTCGTAGTAGATGAACGATCGGGAGGATTCCAGCTTCGGGGCGTCGGGATGCTTTATCGCCCTCGCCCAAACCCGGTGCGGTTCGCCGAGGAGGTCGCGAATCAGGTCGACGTAGTGAATGGAGTGATAGACCATCTCCATACGCGGCGCAAGTTCGAGGAAGTACCAATCTGCCCACGGGGTGTGAACATTGATTTTGAATTCGACGTCGAGGATTTCGCCAAGTTTGCCGGTAGCTAAGAGCGACTTGAGGGCAAGCGTGTAAGGCGCCCAACGAAGTTGGAAGTTGACGGCGGCGCAAATATTCCTTTCTTCGCAAACGCTTAGGATTTCTTCGGCTTGGGCCAGGGTCTCTCCCATCGGCTTTTGAAGCAGCGCGAACGAGCCAGTAGGGAGTTGGCGGAGAATGTTAGCGTGTGCGGCAGCGGGGACAGCGAGGTCGAAGATGGCGTCCTTCGGGGCTGTCGCTATTTGCTCTTCAAGGGTGGTCGGGACGATTTTGATTCCGAATTCTTTGGCGAGGTCTTGGGCGAGGTCATGTTTGGTGTCCGAGAGACTGACGACCTCGAAGCCGCACATGCGGTAAGCGGGGAGGTGGGCGTTCCGCATGATTCCGCCAGCGCCGATGCAGACGATGGGGAATTTGACTTTGGGGGGAGTCGGGGATTGGCTGAAAGTCATTGGCCTTTTTGGGAGTGCGCAAATTTATTTGCGCTTTCCTTGGCGAGATTCATTTCGCCTCCATCTTTGTCGTGGCAGCGTGATAAATCACGCAGGACAAAGCGCGAATGAATTCGCGCACTCCAAATTTGTGGTTTCACCGACCCAGAATCTCCGCAGTTTCCTTAGCCGCGAGGTTAAGCGAATCGGAGACCGACATTTCGCCATGCAGCGCACGATGTACCGCTCGCGAGATGGCTTCGTTAATCTCGGGATATTCGGGAATGGCGGGGAGGGTTCGAGTACCGGCGTGGACGTCGGCGATGATGGAGTAGTACGGATATTTCGCCACAACTTCGGGGTCGTTCCACGTCGAGAGTCGGACGCCGTTGGCCCCCGCCATCGAGACCATTTTGTCCGTCGCCGGGGCCGAGATGTGCTGCATGAACTGGTAGGCCAGCTCCTTGTTCTGCGAGCCAGACGGAATCGTGAGCACCCAATAGATGTTGAGCGAGATGGAGCCCGCGGGTCCGGCGGGAAGTTTGGTGCAGGCGTTCTTTCCCACGATTTTGCTGTACTCGGGCATGGAGGAAACCGCCGCAAAGCCGCACCAGTTCCACATCATCGCCGCGTTGCCTTGGGCGTAATAGTCGCCGCACTCCACACTGCCCATGTTGAGGCACTCCGGCGAAGCGACCTTGTGCTTGTGGATGAGATCGCAGTAGAACTGGAGCGCCTCGACACCCTCTTTCTCGTGGAACCTCGGCGTTTTGCCTTCGAGCAGGACGCCGCCGCGGCTCCAGAGGTGAATGAGGAAGTCGTAAACATTGTTATGGCCGTCGGTGTAGGCGGCTTCGCAGCATCCCCAAAGGCCCTGCTCTGGGCGAGTAAAGAATTTGGCGACGTCGACGAACTCCTCCCAAGTCTCAGGCGGTCTTAGTTCTTTTCCATACTGGGCTTTGTAGTTTGCCTGCTCGGTCGGGTCGCCAAAGAGGTCGGTTCGGTAGTGAAAGACTTCCGGACCGTCGTGCCAGGGCAGACCGTAAACGTGGCCATGTCGTTGCTGAAGACCGAGCATGGCGGGGTGCCAGCCGCTTGGCCAATCGACAGGTGGGTTCGATTCAATCATCTCGTCGAGCGCGGTGATGCTCTCGTTGTGCATGAGGATCGGGAGCCAGTCGGTGCAGCACAGGAAGAGGTCGTACTCGTCCGATTCGGTGCCCATATTGGCAACCATCTTCTCGTAATGGTCGTGGATGGGCAGGAAGGTGCACTCCACCTCGACATGAGGATGGACTTTTTGAAAGTCCTCGATCTGGGCTTTGAAGGCGTTTTCGAACGTTTCCTGTTCGCGAGAGATAAGTTTGAGTTTCATGGCCGTTGGAGTTCGGTTCCGTTGACGCTGCCCCACGGGCGGCCAGCAGGCGGTTGGAGCATTTCGAGGGTGATATCGTCAGGGTCGAGGAAGTAAACCGTGAATCCGCCTTTGTTCACACCTTCTTCAATGGCGACAGGAGCGGGGGCTTTGAACCTAACTCCTACCTTGCTGAGGCGTTCGTAGTCGCCGTGGATGTCATCGGTGACGAAGGCGAGGTGTGGCGCACCAGGTCGGTTGGTGGTGACGTCGGTCTTTTCGCCTCGAGGGTGTACGTATTCGACGAGCTCAAGGTGGTGGTTGCTGGGTCCGACGAAGGCGTTGGGGATTCGGAGCATCGCGACCTTGAGGTCGGCATTCGCGAATCCGACGAGCTTCGAGGTGTACTCGTTGCACTGAACCTGCTGGTGGTGCAGTTCCATGCCGAGGAGGCCGCAGTAGAAGTCGAGGCTCGCCTCGAGATTGGAGACGGTGAAGCTTGCGTGCCAGAGTCCGTTAAACGCCATTGTCGGGCACAGTTTACATGGCGATCCCGAAGTTGTGAATGGGGAGCATCCATTTCGGTCGTTCTAAAGAATGACTACCCCCGCCGGTTCGCCTACTGCCTGCTCACCGACGCCCCCGGGGGCGTAGCGTGGTTAGTAGGCATGAAGCTATTTTTCTTGGACTCTCACTTGCACTAAGTTAATGCATCCACTGGCCGCCGTCGACGACGTACACCTGGCCAGTGACGAAGGACGACTCGTCGGACGCGAGGAAGAGCGCGACCTGGGCGACTTCGGCGGCAGAGCCCATCCTCTTCAGAGGAAGGCTCTCGACCACGGGGCGAAGGGTTTCCTCGGGCGGTATTCCACGAATTTCGCTTCGCATCTGGGCGATGGCTTGGGTCATCGGCGTATCGATCACGCCAGGGGCAATGGCGTTGACACGGATTTTCTTGGGTCCAAGGCTGAGCGCAGCCGAGCGGGACATACTGATGACGGCGGCTTTGCTTGCGCCGTAGTCGAGTTGCTCCAGCTTTGGCATCAAGCCGCTGTTGCTCGCAAGGTTGATGATCGATCCGGCTCGGTCTTGCTCGACAAGATGCTTGGCGATGCTTTGCATCAGGAGGAAGCTGGCGGTGACGTTGATCTTAAACGTTCGCTCGAATCCCTCGCGCTCGATCTCGAAAAAGGGACGGGTAAGGACGATTCCGGCGCAGTTGACGAGGATCTCGGGGGTGCTTGGCAAGGCCCGAACGAAGTCGTCGATCTCGTCCAGGTTGCTAAGATCGAAGGTGAAATCGGTGACGCCCGGAGTTCGGTCGACGCCCCAGACGGTCGCGCCTTCGGACTTGAAGAGGTCGGATATCGCCGCGCCGATGCCTTGAGCCGCGCCCGTAACGAGCGCGGTTTTGCCCGCGAGGCGATCACCCATGAAGCACCTGCTCGATGGCCAACTTTATTCTTTCTGGCGAAGGAAGCACGACGTCTTCGAGCGGCTTGGCGAAGGGAATCGGAGTGTCGGCAGCGGCGCAGATTCCGATCGGAGCATCGAGTTCGTCGAACAGCTTCTGTTGAATCTGGGCAGCGAGGTCGACGCCGACTCCGCACCGCTGGTGCGATTCATGAACGATCAGCGCTCGGTGGGTTTTCTTGACGCTGGTCGCGATGGCGGGCCAATCGAGAGGATTCAGGGAACGGAGGTCGAAGATTTCGGCATCGACGCCGGTTCCCTCAAGAGCTTGCTCGACCAGGGTCACGCAGTACGAGTAAGTGAAAATACTCAGTTCCGAACCAGATCGAACCACCTTGGCCTCGCCGAGCGGAACGAAATGCTCGCCCTCAGGAACCTCGCCCTTCACACCCAGAAGCTGTTTGTGTTCAATGAAGAGGACTGGATTATCGTCGCGAATGGCCGCTGCAACCAGACCCTTCGCGTCGGCGGGATTGGAAGGGCAGACCACTTTGATTCCGGGAACCTGGAGGAAGAGAGCTTCCAGCATTTGGCTGTGCTGGGCCGCCGCCCCCTTGTAGCCGCCGCCTTGGGTGATGATGGTGAGCGGAACCTTCACGCGGCCACCGCTCATGTAGTGCGTCTTCGCGATCTGGTTGTGGACCTGGTCCATGGCGACGAGCGAGAAGTCGATGAACATGAGCTCGGCAACGGGGCGTTTGCCTGCTAACGCAGCCCCAAGAGCCATGCCAATGAACCCGGATTCGGAGATGGGAGTATCGACGATCCGCTTGTCGCCGTAGGCGTCCATCAGCCCTTCGGTGACGCGGAACATGCCGCCGTAATGGGCGATGTCCTCACCCATGAGGAACACATCGGTATCGCGGTCGAGCTCTTGGCGGAGGCCCGAATTGATGGCCTGAACGAAGGTCATCTCGCTCACGCGAACACCTCCGTGAGAGCGTGGGTCGGAGAAGGATCGGGTTGCTTCAAGGCGCTTTGCATCGCTTCACTCACCCGGTTTTCTTCTTCTTCGCGGATCGCCTCGGCTGCGTTGCCGATGACCTTCTCGAGTTTAGAAATGGGTGACTTTTCCTTCCATTGGGCGATTTCTTCGGGCGTTCGGTATTGAGTTCCGGGGTCGGCTTGGTAGTGGCCGATCGTCCGATAAGTCATCGCTTCGATGAAGGTTGGACCTTCGCCCTTGCGCGCTCGCTCGACCGCCTTATGGACTGCGTCGTAAACCAAGAATGGGTCGTTGCCATCGCACTTGTCGGTCTTGATTCCGAAGCCAGCCACTCGGGCGCACAGGTCGGTGTTTCCGTGACTTCGCTCCAGGGGAGTCATCTCGGCGTAGAGGTTGTTCTCGCAGAGGAAGATGACGGGAAGCTTATAGAGGGCCGCCATATTGAAGCATTCGCTGACGTGACCCTGGTTGAGGGTGCCGTCGCCGAAGACGGTGAGGGCGACTTGGTCTTTGCCGTCGATCCAACTTGCGAGGGCGGCTCCAACCGCGGTTCCGACTCCGCCACCAACGATTCCGTTAGTGCCAAGGAGGCCGAACTCCGGGTCGAAGAGATGCATTTTGCCGCCCTTGCCTTTACAGAGTCCGCTGGCTTTACCGAGGATCTCGCGGAGGACGAGATCCAGGTCGAGTCCTTTCGCAAGGACGTAGCCGTGGCCCCGGTAGGTGCAGGTGAGATAGTCATCTTTGCGGAGAGCCGCGCAGGCTCCGGCGGGGACGGCTTCTTGCCCCTGGCAAAGGTGGAGCGAACCGCGGAGTTGGCCGGTCTGCGAGAGCTTGGTCAGCTCGTTTTCGACGGCTCGGAGGCGGACCATCTGGCGGTAGAAATCTTCGGCCTGCGGCATTGGGAAGATGTTACCGTTTAGTCAGTGCGAGCGAGCAGTGCGAGTGCGAGAAATGAAGTCGCCGTTTTCTTTAGAAGGCTGCCATCAATTCCTCGGTTCGCCGCACTGGAAGAATGAAACTTTGGCGGTCTGCGGCTCACCGGTCCCTTCGCCAAGGGACAGCCTAGTTGGTGGCCTGCGGCATTGGGATGGTGTTACCGTTTCACCGGTGCGAGCGAGCAGTGCGAGTGCGAGAAATGAGGCCAGGGCCTGTATGAACCCTCAGAATCAGTCTTCGACGAGGAGAATCTTGAAGTTCGAGTCGGCTTCCATTTTGGAACGGATGAAGACGCAAAGTGGATCCTTCGAATCGATCTTTCCTCGGCCCAGCAGTTTGTCTTTCAGACTACGAATGGGATTGATGATGAGGATCCACTCGTCGTCAGGTTCGATGACACCCTCCGCGGATGTGTGTCCACCGTGAACTTGGTATTGCTTGCCCTCAAAGGATGCTAAGGTCGACCAGCCGTGATCCTCTTCGACGATTTCACCCATCTCGAACGAGTCTTTCGCGAAGGATTTGAGCCAGGCGAGGACGGAGTATCCGAATACCAAGTTGATCGAGTTCTTCGGCTCGGCCAATGGATCGAACGCGTTGTTTTGGAAATGGATGACGGGTCCCATGGAACTTAGTCATCTTAGCTCAGGAAGCGCCTGGGCCAAGTCGTTGATGAGGTCCTCGGCGTCTTCGAGACCAACGAAAAGCCGTACGAACCATTCTGGTTTGTCGTAGTCGATGGGTTGAACCTCGAATGCGACGACCAAGCTCTCAAATGCACCCCAGCCGATGCCGCGTCCGAAGAGTTGCAGTCGGTTGCAGAACGCCATGATCTTGGCTTTATCCTTGGTGTGAGCCTCGAACGAGAAGAGGCCGGACGAGCCCTTCATCGTCTTGAGAAACACATCGCGCTGAGGATACGATTCGAGGCCGATGTGGTGAACGGCTTTGATCTCGGGCTGCTGTTCGAGCCACGAAGCGACCTGATTAGCGTTTGCCTCATGCTGCTTGAGTCGCAGCTTGAGAGTTCGGGAACCTTGGGTGAAAAGCCACGATTGAAACGGAGGCAGGAGGCCGCCCATCATCGGTATTTGATGGTGGGTCAACCGGTCGATGAACTCCTTCGAACCGATGATCGCGCCGCCTTGAGCGTTGCTGTGGCCGCCGT
>CAMFIS010000170.1 GCA_945952345.1 uncultured Fimbriimonas sp.
GGCTATGGCAACGGACGGGTCACGGTCATCGAGTTTTGGGCGACGTGGTGCGCGCCATGCCGAGCCGCGATTCCGCACATCAACGATCTCGCCAAACAGTTCGCGGGACAGCCAATCGACTTTTACAGCGTGACGAACGAGGAGAAAAAAACGGTCGAAGAGTTCACCAAGCTTGTGCACTTCGATACGAACGTTGTGTACGGAGCCGGTTTTTTAGCGGGTCAATACGGAGTTATGGTGATTCCTCGAACCGTGATTGTCGATGGCCAAGGAAAGATTGCGGCGATTACTACACCTGAGGAGGTCACTAAAGACCGGTTGGCCGATTTTATGAAAGGGAAGCATGTGGACTTTCCGCTGCGGCTGGCAAGTTTGGGAGACCCGAATTGGGACAAAGAGCTAATGGCCAAGCCTGGGGCGCACGCGGTGATCGCCCTCACGGAATCGTCCGTCAACTATCCGCCGCGCTTGGTTGGGACGGGGCAGTTTACAATCGAAGGAATTCGTCTGTTGGCGCTGATAGGTTATGCATACGGGGCGAGGAACGTGGAGATCGAACTGCCGGATCGGGTTGGCAACGACCGGTATCGAGCATCGGTCAAGGCGGCTGATGGCAAGGACGAAACCGCCATTCTGATGCTGCGCGATCAGCTTTCGAAGCAATTTGGTTTGAAGGGGGAATGGAACGAGAAGCCGCAAGAGGTGTTGGTATTGCGAAAGGAGGGAACGCCGAAAGTGCGGACGCCTTCGGGCCAGGCGGCGGAGAAGACTCCGGGCATCATGAGCTGGAGGAACGCGACCATTGCCCAATTGACAGAGTACTTTGAACTCGTTCTTAAGCAACGAGTTATCGACGAGACCGGCATCGCTGGATCGTACGATTTCGACCTGCACTGGAGTCCCAATACCAACCAGGACCTGGACAAGGGCCTTGCGGAGATGGGCCTGTCGCTGAAGAAGGAACGTCGCAAGATGAAGACGTTGGTGTTCAAGTAAATCTTCGTTGCCGACTTAGGTAGAGCGAGCCATGCTCTCGACGCCATCGATCAGCTTTTGAAGTGCGGGTGGATGCTGGGTGAAGAAGAGTGAGGGTTCGATAAGTTCGAGTTCGGAGACTGCCCACGATTGGTCGTCGAGCATCATCAGATCAACACGAGCATAGAGGATTCGGTCCTTGATAGGTTCGATGGCGCTCTGGGCAATCTTGTCGAATTCACCAACGAGAAGTGGCCCCTCGACACGCTCTTCGCCATCGGCGAAGCGCGGGTGCTTTCGAATTCGATGGGTTGGTTCCCCTCCAATCACGATGATCGACTGCTCGCCGACGGAGTCGACCGAGGAGAGATACTTCTGGACCATGAACATTCGAGTGGGGTCCTGCAAGGTAAGCCACGACTGAACCTGCTCGGCCGAATCTTGATCGACGATGAACGTGTCCATCGAACCCGCGCCGATGGTTGGTTTGAGAACGTACGTCGCATCGAGTGAATCGATCCAAGCGGCGGCTTCGAGAGCCGACATCCACCGAGTGGGAACGATTTGGATTCCTCGTGATTCGAGGTCGACCAGGTAACGCTTCTCGATGTTCCCCAATACGATGTCGGCGGGGTTCAGAAGTTGGGTCCTGACGGATAGTTCTCGAACCCAGTTGGTAAACGGCGCATGGAACTCGGGGTAATTCCATGTCGATCGAATGACCACAGCATCATAGATTGCGAAGCGGTCGACTCCCGCTTCCCATGGGATTAGGTCCGTGTCGTGTCCCCGGGCACGAAAGGAATTCAGCACCAAGGCTTCGTCGACATCCGGTTCCGGGATATTGTGGCAAGTGGCGATGGCGATTTTCATTTTTGCTTGTAGTGGACTCCCGACACTTCGCGAAGCCTTGCCGCCGCCTGTTCTGGTGTGAGGTCGCGTTGTGGCTCCGCCATCATCTCGTAGCCGACCATGAATTTCTTGATGGTGGCCGAGCGAAGAAGAGGTGGATAGAAGTGTGCATGGAGCGTCCAGGCGTTTGGATTCTCGAAGTTTCCGGGGCAGTTATGCCAGCCCATGCTGTATGGGAAGCTCGTCTCGAACAGATTGTCGTATCGGACGAGGAGTTGTGAAAGCGCGTTTGGGAGATCGTTGGCTTGCTCCGCCGACATCGAGTTGAAGTCGGGGGTGGACTGTTTTGGGAGGAGCAGCGTCTCGAATGGCCAGACGGCCCAAAAGGGGACAATGACGAGCCAATGGTCGGTCTCCGTGACCACCCGTTCACCACTTTTACACTCCGCATTTGCGACATCTTGAAGCATCGAGCTTCCTGTTCGAGCGAAATATTCAAGCTGGGATTCTGCCTCTTTGGCAGGCAACGTGGGAATGGCATCGCTGGCCCAAATTTGGCCATGGGGATGAGGGTTGGAGCAGCCCATGACAGCTCCTTTGTTTTCGAAGATTTGAACCCAATCAAACTTTGGAGCCAATTCGGAGTATTGCTCCCGCCAGGTTTTCACGACCGAGTCGATTTCGAAATTAGACATTTCGGCGAGCGTAAGATCGTGACGCGGAGAAAAGCAAATAACTCGGCATTCGCCGGTTACCGGTTGTGCTTGGAAAAGTGGGTTGGCGATTGGCGAGGATTCGATGGATTCGCCGAGTAGGGCCGAGTAGTCGTTCCGGAACACGAATGTGGAGGCGTAGGTTGGATTTTCGTGGCCGCCTGCGCGGGTGTTTCCAGGGCATAAGTAGCACGTTGGATCATATGAGGGACGCTCGTCGGCCGTTCCTTCCTGTTGACCTTGCCAGGGACGCTGAGTGCGGTGCGGGGAGACCAAGACCCATTCGTCGAGCAACGGGTTATAGCGTCGATGGGGGTGTTGGCCGAACTCTATCACGCGAATATTCAGGGTACCCGGGCACAAAAAAAGAAGCCCTTCGAATCTCGAAGGGCTCAATGGATTTGCATTTGTCGGGCGACTAATACTGACCAGTTCTCGTTCGTGAGAGGGACAGCCGATCGTCTCCATTTTTAGGGCGGAGCGAACCGTCGAATTTCTCCGGCTCGTGATCGATTGCAATTGGGGGACTTGAATCTGGTCTATTGCCAAAGAGATTTGGGCTGGTCCGAAAAATACAGGACAATTGAAAACCCTGGGAAAATCGCAAGATTAGGACCTTGGGATGTGCGGAATGGACGTAGAAAGCCATGAAAAACGTCTGTCGAAGTGCGGACCAAAACATAGAAGATGGCTATGCTATACTCGCAAAACCCATGAGCAATGACCCGATATATGCCGATGTCGAGGTCCTTGTAAGAAAGTGTCGAATGGGTGATTCTCGATCATGGGGATTACTGGTCGAACGATTCGAGGCCCTCGTCTGGTCAAGTATTAATCGTGTGGGCCTCAAGGCCGAAGACGCGGAGGACACGTTCCAAAAGGTGTTCTTGATCCTCTATCGAAGCTTGGACAAGATTGAATCGGCCCGTTCCTTGCCGAAGTGGTTGGCGACGACCGCAACTCGCGAGGCAATCCGTCAATATCAGGCGACAAAATCCAAGTCGCTTCCCAATTTGGAGGATTTTGAGAATCTAGACCAGCTTTTAGCTGCCGAGGACGCAACAGTGGAGGAAATGGCCCTATTGGCGAGTAACTCCGACATGATCCGACGAGCGATGAAACTCTTGCCGGGCAAATGCCCCGAACTTCTTGCGATCCTCTATTCCGAATCGGACAATTCCTACGAGGATGTGCGGGCAAAACTCGGCATACCCTCGGGATCCATTGGTCCCACTCGCGCACGATGTATCGAGCGCCTAAGAAAAGAATTACAAGGAATGAATTTTTTTGATTAGTGAATTAATTTGTACTATGGCCGACTCATTGGAAAAGGAAACATGCAGCACCAAATCTCAGAAAGCCGCCTAGAGGAACTTTGGGCACTCGTTCGAAATGAACAAGCACCGCTCGAGAGCCTATCTATAGAAGAATCAGCAGTATTAGCCGCTTACGGCAAACTTCACAAAGCTTTGTCCCAGTCTTGGTCCAGCGCACCGCCTCAACTGATTAATGCCGCGAAGGCGATTATGCCCAAGACGGATCGAGTATTTATTCTGGCCAAAATCCTTCGTCCCAATTTTGAGCTTGGGCTTGCTCGTGGGGCGGTATCACAGATCCAGTTCGAGACGGACGAGGTTAGGATTCGAGCTCAGGTAGAGGCGCTGCCGCGTGGATGGAGGATCTGGGGGCGAACCAATGTGACTGGCTGGACGCTCTGGTCCGGCCATTCGAGCAAGCCATGCAACGACAACGGTGAATTCGAACTCCTTGTAGAAAGTGATTCTCTGCAGCCCTTATCCCTCCAAAATGAGACTACAGTAATTTTGTTGCCGTTGTCCGACAACGAGTCCGACAATGGAGACGAGTAGTCTTTTAGAAGCATTCGAACAGGCCGACCGAAAAGGCAAGCGAGCCCTCCTTAAATCCAATGGGCCTCTCGAGGGTTTTTCGGAGCAATATTTTTTACGCGTCGCCCGGTTGCTTGGTGAAGATCCCGCCGCCTCTCGCAGGCTTGCCGAGTCTTGGGATATCGTTGAACAGCTTGGCGATAACCCTTCTTTCGCATGGAGAGCGAAAGGGGCTCTCGGTCGAATGCGTGGTCGGTGGCTTGAAAGCGCTGAAGCTTTCGTCCGCGCGGGAAAAACAGCCCAGCGTCCGATCGACCAATTGAGTTTTCCTACCGGTGCCATCGACAGTTATGCCCGAGCGGGCCGAACTCAGGATGCGGTTCGCTTGGGACGGTCTATCGCCTCGAAGCTTGAATCTCATGGTGAAATCGCCTTAGCAGGGCGAGCGTGGCTGAACACCGGGAATGCCTGCCTTTGGACCGACGATCATCGCCGTGCCAGAAAGTTTTTCGAGAAAGCGGTTGAGTGTTTGACCGATTCTCCTTTTCAACTTGAACTGGCCATGTCTCGTTTGGGGCTCTCCACATCAGCCCTTTACATCGATTATCCCAGCCGATCATTCTCCCTGGCTGAAGCAGCGAGAGACGAACTCAACGGTATTGGAATGCCTGCCTATGCTAACCACGCGGAGGTTAATTTGGGCCAATGCTATCTTTTGATGGGGCAGGCAGACCAAGCGGTGCGGGAATTTGCTGGTCTTCGCGACAAGGCCGACGCTGACGATCTCGAATTTGCTCGGCTAGGTCAGTTTCTGGGAGATGCATGGCTGGCTCTGCAGGTATATGTGGCTTCCCTTGACGCGTACCAATCGGCGATAGCCTCTCCGGGCGTGCGCCAATCGCCGCTTAACCATGCCAACTGCTATGTTGGAGTTGGAGATGTTTCTCTTATGCAGGGCCAACCTGCTGTAGCGAAAAAGTCCTATCGGCGGGCATGGTCGATGTATGACGACTTCGGCAATAAGCCACTGGCCAATTTGGCCAAGATCGGAGTGGCGAAATCGGAAATTGCGTTAGGTCGACGAGTGCATGCAATTCGGATACTTGACGAAACAATTGTGGACCTCCGGAAGAGAGGCATGCATCAATTCTTGGTGGATGCTCTTCTTTCGTATGCTTCAATTGCTGGCCGAGAGAAGTCCGTGGAAGCGCTGAACGAGGCGGAGCGATTCATCAAGAAGTACGGATTTGTCGATGAAGCTTGGAAATTGCATTCCATTCGAGCGGAGTTGGCACATACGGAGGCCGATGCTATTCGTGCTTATCGAAAGATGGTTGACGCAATCTTGGCTCACCGTTCTCGACTCACCTCGGTGACAGGGCGAACAACTCTGCTGGAACCATGCTTGCGCAGTATTCGAACCTATCTTGAACTCTTACTTGAGAGAGGAACGAAAGCGTCGAGGGCTGAAGCAATTAGAGTCGTCTCCGTACTTCGATCCGCAACCATCTTGGATGAGTTTCTTTCCACTAATCGAGAGTCTATTCCCGAGTCCGTTCGTCTAGCGCTCGAAGATTTGCGCGCCGAGGCAGCGGCAGACGAGAAAAACAACCTGCCAGGAGGGCCTCTGCGTCTCAGTACACATGGTGGAAAGGGAAGACCGCAGTCTCTTCGGGCCTATTTGGAAACCGTGGGAGTGGAGAGAATCTCAGGTGCCGCGCAGGCAACACCAGATCTGTGGGAAAACCCTACCAACACGTTCGTCTTCCTAAATCAGGGTGCCGCTTGGTTGCAAGGTGAACGTGGCCTCCAATTGAAGGTGGGTAGGCGCGAATTGGTTGACCGCCTGAGATGGATCCAATTTGAACTCATGGCTCCGCTCTCTGGATTCTTGTCGGACGACGAAAGGTTGGAATCTGAATTGACTTGCCTTAAGGAGGAGTTGCGACTCGATACCTTGCTGGCTCATGGCGCGGAGATTCCACTATGTGTCGAAGACATCGCGTACCAGGTGGCATGGCCAATTCTTGTTGAAGGGGAGCCCGTCCTTTACTTACGACCACAAGGTGGTGTCTCACCGCAAAACACGTATCTTTACCAGGATTCTAAGGTCGCCATTTGGTATTTTCCCCGCCCAGAGCTGCCTCATATCGAGGAAGAAGTGGAGCAGTTGCGCTCCTTTTTCCCAAACGCGAAGATGTTTACAACACGAGAAGAGGTTCTGGACCCTCGAAATCAAGTTGGCTTTGATCTCATACATGTTGCTGCTCACGGCCGCTATGATCATGAAAATCCAATGTTTTCGAGCATTGAACTTGCAGATGGGCATATGTTGGCTTGCGATATCGCGCGTGCCGGCTTCTCGTCAAGAATTGCGACCCTAGCGTCATGCGAGTCAGCTTCCCTTGGACAACCTTCGGGATGGGAGCCGCAAGGGTTGGCGAGGGCATTTCTTGCACGTCGATGTCAAACGGTCATTGGGTCGCTCTGGCCGCTAAACGACCGCGTCGCGAAGCATGCGTTCGGTGATTTGTACTGGAATTTGCTCTCTGGATGCTCAATTTCGGAAGCGATGGCCACTACCCGGAATAAACTAAAGGCTGAATTTGTGCATCCCGCATATTGGGGTTCGCTCATTATGTTCGGAGGATATTCGATTTGAAGGTTCAACCTCGGTTAATTGCATGGCTTGGCTGTTTGGTCGCCACCGTCTCGGTTGCCCAGGCCACGGGCGTGGTCATCCGGGCAAAATCGCCGCTGTTTATTTCTGGAATCGTCGCGAGCTATCCAACCATTCTTGCCTACGATGTGGCGGGAGCGTCTCCCTTCGCCAGATTCGAGGTTAACGAAGAATCTAAGGATGCGCTTGAAGCCGAACTTTCGGCCGATTCGCGAGTTGATTGGGCTGAAGACGAAGATGACGTCGACTCACCTGAAAATCAGAGCAGCCATGGAAGTTCACTTGCCGCGATATATGATCGAAAGGCTTCTTACGGACTGAACACTGGAGTCTGGCAACAGATCCGCTTCAGTCCTGTGTTGTTTACTAGCAAGGTTCAGTATCCGAAAGTCGGAATTGTCGACACGGGAGTCTCGCCCCTTCAGCCTTCCATTCTTTCTCGAGTCGTAGCGGGGGATTCTTTTGTCGCGAACTCTCCAACTATCGACGACTACCCCACAAATGTGGACTCAAACAACAACGGGACTTTGGACGATGGCGCTGGGCATGGCACCATGGTTGCCGGAATCATTCTTCAGTTGTGTCCGAATGCTCAACTGATCATCGCAAAGAGCGCCGACAGCGATGGAATGGCAACTTCTTGGTCCGTGCTGAAAGGTGTCGTCTTTTGTGTGGAGAACGGAGCCAAGCTTATCAATATCAGCTTAGGTTCTCCAAAACACTTAACCGGCTTCAGCGACTTCTTAGATTGGGTCGACGCTAACGGCGCACTGATTATTTCACCCATTGGGAACAATAGCGCAAATATGACCCTCTATCCGGGCGGTTATTCAAAGAGCCTCTGCGCAACGGGCCTGCTTCCAGATAATACTAAGGCTCCCTTCAGCAATTGGAACTCAGCGGCAAAGATCGCTGCTCCGGCAACCGGAATCATGAGCGCTTGGTGGGACGGTAAGACCGCAGTGTGGTCGGGCACGTCGTTCTCCGCGCCATTGGTGACCGGAAGTATCGCCGCTGCTTCGCCTTATTTTGGCAGCAAGCGAATTTCCGATATCAGGAAAGCTTTACTTGACGGTGCAACCAATATTGATTCGATAAACCCTGGTTATCAGGGACAGATTGGAA
>CAMFIS010000171.1 GCA_945952345.1 uncultured Fimbriimonas sp.
ACCACCGACCAGTGAAGGATCTTTTACAATCGTAATTCCGCTCGTCTTCATAAATGCTTGAAGGACGAGATCGACATTAGCATTGCGAAAGTCGAGTTTAATCTTCGTCTTCGGATTCAACTTCAAGCCGCTGAGGTCGCCACCCGTGCTTCCTCCACCGCCAAAGCCGCCGCCAAAGTCAAACTGAGCCTGAGCCGCCATCGGCAGCATTGCTCCGAAGACGAGGGCAAGGGCACTAATTGAAGCTATTTTCATTGTTTCTCCGATTTCTATTGCGTCGATTTCCGTTTCCGAAATTGTTGTTATCCTGTAACTGTCCAGACGTATCGTTAGTGAAGCCAGCCCCAATTGGTCCGTTCATGCTTCCGTCGTCTTGAGCAAACTGTGTGTTGCCGCGCTGTCGTCGGCCACCTGGCTGTGCATTGCCGGGGTTATTGCCTTGGTTTGCGGGCACGGCGACCGGCAGCGGGGCCAGAGAGGACGCTGCGGCCGAGCTTACGGTCGTGTTTTCGTTGAAGTTGACGGTCTTCGATTCTCCGTTAGGACCCTCGATCACGATGGAATCGTCGCGAACCGTCACGAGGCGAAGACCTTTCCAATGCTGACCAGGCTTGATGAAAGCGCCGTCGCCCGAGTTGGCATTCTCGAATAACGCGTTCGGGACTCCGTCGACAGTCATGTTGCCGGTGTATCGCCAACCGGATTCACCCTGCGTAAAAGTGAGCGGCAAATCTTCGGGTCCTGCCTTGCCCCCACCCTTTACAACGAGCGGTACGAAGGTGTTTTTCATCGATGCGGTGACAGCCTTAAAGTCCGATGGTCGAGCGTCGATATCCTCCTGAGTGACAATGTCGCCCTTCTTGGCCGTCTTCTTGGTCGCCGTGCCTGCCGGGACGGTCTTGTGCGTGCCCTTTTGCGGCTGGCCGGAAGGCATGAGAAAGAGAATCGCGATCACGGGAAGTCCAAATATCAGGATTTTCTTTAAGGACGAGGACTGGGTTTTCTGAGCCATGGTAACTTAGCGTGCTGGGGGCATATAAGGTTTCGTCTGGGAGGTGGCGGTGCCAGCTGCGCTCGGTCCAATGGTCGAGCCGCCTCCAATCGTAATCTGCGAGGTGTCCGATCCAACGCCCCTTACTTGGATCGCATTCCCGTCGACAGAGATAATCAACATTTGCTTCCAGACTTGTCCAGGCGAAACCATGACGGACTCTCCGGTTTTTCGGTTCTGGAGAACCGCTTTGCGCTCGCCGTTCGAAACGGTCGTTCCACTAAAATTCCAGGTCGACTCGCCGCCTGTATAGCGGATCGGAATCGTGTTTCCGCTGGCGTTGGCTGAGCCGTTTGTCGAACTGTTGCCCGATTCGGTGCCACTCGATCCGCCCGCGCCCGAAGCGCCACCCTTGCCAGGGTTATTCTTCTTGCCGGGTCGAGTCAGCAGATTCTGCGGGTTATCCGTCGGGAGCAATGCGATCGCTACCAGGAATGGAATTCCAATAAGCGCCACTTTCCAAACAAGGGGGTTGATCTTAGCCATTTGCTTTGCCTCCAGTCTTCTTATCCGATACCGTCGTAACTGGCTTCTTAGCCTTATTATCCGGCAACTTCAGGAACGCAAGCAAGTTAATCGTCGCACTCACGCGATCGGTGTCGCCTTCTTGCGACGCAAATTGAACTTGTTGGACTGCCAGCTTTGTGCCTTTTGCCTCAAGGCCTTCGACCAGATGGGCGACACCTGCGAACGATCCATCCACGGTGAATTGAAGGGGCAGTTCGATCAGGCCAGCCAGCTCGATGCTCTTTTGCGGACGGAAGCTAACCATTTTGAGGCCGCTTGCACTCACCGCATTGCTGACCAAGGACAGGGCCACAGGGGTTACCGTGTCCTCCTTGTCTTCCCAGCGATAGTTGGTGACAAAACTCTGATAGGAATCGAGATCTTCTTGAGCCTTGTTTTGACGTTGGATCAAGGCTTTCTTGTCAGCGTTGAATTTTCGCTTCAGAGCCTTGTCATCTTGTTTGTGGAAAGCAAGGGTATAGACTCCGGTTCCGAGGATAAGAAGCAGACCCAGCCCGGCCATGCCGAGCGGAAGTTGGTCCTTAGGATCGCTAAAATTGATCACTTCTTCTTCTTCCCCGTCTCCGCAATCGGAAGGTTTCCAACTGGGAACAGCGTGATGCTGAACTGAACCGTTGGCACTCCGGAAATGTCTCCGCCGTTTGCGAACATAAGTCGAACGTCTCGGAATCGTTTTTGTTTAGCTAACTCCTGAACATACGCAGAAACATTTGCAGGTTTCGTCGAAGTCCCTCGGACCTGAACGATTTTTCCGCGCTCGAAGGTCACACCAGTCAGCCAGGTTTCCTTCGGTACCAAACTCGATATAACTTTCAGAACTTCACCTGGCTTCTGAGCAGGTTCGTGTGCGATGCGGAGCATCTCGGCTTGTGGCTTGAGGGCCGCAGCTTTGGATTCGTCGCTCGTCGCCTTATTGGAGATCGACTTGGTATCCCGCGCGTACTTCTTGGAAGCCTTCTCGAAACGGTCGTTGTTCGAGCTGTAATCCGAATAGGTGTAGATGCCCAGCAAAACCCCAAGAATGAAGATGAGATAGTAGCTTCGGTGACGTCGCTGTCGCTCCTTCTCTTCGTGGGCAATGCGATACTCTTCTGGCTCTAGGTCGATCGCTAACGGAGACTTGAAGTACGACTCGAAGTATGGTCGCTCCAAAGAGACATCGACATTTGGCAAGCCAGCATTGAAAGCGACGATCTTGGCGCCATCACCGGTCATCGCTCGCATTCGAGCGACTTCCGTATCGAGAGAACTCATCGATACGGTCTTGGATGCGAGCAGGTCGCCGTAGCGGTAAGCGTCGAGGTTCAGGAGATCGCCGAATCGCTCGACAAAGACGCCGGACGAAATGGCGTTTTGTTCTGCGACTTTCAGAGTCAGCGCTTGGCTAGGGACGATCTGCTCGATATCGATTCCCATGCCTTGGCAAACGGAATTGATTTCGGCGATGTCCGACGTTCGGACTGCGAAGACGTTGCAGACGCGTCCGTTCTCATTCTTTTCGGTGGTCGGAATAAAGTCGAACGCTAGTTCCGATGCCGGAATAGGGAAGATATCTCCCAATCGCATCTTAAGGGCGACCATTGCGTCTGCCTTGGCGGCATCGGGAAGGGCTACACCTCGGTGTAAAACCAGGCGTCGAGACAAGAAGACGATGGCGGTCTTGCCATTAGCCCCGTCGATTCCCGCGAGGGTGGATGCTTCTTTCGTCTGAGAAGACTCGACGAAGTGCACACGGACCCATTCGCGGTCCCACTCAATTAGCAGTTGTGCACGGTGCGTCTTCTGACTCATTGTTTCTCCAATAGGGTGTTCTCATTTGTTTCTTCGTCCCAACCCCATCGGGCAGGCATATCGGCAAAAGCGCATTCTTCCACTCGAACGATCGAGGGGACATTGTTTGAAATGGCGACGATGGCTTCCAGGCACACCGTCATGTTTCCGGCCTTACCCACCGTCCGTACACGGAACGACTGGGTATTGACGGTCATGTTGTCCGCGACGGCGGCAAGGAAAGCGGAGTCTCCAGACACAGACATCACGTCACTGAGCTGACGGTATCCGTCGGTTGGGCGGCTATCCACGATCTGATTGGCAATGTCTTCGGTTACTCCGGGCAGATAGCTCAGGGTTTCGGCCTGCGTAGTGTTGATGTTGATCAAGCCTTCGATTCGAGTTGAAGCCGAAATCGTCATTCGGTCTAGGACATTGCGGATGTTTTGCTGGTTTCCAGCCACGCCGTTAACCGCTAGTACTTGGCTAAGTCGGGCAAATCGCTGGTTAGGCTGAGTGGCTCGGGCGGCGATGATGGCGGTGGCGGCTTGCTGGGTGATCTGAGCGTTTTGCGCGAGATTCTGTGCGGTCAAACCCGCGTTGTTGACATTAACCTTGCCGTTACCGTCCGGATTGTATGTCGCGCTGTAGCAATTAAGACCGAACAGATCGATCAGTGGTAACTGAGCCTGATTGTTGTTTGTTCGCCCGGTATTCACCGTGTTGGTTTGCACGTTGTAAAGCGTGTCCGGCGTCCAACCCTTGACCTGCATCAGCTCGCTGACGGTTTGAAATTGGCCTTCTCGAGTGTTATACGGCTTCGCGAGGTTGTTGTAGTATTCGTCCTTGCCGCCGTCGGTTCTTGCATTCGATCCTGTTTCGCGCCAATCGAGGAAACTGTCGATCTGCTCCTGAGTCAGCGGCAGATTGTTGAGTGTTTGCTCAGTGATCGTGTTGATGTCGAGGAATCCGGAGTTATCGACGATTTGAACGCGGAACGATTCGTTCCCGATTGTGTAGTAATCCGCACCATTGTTGCCCAACTTGGCCCAGTCTCCGTCCAGGGTGACCGGATCTTGGGGCGTATCGGTGAGAGTCTGGATTGACTCCATCGCAAACTGGATGCCTGCCTCGGCGGCGAGCCTCGCGCGTCGTTGCTGAGTGCGATTGATTGTTGTGTTCACCGCGTCGGTCTGGTTCATCGAATAGATGGCAACACCGGCGAGAACGCCAGCAAGGACGGCAAGCACGACGACCAAAACGACGCCACGCTTCCTCATTGCTGAACTCCCGAAACAACCGGATTGTCCGGAGTTACATCGCTGTGAAGCAAGTGGACCACCAGCTGGTGATCGTTCTGTTCATCCTTTCGATGATAGGTAATTCGAACTGCAGCCGGGAGGCGAGGCGTCGTCATGCTCCCCGTATCCCAAGTCTGAATCCAATCGGTCCCGTCGTAAAACTCGTAAGAGATCGAATCGACGTTGGCATCGAGTACGGATTGGTAGCCACCCTGAGAGGAGTCACCGTCGGCTGGAGTCTGATGGCGGAGGAATAGGCCCTGGTCGACCGTTGAATCGCCGATCGCAGTGAGGCTAAGGGCATATTCCGTCATGCCTCCCTGCGGCCCGTAGCTTTGATTCAGGGTTTCAAAATCGCTGTTGGAGGCGAGAAGTTCGGATGGAACTCTCGGACTCAAAGCGGTGAAAACGAGAAGTGTAGGATCGCTGCTGTCGTTGGGATTGGTAAGCGCGACATCGGGTCCGCCCTTGAAGTACGAGCTTGTGTCGGTGGCGACGCTGGACAGGTAAGCGCCTTCTAGAAGGTTCCGAATGCGATCTTCCAAGGCGGAGTTCGTATTGAACGTTGCTCGAGTCTCTTTGACGGCGGTGGTGTGCTTGAGCGCGGTCACGGCAAACATGATCACGGAAGACAAAATGACCACCATGCACAAGGTCACGATCATCATTTCCAGAAGGGTAATGCCTCGTTTTCTCATCCTCCCAAGCCTCCATTCGTAGCGTTGGGGGATGCGAACACGAGGCCAGAAACTTCTGCCTTCGGATCATTGTTTTTGGACGAATTCTTCTCGACGGTCAGCCGAACGGCGTTGACGTCATTGGTTCCGCTAGGTACGACTTCCATGGTCCACCGCATATCCGGTTCGCCATAGTCTTCGAAGGTCCCTTCGGTCTGTTGAGAAGTGACGTTGCCGACCGCTAGAATTTCGTGCAGTTTTTCGACAGCCAGTCGATTCATTCGTTCAACGTCGCGGGCTCGCGTCTCAGTCGAGGTCATCGAGCCAATGGCACCAAGAGCCATGGATACTCCAACCGCCAAAACGACGGTCGCCACCATGACTTCCAACAGGGAAAAGCCACGCTTTCTTCGGCTAGCCAGTCGTGCGCTGCTCAAGATTCCCGGCCTCCCATTCGGTTTTTTTGTCGTCCAGCGGCAGTTCGCCGCGCTTTACCTCGATCGTTCCATCGCGACTTACTCGTAAGGAAACCACCGCATCGCTGTACTTAAACTCGGCCGACTTTTCGTCTGCCGTTCCGTCTGCATAGAACTTGATCAGAAGATCGTTCGTATCCGTTCCGTCGGATTGGTGTACCGTTTGCAGACTCCAACCGTTGCCCAATTGCGCCGGTTTGGGGTCATCTTGGTTATCCGAATTGTTCGTCGGCGTGCGATTGATTTTGCTGTTCGTCGCCGTGGGTTGCGTCGACGTATTGTCCTCACTCGGGGCCACCTTGATGCTTTGAGCCGAACTGTCGAAAGTCAGTTCGTATGTCTTGCCGGTCTTGATCGATTGATTCTTGGCTTTGTTCGCCGCAGATTCGATCGATTGAATACCGCGTTGGAAGGTGTTTCCATTGCGATCGTTCGAGAGTCGGCCAACCACTATACTGGCCAATGCGACGATGACCACCGTTACGGCAAGCATCTCGATCAGGGTATAGGCTCTCTTAAGCATACGGTTACCTCGCTAAGTTCGAACTGATTTACAGGTCAAGGTTGGATACGTCGTCGTCGTCGTTGGGAATCTTGTTCTTGCCACCGCTACCAAGGATGAAACTATCGTCATCATTCGGTCCCGGGTACTGATAGTAGTAAGGCTGGTCCCACGGATCGTTCGGAATCTTGTCCAGATAAGGTCCTTTCCAGCCGGTGGCATCGCCAGGGGGCGACATTAGGGCGTTCAAGCCTTCTTCGGAGGTAGGGAATCGATCGCAGTCGAGTCGGAACTTCTGCAAGATCGACGCAATTCGTGCGATCTGACCCTTGGCGGCGCCGTACTTGGCATCGTCCTGGTATTGCGTCAGCTTTGGCACGACGAGCGCGGCCAAGACGGCAATGATCAAGACGACCACCATCAATTCGATGAGGGTAAAACCGCGTCTTGCTCTGGTTTTGAATGGAGTTTTCATTGTTGTGTCACTTCACAGTTTGTGCGGCAGTCATGATGGGGAGGAGAACGCTGATGACGACGAACGCCACGAACCCACCCATGGTTAAAACGATAATTGGCTCGACGAGTGCGGTGGCACGGCGAAGACCGTTGTCCACCTCAAAGTCGAGCGAGTCAGAAACTCGGCCGAGCATCGTCGGCAAGTTGCCAGTTTCCTCACCAATGGCGACCATGTGGGTGAGAACTGGGGGGAAAGCGCCGGCATCGCGCATGGCTTCGGCGATGGCCTTACCTTCGCGAACGTCAGATCGAACCTTTTCGGCGCTCTTCTTAAAAACGCGGTTTCCGGATGCGATGCCAGAAAGCTCGATGGCATCCAGAATGGCGACGCCACCAAAAACCAAGGTGCCAAGGACCCGGGCGAATCGCGAAACCGTACTCTTCAGTGCAATCTTGCCGATGACGGGAGCGCGAAGCATCAGCCCGTCTCGCGTGTAGGCTCCCGACTCGGTGCGAACCCAAACTCGATAGGCAAATACGAGGCCTACGATGGTGCCGATGATAACGAGTCCGTTCTTGGAAAGGAAGTCGGATAACTGCAGCAGGAGCTTGGTCGAACTGGGAAGATTGTCGCCCTGAGCCGCGAACGTCGAGGAAAGTTTGGGGATGACGTACGTGAGAATGAAGACGATGACGCCGACTGCGGTGAAGAGCAAGATGCTCGGATAGATAAGCGCAGAAACAACCTGGCTTCGACGAGCGACCTCGTTCTCTTGGAATTCGGCCAACCGCTTGGCAACGTCACCGAATTGGCCGGATTGCTCACCGGCCTGGAGCGTGGAAGTAAAGATGTTTGGGAAGAACTTGGGGTGCTTAGCCAAAGCGGCGCTGACGCTCGAACCAGCCCGTACGTCGTTCAAGACCTCTTCGGCGATATCGGTCAGCTGTTGGTTTTCAGATTGCTCGGCAACGACTTGAAGCACTCGGTCGAGCGGCAGGCCAGCATCGGCCAGGTCGGCCATTCGCCGGGTAAAGAGGGCAAGGTCTCCTTTGCTCGGTTTTCCTTTCGAGCGTCGTTCGGCGCTCTTAGGAGCAAAGCCTTCTCGAGCGGCCCGCTCGTCGATGCTGAGGATATAGCCACCGTTCGAGGTAAGTTGTGCCACCGCGCCTTCACGAGTTTTCGCATCGACAAATCCAGACTTTCGCTGCCCCGATGGTTCGAGGATCGTGTAGGCGTAGGTGGCCAATTAAAGTTCCTCCCTCTGAACCACACGAAGGATTTCTTTGGCGGTGGTTTTTCCGGCCAATACGTTTAGCTTGCCATCCGTTAGCAATGAGCGAAGGCCCTGATGTGCGCTGGCGCAGCCCTTCAATTCGTTCGACGACTTGCACTCGACTATCATCTTCTTT
>CAMFIS010000172.1 GCA_945952345.1 uncultured Fimbriimonas sp.
GTCCAGCACTCGGACCCGGATGCCAGGGAAAGGATGCGTCGCCGAGCCGGGCTTGGTCGCCGTGATTCCCGGCAGCGGAGTGATCATGATCGCGCCGGTCTCGGTCTGCCACCAGGTGTCGACCACCGGCAGTTTTCCGCCGCCAATCATCGTGTGGTACCACATCCACGCTTCCGGGTTGATGGGTTCACCCACTGAGCCCAGGAGGCGGAGCGAAGACAGATCGCATCGCGAGGGATACTCGGCGCCCCACTTCATAAAGGTCCGAATCGCGGTCGGAGCGGTGTACAAAATTGTCGCGCGATGCTTCTCGATGATGCGCCAGAAGCGGTCCTTGTCTGGTGTGTCCGGCGCACCTTCGTAAATCAAAACTGTAGTTCCGTTGCACAGCGGACCGTAGGTGATGTAGCTGTGCCCGGTGACCCAGCCGCAGTCGGCAGTGCAGAAATGGATGTCGTCTTCCTTGTGGTCGAACACCAGCTTGGAGGTCGCCGAGACGCCGGTGAGGTAGCCACCCGTGGTGTGGGTAATGCCTTTCGGCTTGCCCGTCGATCCGCTCGTGTAGAGGATGTAGAGCAGGTCCTCGCTGTCCATGGGCTCGCAGGGGCACTCGGTGGACTGGGTTGACACGAGGTCTTTCCACCAGACATCGCGTCCTTCGACCATATTGACTGGCCCGGTTTTCTCGCCCGTTCTTTCGAGGACTAGGACTCTCTCGACCGTGGGACAGCCCATCGCCATCGCCTCGTCGGCGATCTTCTTGAGTTGAACTACGCTGCCGCGACGCCATCCGCCGTCGGCGGTTACGATGACCTTGGCGGAGGCGTCGTTGGCTCGTTCTTGCAAGGAGTCGGCGCTGAATCCGCCGAACACGACGGTGTGGGCCGCACCGATGCGTGCGCAGGCGAGCATCGTCATCGGCAGCTCGGGCACCATCGGCATGTAGATGCAGACTCGATCACCTTTCTGGACGCCAAGGGCTTTTAGGGCATTGGCGATTCGACTCACCTCGTCCTTCATCTGGAGGAAGGTGATCGTGCGGGTATCGCCGGGCTCTCCTTCGAAGATGATCGCGGGTTTGTCTGCTCGGTCGCCGAGGGCATGCCGGTCGACGCAATTGTACGCCGCGTTCAGCTTTCCGCCAATGAACCATTGAGCGTTGGGGGCTTTGAACTCGACGACGGTGTGCCACTTCTCGAACCAATCCAGTTTTTCGGCCCAGCCGGACCACCACTTCGCCGGGTCCTTGTACGCTTCCTCGTAGATGTGCTCGTCGTTCGCGTTGGCTTGGGCGCGGAATTCGGCGGAAGGCGGGAAAACGCGGTCTTCTTGAAGGAGGGTATCGATGGTCTCAGACATGGCGCAAGGGGATTTTACCGACTCGATAGGATTCAGGTTTCAGGATTCAGGCTTCAGGTGCTCTGCAATCATAATCGATCGTTCGTGGCATTGATCTCGAAACCATGCAACAAACTCAACAATTCCATCATCTGCAACAGCTGGCTTCATTCGGATGACCTCAATGCCGTGGACGGCAAGATATGCGTCCCTTGCCACATCCTTGGCTACTCGCTCCTCGTTTTCGTGAGATGTACCGTCGATTTCTAGAACCAAACGGGCTGCATGACAATAGAAGTCAACGATAAATGAATATAAAGGATGTTGACGACGGATTTTTGGACCAGTCTTGTTACCCTGCCTTAAGTGAAACCAGAGTTTCCGCTCGGCATCGATTTCACGCTGCCGTAGTTCTCTCGCTATTTCGGTCTCGAACTTTGTCTGGAATCTCTCGCCGTGCATGTGTGTTCTTTCTAACCTCATCCGGTTCGCTCGTTCCTCGCTTACCGACTTCTCCTAAGAGGAGAAGTAAGTCTTCATGATCTCACGAACTCCACAATCCCCCACTCGTGCGGGAGATGCATATCGACCACGCCCTGTGGCGACCATACCCAGTTGTCTTCCTTCAGCCCCGGACGCTTGACGTACTTCCCTTCCACCACGTCCACATGCCACTCCACGCGGGAGAAGTTGATCTTCCATCGATCCCCCGCTTTCGGCGGCGAATCGCCTTTCGAAATCTCTTCCATCGCGTGCCATGGGATGCAGATTTCCGTGCTCCAGCCTTTGCACTTCTTGGTTGGATCATTGATTTTTCCGTCCAAGTGGACCGCCGTGCGCAGGCCCTTGATGTCCCAGCCATCGACTCCGCGACCGCCCTCGCGGTAGGGGCGGATGAGGAGCAGATCCCATTGCGTGTTGAACTGGTTGATCTCCAACTCCGAATAGGCATACCCGTCGCTGTCAGGGTCGATGAAGACCTCGAAGTCGTTGTCGTGGAAGATGACCGAGTCGCGCTCTTTGAGGGTCGCCCAGAGTTGCGGTTCCTCCATTTCGGCGCCGATGTAGAGCCCATCGTCGGCCCAGAACATCTTCATTCGAGTTCGGAATCGGGGCTTTGGACGGAGGTCGCCCTCGATGTCGACGAAGTCGTCCGACCACGCGCACTCGGTCCACGGGTGCTTGTTCAGCTTGCCATCGAGGTGCCGAATGCCCTCCATGTGGTGTGCTTGGTAGACGCGAATCTCGTGCTCGGGAATCGTCAACGGGTACCTCGAAAGTCCGCCAATTCGACTCCCTCTAGTCCCTTGGACAAGTAGCTCTTGTTTAACACCAACACGTCGGGCAAGGATGCGCCAGACGAGAACAGCGGCACGCGATCCCCATATCTTAACGCACCGGGATCCGTGCTGTAGATGCTGGCAATGGTCCGTCCATCGACGACGAAGACCTCGTAGATAACGGCTGATCGTGTACGAAGATCCACCTTAGAAACAGCTTTCCCAAACAAATCCCATCCAGGCTTGATTGGATGATTTCCGTAAAAGATCAGGTTCCGGTGATCGTAAGCAGCTTTATTCGTGACAAGCTCTTTGTCCGTAATGACGTCGACCGAGCCATTGCCAATGTACTGCAACTGCTCAGCATCAAATCGAGCTTTGTTCCGCGACCATTCCATATCCGCCGCCGAACCAGAAGTTGTGACTACAAATGTCACGTGGTTCTTGTAAACGGACTTGAAGCCGGTGCAGATCGTCTGGTCGTTCGTCACACCCGGTGTCAGTTCAACCCGGCACCAGCCGTTGCCAAGTTCCTTCGTCGTAACCGCTTTGCCATTCACTTCCACGGTATAGGCGCCCTTGCCATACAGAACATTCGAATCGAGTTCGAACGCGGCGACGTGTTTGGATTCGATCACAAACTTGCGCAGACCAGGATAGCTTGTGGCGTGGACCTCGGAAAGAGATCCCGCTTCGTCCTGAGCCATAATCCGCAGCCAGTAGCACGAGTTCGAGACTGCGAGGTTCGGAGTCTTGAAGGTGAAGTCGCGAACGCTCTTCGTATCCGGAATGCGAGCCCGAGCGAACATATCGAAGATCGGCGCGTAGTCTTCGCAATTCGCGCCTGGCTCGGGGTCGGTGTCGTACCAGTGGCTCTGACCCTTCTCCTCGTGCCAGTACAGCATCGGGTGGTCGGCGAGTTCCTTGCGCATGTTGCGCGCCTCGGTCACCGGGACGTTGTCGTCCACCTCGCCGTGCATGATGAAGATCGGCTTGTTGTAATAGTTCGACTTCATCGAGAGCGTATCGCTCGTCGCCATCGCTCGCCGGAGGACATTACCAACCGGAGTGTCGGGGTAGACCGACGCGCCCCCGTACGACAGGAAGCTGACCCAACCCGAACACGGTGCAATCGCCGCGAACTTGTCGGGATAGAGAACGCCAAGCTGGTAGGTGCCGTGGCCGCCCATCGAGTGGCCGGTGAGGTACGTCTGCGCGGGGTCGGTTTGGTATCGTTTCTTGGCGAGTTCGAGAACTTCGAGCGCATCCAGTCGGCCCATCTCTTCCCAGTCGAATCCATACGGGCGTCGGTTGGTGGGGCAGACGATGTAGCCCCACGACTTCGGCTCGTAAGCGTCGGCCTGACCCATCGCCTCGACCGAGGCTCCATGCAGCGAAAGGAACAAGGCTTGTCCGGCCCCGTCTTGCGTCGAAGGCTGTACCGCGTAGTACTGGATGCTGCCATCGATGGAGCTGACAAACGTTCGCTTGTGGCTCTGGTGCTTGTCTCGCAACCGCAAGGTTAACGGCATGGAGTCGATCGTCTTTCCGCCTCGGCGGAGGTTCACGGTGTATTTGCCGTCGGCGTAGGGTTTGACCTCGAATCCCACCTTTCGAATCGAAGTTGCGAGCACGCGCGGAACCTTAGTGGTCACGCCGCCTGCGTCGATGGAAAGGTCGTCAAGATCGCCGGTCGTGGCATTGCGAACGATGAACGCAACCCAGACTTTCTCTTTCTCACCTTTGATGAGATCAGGCGTGGTTTGATCGCCGGGGGTGAAGGTGATTGTCTTGGCGACATCGACCAACTTGCCCGAGAAGGAGCCTCGGCCGACCGAGAAAAGGAAAGTGTTCTTGCCCTTCTTGAGTTGAACGGGCAGAGAAAGGTAACCCCACGAATAAGGGTCTCCGGCGCGGGGTTCGTTGTTCACGTACACCATCGAGTTACCCTTGGTTTCGAGGAACATCGGCTTGTCTTCCTTGCTGTCGACTTCGAAGTAGACGTAACCGGAACCGAACTCTCGTCCGCTGAATGCGCCGTCTTTGTTCGCGGTGACGTCGTTCCATTTCGACGTGTCGAGCGTGCCTTCATAGAGCGAAGCCTCGATGGGATCGATCCGCACCGGCGTTCGTGCATTCCTCCGGGCCGAAGTGGCTTTGCCGGAAAGGAAAGGAATTTCGGCGGCCATTGAGGCGGAAGCCGCGAAGACGAGAAGAAAGCCGAGCGCCGTTCTCACGAGCGAAGTCTACACCAGTGTGTTAAGTGCAGAGTCCAAGTGCGAAGTGCGAAGTGCATAGTGCAGCCTTGAATTTAGCGCATTCGGTGTTTAGAATTTGCTCGTGGGTCTGAAAGACTTTATCGCGCGTGAAAAAGGGATGGAATTCGTCGTCCAAATTTATGCGTACACTCAAAACTACCATCGGATGAGAAGTACGTCTTGGTTCCGCAATTGCGAAGGGCAGTAATTTCAATCCCCTTGAACTTATCGGAAGGGTACGGTCGAAGTTCCAAAGTCGAGTTTGCGCGATTCGTCGATATAGCTCTAGGCTCGGCGAGAGAAGTCCAGACGCAGCTTGAGATCTGCCAAAGACTTGGCTATTCAGAGCCACTTGAGGAGATGAAGTCTGCAGGGGAGATGATCAGGATTCTGTTTGCATTGGCAAAGTCGCTTCGGGAAAAGGACCGAACCTGACATTCGATCCTCATCTGCTTGCACTTTGCACTCAGCACTCAGCACTCCACGCTACTTCAAATACTCGCTAACCTGGCTGATGTGATACAGGTCGTGGCCGCAGATGAACTGCACGATCTCCAGCACCGACATCGGACCCCACTTCGGGTGCGTGATCGTCTTCGACCAATCGTCCTCAGCTAATCGGAGAAGATAGTCCACCGTATCGCGTCGGCGATTCTCGAAGACTTCCAGTTCGTGATGGATGTCCTTCGAAGCGTAGTTATGCTCCTTGGCGCGCGCGTCTTCGTCGAAGTTCTCGACCGGCTTACCAGGGTATTCGACTGCGGTAGTGATTCGGTCCAGCCAAGTCTGCTCGAGGTCGGCCATGTGGGCGACGACTTCCTTCAGCGAGAATCGGTCGTCCTCTAGCTTCGTGTCGTAGTGATCTGGCCGGATCGCGTCGACCAGTCGCATAAGGGTCGAAGGAGTATTTTCGATCTGCAGATAATAGTTACTGGGCATGAGTGTCTATAAAGGTACCAGGCTAGCGAGGGAAATGCTGTCCCCCACCTCCGCTACGTTTGCGCTGGCGGGCCATTGCTTCTGCCATGCTTTTGTAGCCTTGGTCGAATCTTTCCTTCAAATCTGCCGGAAGGGAATCTAACGTAAAAGTATCGCTCGAGCCGGCGGAAGTATTTGTGAGAGTCGACGACCAGGCCAAGTTTTCACTCACCTGAAAATTGATTTGGTACGTCGAAGAATTCACTCGCTGGAGCCGATGTTTGCGGTCGAACTTGAAATTGCCACTCGGGAATTCAGCGGGATGATCGAGTTGGTAAGCCATCGCTCCCCAGTTATCGATGATCTCCATCATATTGATCGCGCCGTCGCCGGGTACATCCTTCACCTTCTCTTCGTCCTTTCGGGTGATTCTCAGAACCGCGTTCTGCGGGATACCGTTCGGAGCGAGCAGAGTCGGTTCATTAAGCATCACATTTTGTTCGCGCGTGCCGGGCTTGGTCGGCCACATTCGATTTTGCTGGTTGTAGAAGCAGCACTCAAACAAGTGCCGTTGAAGCTCTGGTTTGAGTCGTGCGTAAGGGATTCCTTCGGGCCGAAAGACTTGCTCCTTTTCGCTCTCGTCGAGCATGCCAATAATCTTGAGCGCATCGACCTCGCCGAAGCCGTGCTGGGTTGCGTTGGCAAAGGCGTCGACGTACCGTTCGATGTATGAGACGGCGTTGGTTCGAGGCCGGATTGCGGCAATGCGGGCCCGATCGAACAGGTCGACAGCTTGGTGTTGGCGAACGCCAGCCACGATGGACTTGAGGTCGTATCGCGGGAAGTTGTTCTCTCGGAATGGGAGTTCGGGCATCTCGATCCACCGGCCATCTTTTCGAAAGAAATCGCCGAAGACGGAGTCGAATTTAGGATTTGTGAACACTTGTCCAAACATGGGTTCGAAGATATTCAAACTGCTGTCGTCGAGGATTGCCACCACATTCTTCTTCAGCTTTCGCGTATCGTAGACCAAAGACTCAGCCAAACCAAAAGACAGTGGTTCTTCCTTGGTCGGGTCGGCGAATTCGGCGCGAAGGGCTTTTAGCTTATCCCCCGGCGGACGCTCAATTTCGCTGTAGAAGAGGCTGCGAAAATCCTGGGCTTTCTGCGAAAGCTTGAAGTCAGGATCGGGTTTCATTTCCAGGTCCTGACTCGTGAGACCCGCGAAGGCACCTTCGTAGGTTGAACTAGATATGTCGGAGGCGTAGGTCGGAGCATCCTGACGAGGAATGCTCTTAAGATTCATCATATACACGCCGTCCTCACCACAATAAACGGAGAAGAGTAGGTCGATGCCGTCCGGTGCGAGCATGCCGAAGTTTGCCTGCAACGTATAGGGAATATCTTGCGAACTCGAAAGATGTCGCACTTCGTCAATGCCGCCACTCTTCCCTTTTGTTTCAGGGTCATTGATCAACGCGTCGGTGGTCTTCTTCCACGTCGCGAACTCATCGAAGTAAGTCTTGAGCTCGGCAGCGACGTCGATTCCCATCGGTTCTTGAACCTTATTGGGATGAAGCGAGAACACGACCCGGTGTCCATTGGGGATCGCCGCTATGCGATCCAAGCCAAACTTGATCAGGAAGCGACTCATGAATCGCTGGTTCGGTGTGTTGTATCCCGCCGCAGTCGGACCAGGTGGTTGCATCACATTTGGGTCGCGCTTCTTCTCCTCGTTCAGCATTTGGTGATACGTCGAGGCGGCCAGTTCGGCAGAATAGGCTTCTTTGCCCTTAAGGGAATCTGTCCGGAGCCCGACCGTCTGAGTAAGAAATTTGAGACGAGCTCTTACAAGCCGATCCACATCTTCCTGAACTCGCTTCTTGGACTTGACCAGTCGCCATCCATCGTCGCCCTTTTCCCAATCTGCGTTCAAGGTCTTGGCAACATGAATTCGTAGCTCGTCCTGAGTGACTCCGGTGGCGTCGATGAGCAGGACCTTGTCTTTGAAGAATGGAACGGACGAGTATCGCTCGCCAAAGGTCGTCGACAGCGATTCCATGACCTTGGGCATGGTCAGTCCACCCACGTGAACGTCGAACGTTTTGGCCTGCGAAACTGCCAAGAAAATAAGTGAGCTAATCACCAAATAAACCCCTTATCAATCTAAACGAATCTTGCGTCGATTCGGTTTTGGTGATCGGAAAAAGATTCGTGAATCAGCTGCCTCGCCTGTCCTGGGTGTAAACAGGTGAGGCAGCTTTGGTTCGGCTAGCCTTTCAGGAGGACCTGAATGGCTTTGTCCAACTGCGGATCCTGTCCCGCCAGGAACTGTTCTGGAG
>CAMFIS010000173.1 GCA_945952345.1 uncultured Fimbriimonas sp.
CGTGTTGCTCGGAATCTGAATCATGTTGCCTAGTTCCCTACCCACGGTATTCACGCCGGGTTGAATCTGGATCTCTCGCCCGCCGATGTCGACCAGGAAGAATGTTGGCGTTGGGGCTGCAACCGGAATCGGGTCGGGCACGGGCATGGGTTGAACCGGCGCGGCCACTGGTGCATGTCCTGGCATTGGCTGCATGGGGGCGGGCATTACGGGCTGCGGAGGAAAGACTTGGGGATTCGGTTGGCCCGGCATCATTTCTGGTGGGAAAGGTTCTTGGGCGCGAGGAGGCTGGTAGGCTGGGCGGTAGCTTCCACGGACCGGCCCGGAACCGTAAAAGACCAGCGTGGCCTCGCCAATTTGCATGGTGTCGCCGTGATTCAACAACGCCTGCTGAACCGGATGCCCATTCAACAGCGCTGGTGCGTGAGCGCTGTCGAAGATGAAGTCGCGGCCCTGGCGAAAGATGCAAGAGTGAACCGGCTGGACATCCTTGAATCCGCGGATTGGAATCTCAACTTCTCCGGAACCAATTCGATTGGCCTGGTAGTCCAGACTCCAGTCGCGGTATTCGTTGCGACCGAACAAAAGCCGAACCGACCCAGAGCGAGACCGACGATCGGCGATCAACATCGTCAAGCCGAGCGCAACGCCGACCGCCGCGGCTTCGATCATCCAACCGGGAACGGCGGCCTCCATCGCCGAGGTCTGGTTCGTTATGGTGGCAAGTGACGGGACACCCTTGGAAAGCATCATGCCGGCGCTCACCATCAATCCGAAGATCTTCGCGATGAAGCAGAAGAATGCGGCGACGAACGTGGCATAGATTGCCCGTCGTATTCGCTGTGCCGTCGGACCTATAGCGATCATGACGGACAATGAAAGCGCCAGCGGGACCAAAAAGAGCCAGCAGACAGCTCCCGCGATCTCGCCAGTTGTTCCCGACTTTCTCGCCAACGTAATTCCGATGAGATCGGAGCCTGAGTCGGCGAAAGTATTCAGGAATGCGCCCAAAACTGCGCCAAAGATGGCAGCCCGGATAACCCGGCCGGGAGTACGCCGCCCCATTTCAAGAATCAGAGCGAACGAACCGCACAGCATGGCCCCGAAGACGACGTGCTGGACGTTGGTCCATTGAGTGCCGTAGGTAAAGTGCGACGCTGGGTCGTCGTTGCTGAGGTTGGGCCGGTTGAGGGTCTTGACGTAAGGCGCCGCCGCGACGAATGAGATGAGCGCCGAAATTGCTCCCGCGATCGGGAGGAGCAGATACTTCAGACGCATCAACATCTACTATCTATTCTGGTTTGAAAGCAAAAACGATGCAGGATTTTTGATGCGTTAACCGCCACATCCTCCGCATCCGCCCCCGCAGCCTCCGCCACCACCTCCGTCGCCGCCTCCGCTGGAACAGGAAGACGATGATCCGCTACAGCCTCCTCCGCTGCAGCTCGAGGATCCTGGCTGGGGAGCAAGGCGTCGCAGGTCGGTCGCGTAGGCCGAACCGGCCATGGCCGCGAGTCCGAAGAGCGCGACACCCATCGCCACATCCGCGCCCGTGGCATTCGTGTGGTTATAACCGACACTTTTGAGATACACGCTACTCTTCCGCATCGCCTCCAATTGCCGATCTCCGTACCTGGTGCGAAGCGGCCGCTTGAGGAGGAAGAGGGCCATGATCGTCGAGACGATGCACAAGACGATGAGGAATCCCACAGGGCGTTCGCGTTCGACTCCGATGTTGATCTTGAGGACCCCATAGATCGGTGCCACGATAGCGATAAGGAAGCTGGCGAAGCTCACAAGAGCGCCTCGGCCCGACGTTAAGATCATCCCCTTGCTTTCGAGATTCGCCCGCATTGCAGAAACCATTGGGAAACAGCTGATTCGAGCGGACTTCACGGTCCCGCCGCTTGTTAAACCCGCAATGCCCATGACTGCTTGTTCGATTGGTATGTCGGTTTGAAAGCCAGGATCGACAACTATGAGCTTTCCACCTTTAGGATTGAATGAGATTGCCTTCTGGCTAATAAGCGTCGCAATCGCGGCATTGACCGCCATCACCGCCCCTCCATTCAGAAAAGCGATGACATAAGGGTCTTGCTTCAGATCCGAATCATCTGAGCCTCGAGAAGGATAGCGAAGGAGCCAACGAACCACGAGGGCCGTAGCGAAGAGAATGCCGAAGAGGATGCAGTAGAACTGGAGGAATTCGGGTCCGCGATATTCGAGTGGATTCCCGATAGCGGATTCGGCGCAACCGGCAACCACGGCCACCGCAACTGCGAGTCCGAGAGCCTGTAATCCAAGACGCAGCCAGTGCTTAGGGATCAGGATGTGATAAGCGTTCTCGGGCTTCTCGTGCTTTCGCGCAGGCATCTTGGCGAACCAAATATCGGCGGGAGGTTCTTCGCCGAACGCCTCGCGGTAACTCTGAATCGTCCGCGAAAACCAGTCTTCGAGTTTGTCCTTCTCTCGCCGGCCTCCAGCCGAAGGATAGTGATGAAACTCGCGACCCAGAACCTGGGGGCAGAACACCTTCCAGTATTCGTGAGAGTAGATCAGGTGCGTGTGCCAAACCTCATCGACGACTTCGGACGGCGAAACCGGATGACCGGCCGTCACGGCGAGGTAGCAATAGCGCCGATATTCTTCGATCGCGCGTAAGGTGAATTCTCGACTCCAGCCCGTCTCTTTCGCGAGCTTGGCCGAAAACGGAAACGTTGAATTGGGGTCGTCGAATTGGTATTCCGACAGCCGCTTTAGGAGAGCTTGATTGCCTTCCATATTCAACATGAGTTACTTCCTGGCATCGAATCGGGTTTGGGTGCTTAACATTCTCTTAACGATTCAAGACTGCTTTTCGGCGAGCTTTGCTTCGAGAGATTCGATCTTGTGCACCATGTAATCCATGATTCGGTCCTGGTGTTGGAGGTGGTCCATGAGAAGGCGGATTTCCTCCTCAGCGGTTTGATTGCATTGGTAATCGCTTTGGGCCACAAGCCGATCTTTCTCCGACTGCCGGTTTTGACTCATCATGACAATCGGACCAGTGTAGGCAGCCTGAAAACTCAGCGCAAGATTGAGCAGGATAAACGGATAGGGATCAAAGGCTTTGTCCTTCATCTGATGCAAGACCAGGTAGACATTGATGACGATCCACAACAAGAGCAGGACCGACTGAACGATGATGAAGGGCCAACTTCCCACCAGCGCGGCAACCTTGTCTGCGATGTGCTGCCCGAAGGTGAGGCTCGCATCGTGCTCCGTATTCACATTCGAAACCGGCGGGTGGTCGTGTTTATAGCCCTTCAATGGGCCATCGCCGATCATCTCTTGGAGGTTCATTAAGTCTATTGACGGATTTGGGCCCGGACTTAGTTGCCAGTATTCGTCAGCGTGGTGACCAGGAGGTAGAGATTAAGTCCAGCAATGACGGTTGCTATGAGGTACCCCACGAATCGGATGACCGGTGTGTTAACAAAGTCTCCCATCTTCTTTCGGTCACTCGTGATCTGGATGAGCGGGAAGATGGCAAAAGGAAGCTGCATCGAAAGTACGACTTGCGAGACCACGAGAAGGCCAAGAGTTCCTTTCCCAGAATTCATATGGATGATGACAACCGCAGGAACAATAGCGAGGAGACGCGTGATGGTTCGGCGAATCCAGGGCCGAATCTTCCACTGCATGAAGCCTTCCATCACGATTTGTCCGGCGAGAGTTCCAGTGATCGTCGACGATTGTCCAGACGCCAGGAGGGCGACGGCAAAGACAGTAGCCGACGCTCCACCAAGGGCGGTTTGCAAAAGCTTGTGGCCATCTTGGAGTTCGGTGACCGCGCCGTGCGCATTGCCAAACACCGACGCGGCGAGAATGAGGATCGCAGCATTGACGAAGAAAGCGATGCTGAGCGCCACGATCGTATCGATCGTGTTGAACTTGACCGATACTTTGAGGTTGGAAGCGTCGACCTTGCGCGTTTGGACAATGCTGGAGTGCAGATAAAGGTTGTGGGGCATCACCGTCGCACCCAAGATTCCGAGGGATATTCCAAGCGCCTCGATATTGGGCATGCTAGGAATGAAAGTCCCTTTTGCTGCCGCTGGCCAGTTCGGCGAAGCAATCGCGATCTCATAAAGAAAGCACATCGCGATGGTGGCGACGAGGGTAAAAACGATAGCCTCGATCTTCCGGAAGCCGAACTTCATGAAGGCGAGAAGGAGCAATACATCGAGTCCGGTGATCAGCACGCCGAGTTCGAGCGGGATGTGAAACAGAAGATTAAGCGCGACCGCCGAACCGACAACTTCCGCCAAGTCGCATGCGATGATGGCGAGCTCACAAAGAATCCAGAGAACCGTCGCGACAGGCTTGGAATAGTAATCCCTACATGCCATCGCCAGGTCTTTATTGGTGACCAATCCAAGCCTTGCGCAGAGCACCTGAAGGAACTGGGCCATGAGATTGGATAGGAAGATGACCCACAAGAGCGAATAACCGAACTTGGATCCACCGGCGAGGTCGGTACCCCAGTTGCCTGGGTCCATGTATCCCACGCTCACGAGTAAGCCGGGACCAACGAAAGCCAAGAATCGCCGAAAAGCTGAACCCGCCACCGGTACTGGAATGGTGTGGTTGACTTCAGATAGCGATTTGCTTTCGATGTGCACTTTCAGCCCTTTCGTTATTTTGTAGCCTTGGCTACATTCGATAGTATAGCAACAGATTGTTCCCTAAAGTCAAGCCTATGCTACACTTTGTTCGGGATAGATCAAATGACCCAAGAGAATTCTCGGTTGGATGTTTCGCAAAACTTCGTGCAAACTCGCGAGGCGCATCGGACGGAGTTGGTGCAGGACTACGTCGAGGTGATCCTCGACCTTACCGAACTGTATGGGGAAGCCCGGCTTGTCGATATCGCCAAGCGACTGGGAGTCGCTCATCCCACAGTCTCTAAAGCACTGAAAAAGATGGAGACCGAGGGCCTGGTGGTCCTGAAACCATACCGGGCTCTGAGGCTCACGGCCGAAGGCGAGGCCCTCGCGAAACAATGCCGCGAGCGTCACCACACGGTTGTCGCTTTCCTGCTTGCGCTTGGTGTTGAACCCGACACGGCTGAAATTGAGGCTGAAGGGATCGAGCACCATGTCGGCGAGAGAACGCTTGGCCTCATGGCGAAGTTTGCCGCCGAACGACGAGGCTAGCCATGCTGCTGGCGATGATCGCTTCCCTCTCCATGCTAAGATTTGGCGTGGGCGACTTGGGGATTTTCGATGGACGGAACGACGTTGGCGAATGCCATATTGAGGGAAAGTCGTCATTCGATAAGGATTCGAAAGTCTACGGCTTAACCGCAAGCGGAGCGGATATTTGGTCGAGCAAGGACGCGTTTCATTTTGTGTGGCGAAAGGTCACGGGCGACTCGGCCCTTTCGGCGGCCATCGAGTTCGTTGGAAAAGGCAAGAACGAACATCGCAAAGCATGTCTCATGATTCGCGAGAGCCTGTCCGCAGATTCGCCGTACGCCGACATTGCAGTCCACGGTTCAGGATTGACCAGCATGCAATTTCGAGAAGCGAGAGGAGGCGAGACTCATGAGATTCAGTCCTTGGCTTCAGCGCCTCACGAAGTTGGCATTCAGCGTATTGGCCAGTACGTGACGGTTTCACTTGGCTCAGGCGAGAATCGAACGCAAATGGGCGGAGCCGTCCGGCTGAATCTTGGCAGCGAATACTATATAGGGCTTGCCTTGTGCTCCCACGAAGCAGACGTGGCCGAGGAGGCGCGTTTCTCGCAAGTTAAATTTGAGGTCCCAGACACCATCGACGCGAAACTCGTTTGCACCCTGGAGACGATCGACATTTCAAATTTCAACCGAAAGATTGCCGGCGTCTTCATCGATCATATCGAGGCACCGAATTGGACCCCAGACGGCAAAGAACTGATTTATAACAGCAACGGAAGTCTGTATCGGATCCCAGCTTCCGGAGGTACCGCGACTAAGATCGATACCGGATTCGCAAACCGGTGCAACAACGACCATGGTATCTCGCCAGATGGGAAGTGGATCGCGATCAGCGATCATTCTGAGAATCCGCACCAGTCGACCATTTATGTGCTTCCTTCCAGCGGCGGCACGCCTCGGAAGGTTCTGGAAGGCACTCCGAGTTACTGGCACGGCTGGTCGCCCGACGGAAAGACGTTGGCGTTTTGCGGTCAGCGAGATGGCAAGTTCGGAATCTTTACGGTTCCAGTCGAGGGTGGCAAAGAAACAAGGCTAACCACGGCAGAAAAGCTGGATGATGGTCCTGATTATTCGCCGGATGGCCAGTTCATTTACTTCAACTCCGACCGAACTGGCAAGATGCAAATCTACCAAATGCGAACGGACGGCTCAGAAGTGGTGAGACTAACTCAAGATGAGAACAACAACTGGTTCGCACATCCTTCTCCCGATGGGAAGTGGATCGTTTTCCTTGCATATGAGCCGGACGTCGATGGACATCCTGCCAACAAAGATGTTGAATTGAGATTGATGGACTTAAAAGACCGGTCGACAAAGACAATCGCTCGGTTCTTTGGCGGGCAAGGAACGATAAACGTTCCGTCCTGGTCGCCGGACAGCAAGCGCCTCGCGTATGTGAGCTATCAATTGGTGCCTTAGGATTGTAGAGGAAGGAAGCAAAACTTCCCAAAAGTCGGCTCGTCCATAAGAAGATGCTTCCCTTCGTCGTCGCAAGTTACTCGGTGACCGACCTTCATTTGGATTCCGACACTGGCTACCTAAATTCCAAAGGAGTGGTTGCCGCTCAGGCCAAGGCAGGAAACGACAAGCGTTGCTTCGTTTCAAAAGATGGAAAGGCGATTCAACTTCCCGAGAACGTCCTCGACGTGAAAGGTATCAACTCAAGAGGGCAGGTTGCGGTTTTCTCCAAAGAAGGCCCCGGAATCTGGGAGAACGGCAAAATGACGCTCGCACCCAAAGACGTCGGTTTTGCGACGATCGCGGGAATCGACGATAAGGGCAACTTACTGGGCTGGATGGACTTGGGTTCGGAAGGATTTGGCGCGGTCCACCGATGGCCGGATAAACTTGAAAGCGGTTTCTTCCAACGTCCCTATCCCTATGCAGTTGCGCCAGACGGGGTAATGGTTGGCGTGAGTAGGCAGGGGCTTCGAGTCAATCTTTCCAATAACGCCAACGGGTGGCTATGGAATGGAAAAGTTCAAACTCCTATTGGAGACGCCGAGAACAAGGCAACGCCCGTATGCATCAGCGCGAACCACATTGTTGGCGGTTCCTATCGAGTTGGAGCCGACCACTACGAGAGGCCGTTCGTTTGGTTCAACGGCCAGTTCTCAAAGCTGCCTTTACCCGATGGCGAGCAGCAGTACGGGAAGGTAACGGGAGTCAACGATTTCGGCACCGCGGTCGGATATGGGGACTGGCTAGTCAAGACTCCTGATGGCGGCGCCTTTCTACACAAAGGGTTAATTTGGCGAAACGGGAAGGTCCAACTACTCGAAGACTTGCTTGATTCAGCCCTTAATCTAGAAATTCGGGATGCGTTCGCAATTAACAACGACGGCACAATCCTGGCCGCGGCATGTCCGAAAGACACGCATTGGCCTCGAACACTCGTCTTGCTTAAGCCACGTTGAACCGTAATACTGAAAACGCCGAATCCGGAATGCCGACAACCGTGATCCACCAGTTCGGATCCTGAGTCTGGTCACCCGCGAGAGCCGATTCCCGAATCTGCTCGAGTTTCTCTCTTGAAGGTTCGTGAGTAGCTTTCCATGCCCCAAGCAAGGCGTCGAGTTCTTGTTCGTTTTTCATTCCAAAATCTCCTGAGCGAGTCGCTTGCGGGCTTCGGATACAAGATACCGGATGGTGCCCGCTGGCTTGCCGAGGAACTGCCCGACTTCCTCACTAGTTGCACCTCCAAGAACGGTCATGCTCAATGCGAGTCTCATGTCTTCTGGTAATCGGGCAATCGCCTCATTGAGCTGTCGAACACGATCATCCGGTTGGTTGGATATTGCTTCAGCGTATTCGAGTGGCAAAGATCGTTGGTGCGACTCCCAGCGGAAGTGGTCGGCGACCAGGTTCGCCGCAGCTATGAAC
>CAMFIS010000174.1 GCA_945952345.1 uncultured Fimbriimonas sp.
CCATTACACTATCCACATCGAACCAAGCGCGATGAAAAAATTCACGTAAATGATTGACCGATACCCACCCGAAAGTCAAGCGAATTCTGTAAGTTGTAAGGAACCCGATGAAAGAAATCTTGCGTATTCCTTCGCTTCGGCCACATTGGGTGGCATTCCCATCCTAACTCAGTTAGAATTTCCCGGGGAGTACGAGCATGAAGCAACTGTTGAAAGCCGCTGGTGTAAGCGCTCTGATCCTTTCATGTGGGTGCAGTCCTTCCCCCGACAAGGGCAAGATCGTTATCCGATACATGGCCTGGGGCAATCCTGAGCAGCTCGCCCTCGAAGAGCAGCTTTGCCATCAGTTCACCGAAAAGAATCCCGATGTGCTCGTGAAGTTTGTCCGGGTACCAGGAACCGCGTACGGCAATAAGTCGGTCGTTATGCTCGCCTCAGACACCGCTCCGGACGTCTTGCGAATCGATCACTACGACTTTAACAATCTCCAAAAGAAGCGTTTCTTTCATGACCTTACCGACCTCGCCGCTCAGGATCACGACTGGCATGACGCCGACTTCTTTCCTCAGGCCATCGGGGAATGCAAAGTTAATGGCCGGCTCTACGGCCTCAGCGTTCTCTTCGGCGCGACCGTGATCTACTACAACAAGACCATGATTGCGCAAGCCGGCCAACCCGACCCGTATCAGTTGTGGCAAGAAGGGAAGTGGACGCTCGACAAATATGTTCAAATTGCCCAAGCGCTAACCAAGCGAGACGCCCAGGGTAAGGCAACTCAATTTGGAACCACGGTTCCGGCGTTTCCCCAGTGGTTTCCGTACGTATGGGCCTTCGGCGGAGATGTGGTCGATCTGGCTGGTCACCGCTCCAAACTAACCGATGAAGCGACGCTTCGCGGTCTTCAGTTCATCGCCGACCTCCGCTACAAATACGCCTGCGCTCCAACGCCGAGCCAGGGCGCCAACGCGGCGTTCACGTTCGAAAGCGGAAAACTGGGCATGCAGTACGACTGGATGGGAATGACACCTCGCTACCGCAAGGTCGTGAAGTCCTTCGACTGGGACGTGGTGCCGATCCCCAGCGGCCCCAACACTTCCGAGACGGTAGTCAAAGGCAATCAGCTAGTCATGCCCGCGAACTGCCAGCATCCTGCCGAAGCGTGGCGCTTCATGCGCTATCTCACGAGTCCCGAGATCGAAAACCTCCTGTACGCCAAAAACCGGCGATGCTTCCCCACTCGGAAGTCGGTTGCAAACAGTAAGGAATTCTTAAACGCCGATCTTCCTCCTAAGCAAATTCACATCTTTCTCGACGCAGTCAAAACCAGCCGTCAACTTCCTATCGACGACCGTTGGTCCGAATGGACGATTGCGATGAACAACGAATTGGACCAGGTGTGGAACGGAACCAACCGTGACGTCAAAAGTGGGGCAGAGAGAGCGAGCCGCGCAGTGGACAAGGTCCTCAATGAGGAGCCAGGCTGGTGAAGCGATCCCTCAAACAACGGGAGGGTTGGTGGGGCTTTCTCTTTATTTGCCCATGGCTCATCGGGTTCCTGATCTTCACCGCAGGACCCATGATCTCTTCATTCGTTTTGTCCCTCTACAAATACGACTTGGCGGACGCAAACTTTGTCGGCGGAGAAAATTATCGTCGGCTTCTCGAACAAGATCCGCTGTTCTGGAAATCTCTCACGAACACGGTCTTATACGCCATCTTCACCGTCCCGCTCGGAATCGCCGGTTCGCTTGCTATCGCCATTCTTCTCAATCAGAAGGTTCGCGGCGTGCGGCTTTTCCGAACCTTGTTCTACCTTCCCTCCATGGTTCCGGCGGTCGCCTCGGCGTTGGTTTGGCAGTGGGTGTTCAATGCCGACAACGGAATCCTCAATCAAGCCCTGGGTTGGTTTGGCTTGCCTAATATCGAGTGGCTGCAAAACGAGAAGTTCACCCTCTGGGCGTTCGTCATGATGTCGCTGTGGGGCATTGGCGGCCAGCGCATGGTGATCTTCCTGGCTGGCCTCCAGGGAATACCGGAAAGCTATTACGAAGCCGCGACCCTAGACGGAGCTACCGGCATTCAGCAGTTTCGATTCATCACTCTGCCATCGCTATCTCCCGTCATGCTGTTCAATCTGGTGCTCGGCATCATTGGCGCCTTCCAGGTGTTCACGAGTGCGTACGTGATGACCAACGGAGGCCCCAACAATGCCTCGCTGTTTTATTCGCTCTACATCTTCCGAAATGCCTTTCAGTATTTCAAGATGGGCAAGGCAAGTGCGCTCGCCTGGATCCTCTTCCTCATCCTTCTTGGCCTCACACTCATCCAGATGCGGCTTTCGAAGAGATGGGTGCATTACGAAGGTGAAACCCGATGAAGCGAGCATCGACCTATCTGTTCCTCGTTGTGGGTTCGCTCATCTTTTCGGTGCCGTTTCTGTGGACCGTCTCGACCGCCCTCAAATCGAGTGAGGAGTACGCCAAATCACCCGCCCGCTTGATTCCGGAGCAACCCGATTTTTCGAACTTCCTCAAGGCTTGGACCGCACTTCCATTTCCAACCTTCGTCTTCAATACCGTCTTCATCACGGTGGTTTGCACAATCGCCCAAGTCTTGACCGGATCCTTGGTCGCTTATGGCTTTTCGCGCTTCAACTTTCGGTTCAGAAATGTTTTCTTTGTCGTCTTGCTGGCGACGATGATGCTGCCGTCGCAGGTCACCCAGATACCTGTCTTTCTCGTGTGGCGAAAGCTTCACGCCATCGACACATTCTTCCCCCTTGTGGTGCCTGCCTTTTTCGGCGGAGGTGCATTCAATATTTTCCTCCTTCGTCAGTTCTTCTTAACAATCCCCCGTGAGCTAGACGAAGCCGCGATGATCGACGGCGCCGGGTACCTGAGGATTTGGTGGCGAGTCCTCATGCCGCTGTCTGGCCCCGCCATCGCCTCCGTCGCGCTTTTCTCGTTTCTGGGCCACTGGGATTCGTTTGAGGCTCCCCTTATCTATCTCAACTCACCCGAAAAATACACCGTTAGCATCGGCCTTCGGATGTTCCAAGACACCTTCGGATCCAATTTCGAGCAGGTTATGGCGGCCTCGCTTGTCCATATTCTCCCTACCATCGTATTGTTCTTTGTCTGCCAGCGATACTTCCTAAAAGGAATTACGCTCAGTGGGATGGGAGGAAAGTAAGTGGGGCATATTATCGTCTGCGGATTGGGCCAAGTCGGCTACCGAGTCGCGAACTTATTGCTGCAAATGGATCGGCAAGTTACGGTGGTCGCACTGGAAGCGAGATCGGAATTCGAGCGCGAACTGGTCGACCTGGGAGCGAAGATGGTCGTTGGCGACGCTCGTGACGCTTTCATACTCGAGCAGGCTTGCGTTCATTCAGCGGAAGCATTAATCGCTTGTACCGACTCCGACCTAACGAATATCGAGATCACACTCGACGCCCAAGTCTCCAATCCGAACATGCGCGTAGTAGCGCGATTGTTCGATCAGACCCTGGCAAGGAAACTGGAGAACTCGGTCGGGATCGATCGCGCCTTGGCAATGTCGATCTTGGCCGCCCCCAGCTTTGCTGCTGCCGGCTTGGGAACGGACGTTATCGGCTCGTTCGACCATGCCGGACGTACGTACGCAGTCCACCTTGCAGAGACAGGCGAAGCAAGTGTTAGACTCGCGGAGACTAGAGTCCACAAATTGAGCCGACGGCGGTTTCGACTACGCGAATTCCTTGACAATATTCCGCCACTCCTAACGCGACTGATGATCGCCATCGCCGCCCTTGCCACCGTCAGTACGATGCTGTTTGCAGCGGCGATGAAGATTCCCGTTATCGACGCCTTGTACTTCGTCATCACCACTCTCACGACGACCGGATACGGAGACATCACAGTCAAGGATTTGGGCCCCTGGATTAAGCTTTACACCTGCCTGATGATGGTGTTGGGTTCTGCCGCGGTGGCAACGCTCTACTCAATCATCACCGATTACCTCGTGTCCGCTCGATTCGACGAGATCATGGGCCGTCAGCAAGTCCAGGAAACTGGCCATGTCATTGTTGTCGGCATCGGTAACGTGGGATTTCGGATTGTCGAAAACCTAAACAAGATGGGGTGCTGCGTCGTGGCAATCGACAATAGCCAGGATGCTAAATACCGCTCCCTGCTTCCCAAAGAAGTGATGTTCATAGCCGGTGATGGGCGAGACGAAGAGACCCTCAAGCGGGCCGGAATTGCCAATGCCATTTCGGTCATCTCGTCAACCCACGACGATGCAATCAATCTTTCGGCGTGTCTGATCGCTAAGGAAGTGAACCCGTCCATTCGTAGTGTCGTCCGACTCTTCGATGGCAGCTTCGCTCGCAAAGTCGAACGGGCTCTCGACGTCGACATCGCTCTTAGCGCCTCACGAATATCAGCGCCAGGCTTTGTCGGTGCGGCCACGAACCCAGATTCAGTCTTTAGCTATGTTACGCAGGCCGAATTTGTGTCGATCCTTCCGGCCCCAGAGGGATTTCGATTCGTTAAGTCGCCACTCCATCATCCATCGCAGGTTTAGCGCGTTACAATATCTCCGTTCCTGAAACGTCTTTGGTTGATCGTTTTGGTCACGGCCGGTTGCACTGCTCCTACGCTAAAGCCGTCAACAAACCCTAGCTCGGTTCGATCGGTCGAGGTTGATCCCGCCAAAGACTATGGACGACAAATGATCGCCTATCTCGATGCGTTTGACGACGTCGCAAGAAAAAGTCAAACGATGAGCGACGCAGATATGGAGCAGTATGTGAAAAGCAAGAAAGTGCCTGAGGCCATCCTTCAGCGCATGAAGCTGGGAGTTCAGGAAGAAGAGAAGGCGATTAAGGCAACGGACGATCTGATACCGCCGACTCAGTTTCGAAAGTTTCACGTTCAAGTTATCAAGTCGATGAAGGAGCGCCAGGCGATGCTCCGAGATTTGGAGTCAGCCATAGAGAAAGGTGATCGCAGCAAGATTAAAAAAGTGCTCGATGGGGAAGATGCCCATGCCATCAAACGTCGTGACGAGATGAACAAAATCATGGGCGGGTTGACTGCCGAAAGGTACCTCGGTGTGAAATGAAAGTTGGGTGCCCGGGAGTGACCCCGGAGCACCCTAATGAATAGTTCCTCCTCGTCGTGCGAGGAGAAACCGGTCGTTAGATGGCTAAGGCAGGTTCCTGTACCGTCGAGAGGTCGCGATACTCATCATATGCAGGCGATGAAAGGTGGTTTCGCCGTGGATCGATCGGCGTCACCATCTCGGGATAGACCTTGGCCAAAATCTCTATGTCGTTCGTGACCGGCATATACGAGTCTGTTCTCGCGACGCCCGCCATAGAACGGTGTCCGCGCATCGAAGAGATCAAGTCCTCGGCCGAAATTGCCTTGGCCAAGAAATCCTTCAGCATATGCGTCAGCATGTTCGAGAACAGAGTGCGGCGGAACGTGAAGTCGACCACCATGTCCGCATTCTGGCGCGTTGGATGAACGAAAATCTCGTAGCTTGGTCGAACGAATCGCTGATATCGGTTGATGACTTCTTCCGTGGTTGCTCCTCGTTCTCGCGTATCCCGAAGGATTCGACCGAGCAGCCGCTCGTCAGCCGCAACATCCAAGAAGCAGGCGATATCCAAACTGCTGAGGATGGGTTGCGAAAGAACAAACAAGCCTTCGACGATGATCACTTGCTTCGGTTGAGTTGGTTCCGTTGCCCAGACTCGAGTGTTGTGCAAGAAATCATATCCCGGAGCGAAAATGTTCTTGCCTTCGCGAAGAAGCCGAATGTGCTTCACGAGCAGCTGAAAGTCGAGGTGTTGAGGATGATCGAAGTTGATTTCCCGGGAGTCGGCCGTCGGGTCGTCATTGGTCCAGAAATATTGGTCCATGCTGATGACGAGAACGTTTTCCTCTCCGACTGCTTGAGCAATCTCGTGAGCCAAGTGGGTCTTGCCGGATCCTGATCCGCCGGCGATTCCGATGACGAGTGGACTATTCATTTTCAATTCCTTGTAGAAGGTGCGATTCCTCGCGCTTCTAAGGAAATTTTCGTCTCTTGGGGATTCATCGGCAAGTCAGACTTTGGTCTGTCATCCCTTTGTCCGACAGCAAAGCGTAGACTAAAGTGGATTGAAGAGGGAAGTCGGCATGAACGAACCAAGATGTCTTGGCTGACTGGAGACTCCTACATCGACAGCCTTGCCGACCATCGCCGAAACGATGCGAGGCATCGCCCCTTCCCTCAAACAGTTTGACGCCCAGTCCGGGTCATCGCTTCGCAAACAAAGAAACACCCACGACATACTTTGTCGTGGGTGTTTCTTGCTAGGGAGTCCTAGTTGTTCGCTGCTGGCGCGTTTCCAGCTGGCGCAGTATCGGCCCGAAGTCCTCCTCCGCGCTTGCCACCCGTAGGTGGATTCTTCGGTGCATTCTTGAGCGCATCCTTCATCGTCGATTCCATACTCTCATTTTGTTTGAGGGAATCGCCGCCGCTGCATCCGAACAGAACGCCGCTTAAGACCAATCCAAGAATGACAAGCCAGCGCATTAATCGAGGTCCCACATGAACTTGCTTGGGTCCGTTACCGTACCGGCAAATCCACCGCCGCCATAAGCGCTGCATCCAGCGATCGTGCTGAAGAGTGGCTTCGACTTCGTGCTCGAATCTGCCATGCCAAGGATAACGTGTCCATCCTTCAAGCCGTGAGCGATGTTCTCCAACGATGTCTGGTTATAGAAGGGCCAAAGACCGCCGTAAACGTCCCATAGGGTTCCCGTAGCGTCCCAGGCGTTGCCATAGTTGCGCAAGGTGCCGTCACCGGTACCTGGAGCATATCGATCCATCGGCCGCATGATATTGCCGTTGGTGTCCTTCCAGCACGGGGTCTCGATGACCCAGTTGCCACCGCCGAACGGGTTTCCACCGACTCGGTCCCAAATCGAAGTTCCCCACATGATCGTGCCAGAAGTGTTGTTTACTTCGCTCTCGCTGATCGAAGCGGAACCAACGTATTGGGTTTGCGGGATGTATCGCCACGGACTGAAGAACGCGTAGTTGTAGCCGATGTTGCTGCGGACCATCATCGCGTACATTCTTTCCGTCGCGTTTGGATTTGGCGGATTTTGTAGGGTCATGTACTGAATCTGATCTTTGATCCGATCCTCTTCAGATTGCATGGGGTCCATTGGGTCGATGCTGATGCGCGTGTTTTTCACGTATGGCTGCATCTGCTGGCCGGGAACCGTGTCAGGCGGACCAAAGCCCCAACCTGGGATTCCAATTCCGCCTGAGTTGGACAGCATATAGTGCCCATCCCAGTCGGAGGTGTACATTGCGGTTGCCGTGCCCACCTGTTTGAAGTTGCTGATCATCGACGTCTTCTTCGCGGCGGCCTTTGCTTGGGCAAAAACCGGGAAAAGGATTGCGGCGAGGATCGCAATGATTGCAATGACGACCAATAGCTCGATCAGAGTGAAACCCTTGTTCGATCTCGGTGCTTGATATGAATTCATTTTTTCCTCTGAAATAGATGAGTATCGAATCTTAACAATCCGATATCGCCATTCTAAGACGAACACGTCAATCAGTCAAGAAATACAGGAATTCTTATGCTATTTCTAAGAGCCTTAGTACTAAAGTGTAGGTTTCTTGGCTAAAGCTACGACACTGCTTCCCCACGGCAAATTGCTGCGAGTAATAATCGCCGCTTCGCCACGTTGAATAATTTTGAACATCGACTCGACAAACTTTGGAAGATGCGGAAGTTTCGCGTCAGCCTCCCCCTTTTTGAACTTGCTCATGAATCGGGACAAGGCAACCAAGGGGAATAGGAAGAAGATGTGGTATGAAATCCGCTCGATGACGAGACCATTGTCCGTCAGGAGCTTTCGAACTTGCGATCGCGAATAGCGTCGGAAGTGCATCAGGGCGACGTCATGTGGGCCCCAAAGCCACTGATACGCGGGCACGTTGATCAGTAAGTGCCCACCAGGCTTGAGAACGCGGGCGATTTCGGCAATCGCCCTCTGGTCGTCTGCCCCATGCTCGCTCG
>CAMFIS010000175.1 GCA_945952345.1 uncultured Fimbriimonas sp.
AACCAGACCCCTCCTCCGCAAAAGATTTGGCCAGGATTTGGAGTAAATATCCACTTCACTGAGCCAAAGCAGAACGAACTGCCATTGCTGAGGGCAACCGGAGTTACCTATGTTCGGACCGATCTCTTTTGGAATGACACCGAGAAGAGCACTGGCCACTACGACTTCACGGTTTATGATCGACTGCTGGGTCGTCTGAAACAGGGCCACATTCGGCCGATGTTTGTGCTCGACTACGGCAACGACCATCATGGCCGACAAGCTCCGAAATCTTCACGAGACCAGCAAGCCTACGCCGACTGGGCGGCGGCAGCGGTGACCCATTTCAAGGGTGAGGAGATCGTATTTGAGCTCTGGAACGAACCCAACGTCGATCAATTTTGGCGTCCAAAGGCCAACGCGGATGAGTATGCCAGCTTGGCGCTGCTTGCGGCGAAAGCCATGCGGGCTGCCGATCCCAATGTCCGGATCATTGCTCCCGGCGTGTCGCGAATCGACATGGAGTTTCTGCGCAAGTCTGTCGCGAAGGAATTGCTGGGATTGATCGATGGCGTGTCTGTTCATCCGTACCGCGCTGGAGGTCCGGAAACGGTGATGAAGGATTACGAGCAGATTCAAAATTGGATCAAAGCTACTGCGCCTCCAGGACGCGAGAACCTGCCCGTAGTTTGCTCGGAATGGGGATATTCCACCTTCACGAAGAGCGACGTGACCGAGGCGACGCAGGCGATGTATGTGGCCAAGTTGTGGCTTCTCTCGGCCGCGGCAGGATGTCCGGTAACAATTTACTATGATTGGAAGGACGACGGTCCGAGTCCGGCGAACCCAGAGCATCGTTACGGTTTGGTTCGCCAAGACCTGAAAATGAAGCCGGCATTCGATGCGGCTCGTTTCGTGACGACCGCATTTAAAGGATGCACCGTTTTCAAGCGGATGTCCAAACGCGATCCGCTTGATTGGGTGATCATCGGGGCGGGTGAAGGACGACTTGTTCGAGCGACGTGGTACCAGAAGATCGGCACTATGCCCAAGTTCGAAGAGTACGATATGTCGGACAAAGCGAACCGGGATCTTTACAACAAGATCATGGATGAAGCCAATGGTACGGCGGGCGACAAGACTCCGAAAACGGACCAAGATCCGCCGACGGGAACCTCGAATGGCGGAGGAAGCAGCAACAACGCGAACACCAATAAACCAAACAACGACAAGCCCAGCGGCGATAAGCCAAGCGCCAGCGGTGATATCAACAAGGCAGCGTTATCGAATATGACCCTGAGCTTTGCCCCGCCGCTGGATAGCGAGGGCTGGTGTGCGATCATCGACAAACCGTCGTCGGTGGCTAACTCGAAATTTGAGTTCCATTACGAACGAAAGTCATCGGGGGCCAAGGTCACGTGTTATGCGTTGGCGAACGGTCCACGAGTTTGTGAGCCTCTCGCGGACTCCGATCCTCAAACGATTATTTCGGCCCTGGTTGGAGGTCGCAAGATTGGTGATTACAGCGTCGCGGTTATGCCGATTGCCGCTGCCGACCTGGAATTGCGAACCGCCAAGGGATCAAGTTTCGAATCATCGGCGGTGATTCCCACGCAATCTGGTGCTTCATCGGCCTACCTATTTGCCGGCAACGACATAACAAGTTATCTCGCGCCAAAGCAACCTATGGCCATTCCGCCTGGAGCGAAGAAGTTTATTATTTGGATCAAGTCGGACTTCTCCGGCAACAAACTTTCTTGTCGGGTCGCCGATGAAAGCGGGAAGTCGACCACGATCGATCTTGGGTTGCTGAACGATGCAAATGATCGCAACGGATGGCGTGCTGTTGTTGTGAACCTGGCCGATCTCGGAGGTAGCAATCTTCATTGGGAAGCTCTGCTCGCGGTGGAAGCCAGCGATAAGCGAAACCTAAGGAGTGGAACAATCGAATTTGGTCCGGCTGCCTACGAGTATTGAGATCGCGTAGAAAGAATTTAATGACGCAGGCGACGGGACAGGCAAGCGGGCTCCAGAGCATTCGAGTTTTTCTCGAAATGATCAAGTTTGAGCACTCAATCTTTGCCTTACCGTACGCAATGATCGCGATGATTTGGGCTACCGACAGGGGTTGGCCAGGCTGGCGAGTCTTCCTCCTGATCCTCTTGGCAATGGTCAGTTGCCGCTCGGCGGCGATGGCATACAACCGCATCGCGGATCGAGATATCGATGCGGTTAATGATCGAACCAAGATGCGCGCGATCCCGGCCGGGCTACTCTCGCTTCGTCAGGTCAATCTATTTTTCTTCGCTTCGATTGCTCTCTTCCTGGTTGCATCGGCTTGCTTGAACACCATGACTTTGGTGTTGTCGCCGGTCGCTCTCTTCGTTACCATCTTCTATTCCCGCACCAAGCGTTTCACCTGGCTCTGCCATTTCTGGCTTGGTCTCTCGCTGGGAATCGCCCCGGCCGCCGCATGGATCGCCGTTACCGGCCATTTAACTTGGCCTCCAATCTTTCTCACCCTCGCGGTCATGCTGTGGACGGCGGGATTTGACATCATTTACGCTCTGCAAGACGATGAATTTGACCAAGCAAACGGCTTGAACTCGGTTCCTGCCCGGTTTGGTCGCAAGCGAGCTCTAATCATAAGCCGCTTATCCCACCTGTTCGCTGTCGTGTTTTTGGTCCAGGCGTTCGCGATGGAACCCATCAATTGGATCGGATGGCTCGGGCCAGTTTTCGCGGCGGTTATGCTTACCTACGAGCAGTCGTTGGTTAAGGTGAATGACCTTTCCCGAGTAAACTTTGCATTCTTCACCCTCAACGGCTGCATCTCGGTTGGCGTCTTTATCTTCGTGCTCATCGACCGCCTGGCGAGATAGGAAGGCAAGAACCATGAATCGCTTGGGCCGCACGAACACGGAGTTTCCGTCCATTTGGGCGAGCCTGCGCGTCGATGCCTCAACCCCTCCTTCCGAGTTAGTTTCTGCGGTTCGTGAGTTGGGAATACCTCTCGATATTTCCTCTCAGCCTGCTTTGTGGGGTGGGTTTCTACGTGGTGGTTCGGACACCTTAGCTGTCAAGAGCACATCCCAATTTGAGCGAGGGACCAGCCAGGATCATGCCACCGACCTGATGCAAGCCCACTTGATCGAAGTGCTCTCATCAGTCGGTCGAGAAATGATCGACTTCTACTTTCTCCGGGTCAGGCGAGTCGTTGAAGAGTATCAAATCAATGGGGCCCTGGCCGCCCTCGAGTTTGCCCGTCAAGAGGGACATATTCGGTTTGTCGGTTTGGTACCTGAGGGGCCAGCGCTTGCAGTCCAGGCGCTGTGGCAATTCCATGACGCTTTCGAAGTGTTATTGGCCAGCCGTGAGGAAGATCAACCTCTGCGCAATCTGGCTGTTGAGCGCCGAGTGGGGATCGTAGAGTTGGCATCGGGTTTTGATGTCAAGCCTGATTCCGCGTTCACCATGATCCGAGTGGGTTCGCTAGAAGACGTGGCCCGACTAAGGGAATTGATGCAGGAGAAGCCATGTTCGTAAAGGCGATCATCGTTCCACTCGTCCTGATTCTCTGCTTTGGGGGCGGATTCGTGGTCGTAAACAAGCCCTACAACTCTCTAGCGGTCTCAGGGGTTTTTACTCTGGCGGCGGGCTTGCTCGGTTTTGGATATCTGAGCGGCTGGTTTCGCCTTGGCTCGGTCCTGCTCATGATTCTTGGTCTCGTGCTTATCTCGGTGGCGAGGCCCAAGAAGTGAAGATAGCCGCCGTTGGGGCAGGAATCTCGGGCATGCAGACCGCCGGTTTGCTGGGAGTTCTGGGCCACGATGTCACCGTATTCGAAGCCAGGGACAGAGTGGGTGGGCGGCTTGAAACCGTTCACGATGGCGATGCGACTTACGAGGCCGGCGGAGAATGGATCGACGCGGACCAACCGCGCCTGCATAAGCTTATCAACTCCATCCAAGGCGGTTTAGATGAGGCGGTTCGAGAACCGTCGCTCGCAATCTTCAAGGGTGAGGTGAGGCGCACCGACGACCTTTGGCCAGATCTGGTGGAGGACGAAACGGCGGCCCAACTCTCGGCCCGGGCCTTGCCACGGCACCCCGAATTGCCCGCGTGGAAGAACCGGAAGTTCGCCAAATACGATTCGCTGGATTTAGCTTCCTTTCTCAAACAGAATTGCCAAAGTGAGCGCGGATTCTGGTGGATGAACGCCAATCTCCGCAGTGACGAAGGCGACGACCTGAACCGTATCGGCCTTCTTGGATGGCTGACCGGATATATCCATTACATCGACCGTGAGAACCTGAATCGAGGTGAGAGCGAGATGAGCGCTTACCGCACTCCCCTTGGATTCTCGAGGTTGCTGGAAGCGATGCAGGGCGCAATGCTGGGGGAGCTTCGCCTGGGTCAAGTGCTGCGACGAGTCACGCAGTTAGCCGGGAAAGTCACCCTGCATTTCGACGACACATCGGAAGTCTTCGACAGAGTGATCCTGACCCTGCCTCCACCTTGCCTCGAGCACATTGTGTTCGACCCGCCGTTGCCTTCGGCGAAAAGGTGCGCTATCGAAGCGTGCGGCATGAGCCGAGCGATCAAGATTGCCCTACAGTTCAAACAACCATGGTGGAACGAGCGAGGATTCTGCGGGAGATTCCATTGCGATGGCGCGCTGCAGCAAATGTGGGATGGCACTCGAGGCGGAGCGCCGGTTCTGATTGCCTACATTTGCGGCGAGAGAGCGGTTGAGTGGACCTCGCTGACCGAGCCAGTTTCCGCTGCGTTGTATGAGTTGAGCCAGTACTTCCCGGAAGCCACGGAATCCTTTGAAAGGGGATGGATTCATGACTGGGTTCACGATCCGTATTCCCGAGGGGCATTCAGTCATTACGCCCCGGGTTACGCCCTAGAACACTCCCAGAATATCGTGGTGCCGTTCGATCGCGTGCATTTTGCGGGAGAGCACACCGCCACCTGGGTAGGATTCATCGAAGGCGCGCTCGAGAGTGCTGAGCGAGTGGTCCAAGAGGTTCTGCATTGCGACAAAAATTAACGAATTTTCGGTGGTGGGAGTCCTCAGAACTGTCCTCGATGGTGGTCGAAGAGGGGCGAGTTTTGGTTGCGCCTACTTCGAGTCCTCTGAATGTTGAAGCCGATGAAGTGCTCGATTGCGGCGGGAAGGTGCTTTATCCTGGGTTCATCGATTCGCACTGCCACATTCTGCCGAGCGGCCTCGATCTCCTCAAACTCGATCTTCGCAATTGCGCGACTCGAAGCGAAATTCTGGATGGCGTAGCGAGTCGCCATCGTTCACATCCGGATGGCTGGCTGCTGGCGATTCAGTACGACCACAACAAATTCGCCGACGGTGTCCACGTCACTCGAGATGACCTGGACAAGATTTCGTCAGCGCGCCCCATCCTGCTTCGCCACTACAACGGACATTGCTCAGTGGCGAACTCGGAGGCTCTGCGTCTGGCCGGAGTGACCGAATCGACGCCCGATCCTGAAGGCGGAGAGTTCGTTCGCGATGTCAGCGGACGGATGAACGGAGTCGTCCTCGAAGACGCCCATGAGATCCTCTGGCGTGCGACACCGGCGCCTGCGTTGGACGACATGATCGAGGCAATTCTAAGGGCTGGGGAGAAGATGTCCGACCTCGGAATCACGTGTGCGTCGGACATGATGACGGGTTTATTTGATATAGAAACCGAGCTCAAAGCTTATCAAATCGCCTCATCCAAGGGTTGCCGGATTCGGACGAGACACTATGTCCAATGGAAGGAAGTGTTCGGTCCCAAAGGGGTTGGACTCGAAAGGTTTCGAGAGCTGGAAGCCGGAATTGAAGACAAGGATCGCGTCAAGGTTTGCGGAATCAAGCTGTTCGCGGACGGAGCTATCGGTTCGGCGACGGCGGCCATCTATGGCTCCTATTCGGGTCAACCTGCAAAGGGGCCGGTGATCTCGCTCAACGCCGTGAATACTCGCCAAGAAGGGACGAGCGGACAACTGATCTATGCTCCCGAAAAGCTAAAGGCGATGACAATGACGGCGAGCGATGCGGGCTACCAAGTGGCCATCCACGCCATCGGAGACTACGCAATCGACCTGGTGATGGATGCATTCGAAGCGACCGGCGTTCCGTCGCGCCATCGACTGGAGCATGCCATGCTCCTCAGCGACGATCAGATTGCTCGACTTCAGACGCTCGACTGTTTCATGACCTTCCAACCCGAGTTTCTTCTTCGCTTCGGGCACGTATACCGAAGGCAACTTGGCGAAGAGCGAGCCTCAAGTCTGAACCGCGTTCGGTCATGCCTCGATGCCGGTTTGAAAGTGAGTCTAAGTTCGGATCGGCCCATCGTCCCCGGTGACCCGATGGATGGCGTCCGGTCGGCGGTTTCGCGGCCCGAAGGCTTCGTGGCCAGCGAGAATATCACGCTGGCAGAAGCGATTCGTGGCTACACCGTGGCGGGAGCCGAGGCAAATGGCGAGGCGGGAGTGATGGGTTCGTTGGCGGTTGGCGAGTTTGCAGATTTCCGGCTTGGTTCGTAGCGGGGGAAGCGCAAAGAAGCGGCACGGCCAGAGCAAAGAAGACTTGAAAATCGCACTCTGGCGCGTAAATAAAATAACCCCTCCGGGACCAAGAATCGCATCATCCTCCACTGGCTTTGCCGCATCATCCGCTTCTTTCGCTCCCGTGATATGTCATACTCTTCTATGGCTTCATACCGCGAAGGGCTCAGTTTTGACGACGTTCTTTTGATTCCCGCCAAAACCGAGGTCTTACCCAGCGAAGTTGATCTTAGCTCCCAATTGCTGCCTGGAATTAGGCTCAAAGTGCCGATTATTTCGGCCCCGATGGACACCGTAACCGACGCCCGAATGGCGATCGCCATGGCCCGCGAAGGCGGTGTCGGCGTCCTCCATCGAACCATGTCGATCGACGAGCAAGCCGCCGCCGTCGACCGAGTCAAGCGGTCCGAAAGTGGAGTCATTACCAAGCCCTTCAAACTCACCGCCGAGGAGACGCTGCAAGACGCCGTCAACCTCATGGAGCGGTATCACATTTCTGGTGTTCCCATCGTCGACTCCGAAGGGAAGTTGGTCGGAATTCTTACCAACCGCGACATCCGATTTGAAACCGACTACACCCAAGCCATCAAGCTTCGCATGACATCGAGCGACTTAGTGACCGCGGCCCAAGGCACCACGCTCGAGCAGGCCCAGCAGATTCTTGCCACAAATCGTATCGAAAAGCTGCCCATCGTCGATGCCGAGGGAATGCTGAAGGGTCTCATTACAATCAAGGACATCCTCAAGGTTCAGCAACATCCGAATTCCACCAAGGACACCAAAGGCCGACTTTGCGTTGGCGCGGCGATTGGGGCACTTCGAGAGCCATACGAGCGAGCCAAGGCGCTGCACGATGCCGGTGTCGACTTCGTTGTGATCGACGCCGCCCACGGCCACAGCAAGGGCGTGATGAACTGCCTGAAGATGCTCAAAGAGAAGCTTCCGGACCTCAAGGTCATCGCCGGAAACGTGGCGACGGCTGCCGGTGTGAAGGCTCTGCACGAGCTTGGCGCCGATGCGCTTCGAATTGGAATCGGTGCGGGTTCGATCTGTACCACCCGGGTGGTGGCGGGCGTTGGAGTTCCACAGTTCACGGCGGTGCGAGACTGCGCTGAGGAAGCAGTGAAGCTCGGAATTCCAACCATCGCCGACGGCGGCATCCGCTCTTCGGGCGACGTGGTGAAGTGCCTTGCCGCTGGTGCGAATGCGGTCATGATGGGCAACATGTTCGCCGGATGCGAAGAGTCGCCAGGTGAGATCGAGATTTACCGTAACCGGGCGTACAAGGTGTACCGCGGCATGGGCTCGGTGGGCGCAATGAAGTCTGGCTCCAGCGATCGCTACATGCAGATCAAGGAATCTGGCGCAGTCATCGTTCCGGAAGGCGTCGAAGGTCGCGTTCCGTTTAAGGGTCTTCTGAAGGGTACGATGGCGCAGCTCGTCGGCGGCATGCGTGGCGGCCTCGGCGACGTTGGCGCGGGTTCGCTT
>CAMFIS010000176.1 GCA_945952345.1 uncultured Fimbriimonas sp.
CGCCTTCTTCATCCCGGCGATAGCGAGGAGGAGGACCGTCGAATTGTCGTTTCCGGACGCCAAAAGCATCGCTTTCTAGCTTCGAAGCCAAGGCCCGAAGCTTGAGCGAGAGTTCTTTGGTTCGCTTCTCGAGATCGTGAGTATGGAACTCCTCGACGTATTCGAGATCGGCGGCGAGCATCACCAGCGTGTCGAGTGCGGAAATCGCACCCAATGCGTCTTGGATCAGCCGCAGGAACTGCACGTCGTTTGCACGTCCAGCGCCATCGGCGATGGCGGCGGGAACGGCAATCGCCGCAGTCTTGATTTGTTGGGTAAGGCCGGTCTTCTCGGCTTCAGGCAAAAGTTCTGTAAATCGATAGGCGGTCGTCACGATAGTGCGACCCATTTGCCAAACGTCGAGATTGCGATAATCGGCCATGAGAGTTCGTTATTTGCCTAAGATGGCGTAGATTTGGTCCTCGTCCAGGATGGTGTATTCCTTCCCGTCGAGTTGTACTTCGTTGCCGCCGTACTTACTGAAAAGGACCTTGTCGCCGACCTTGACGGTGAGCTTGTTGCGCTCTCCGCTGTCCAGCACGCGGCCGTTTCCGGTAGCGATGACGGTGCCTTCTTGCGGTTTCTTCTTCGCGCTGTCAGGCAGGTAGATGCCGCTTGCAGTCTTTTCTTCTGCATCGAGCACCTCAACGACGACTTTATCACCGAGTGGTTTCAAGCTTGCCATTGTTGTGTAGTTAGGATTTCCTCCGTAGGATTGCCACGCGAAAGTTAGCACTCTCGCGTTGGGATTGCTAAATTGTACCCTTTAATGCATTACGCCCGGAAGCCCAAAACCATCGCAGTTATTCCGTTAAGACACGAAAAAGCCGGCAGGTCGCAAGACCCTACCGGCTTCAAGGGTGACTCGGAAGGGGTTAAGCCTTCTTCTGTCGTCGGCGTCGGATTAGAGCAGCGCCACCAATCGCAAGAGTTGCGAGGCTGGCGGGTTCCGGAACAGGAGCCGTCTTCACGGTGACCGAAACGCCATCGTTGAAGTAGTGGCAGTCCGGGTCGAAGCCGAAACCAAATTTGCCATCAGCTGCATATTGGTTCAGCAGAGCAACACCCTGAGCGTTGAGGTTCATGGTGAGGTCGAAGCCAGTTGCCTTGCCACCGGCTGGATCGCTCCAGGTTCCGATCAGCATGCCTTGGCCGGCGAAATTGTCGCCGCCGCCTTGGTTGTCGACGAAAGTGGTCACACCAAGCGCTGGGTTGTCGAGCAGGTGGACATAAAGCATGTCACCGTCTTCGACCGTCCAGTCGTAGATGTTCTTGATCGTAAGGGACGCGCCAGTGATGGTTTCTCCCTGTGGGACGTTGAAGCCAATTCCCCATGTGTAGTAGGAGTAGTGGTCCAGATTGCTCAGATCGGAGTTGGATGGGGTGAACGTATACGTTCCCGCCAAAGCGAACGACGTCAAGAAGGCGCCAGTCGCAAGAGCTGTCAACTTATGATTCATTTGGATTTCCTCGCACCGAAGTAATTCGGATAGGAACTTTTGGTGGCAGGAAGTGTTCCAATGGCGCTCTCTAAACAAGATTTTTATGCAAATGAGTACCAAGGTAATAAGGAATCCATTTGCCTTTTCTCGGCGTCTTTGATTCGATGCTCGCCTCAATCGCTTTGGCCGTTTTGCAGCCGCGGATGTGGAATCTGTTTTGCGCGGGTGACATCATGCTAAATGGCGTTGGCGAGAAAACGCCGGTATTCGAAAAGCTAAAGGTTCCACCCGAGGCGATTTTCTACGCCAACCTCGAGATTCCAATGACAAATGTGCGCGATCGAACTTCGCGTAAGTCGGCGGCCGAACTTGCGGCGCGCACCCAATTTATCCTCACCGCCAGCACAAAGCACTTGCCAAAGCTGAAAGCCGCTGGCGTGGATGTGGTGAGTTTGGGAAACAACCACTGCATGGATGCGGGAGCTGCAGGAATGCGTCAGATGGCCAAACTCCTCGATAGCATGGGGATCGCTCACGCAGGAGCCGGCGACAACTGGGCCAAGGCGGTTGAGCCAGCAATTGTGGTTGCGCCCGATGGCACTCGAGTTGCCTTCCTATCCTATCTTTCCTTTTTGTCCCACGAAGCCTTGCGAAAGTGCACGCCAGCGCGAGTCGATTCGCCGGGAATCGCCACGCTAACCATGCAGGGCAACAACGGCCCCAAAGAGTTGGCGACCCTTCAGGCGATCGTGGCAAAAGCGCGAACGAAGGCAGATGTCGTGGTCGTCGCTCTGCACTGGGGCGTCGAACGTCAGCCCCTCCCTGCCCCGTACCAAGTATCGCTGGGACGCTTATTTGTCGATGCCGGAGCCGACGTCGTGGTTGGCGCCCATCCCCACGTTTTGGAGCCCGCCGAACTCTATAAAGGAAAGCCGATCATCTATTCACTGGGAAATTTCGTTAATCCCGGTGGAGGGGAGACGGCAATGTATAAGCTGACGTTTGAAGGTAACCAGTTTAAGTTCGCGAACATCGTGCCCCTGCGGTATTCGGGCGGCAAGGTGTCGTATTCCAGTCGGCATGACTACGAAATCTCACAATTCGAACCGGACCTCCAAAACCGATTCCCAGCCAAAGATGCGTTTCCGCTAACATTCCACCGTGGACGCTGAAATCTCTACGCTTAAAGTATTCAGTCGGTGGAACCGACTGTATGCCAAGTTCGGCTGCTTCGGCGGCCCTCCGGACCTGATGAAGTCGCTCGTCGATCGATATTCGTCCCCGACCCGGCACTACCATAACTTTGATCATGTAAAACATATGCTCACCTTTGCCGATGGGTTGATCGAATCCGACGAGTTGTTTGTCGCCATCCTCTACCACGACGCTATTTACGATCCCACCGGGAAAGACAATGAAGAGCAAAGCGCCGAACTGGCCGCTACCATTCTTCAGAATTTGGCATTTCCGCAAGCCTTTATCGACGAAGTGTCGGCCCTCATCCTGTGCACCAAGGCCCACGTGCCACTACCCATGGATCCGCTTTCGAGCATCATGATCGACGCCGACCTGGCGATCCTTGGAGAGTCTGAAGCCAATTACCGCACCTATGCCGACGCCATTCGCAAGGAATATGCGTTCGTTCCCGACGACAAATACCGGGCAGGCCGCACTCAGGTCTTGCGCCGGTTCCTAGAGCGTGAAAGAATCTACTTGACGGACCATTTGTTCGAATCTCACGAAGCCCAAGCAAGGCGAAATATCGCCAATGAGATTGATGATCTTAAATTGATCTGACCTGCTTCCAGAACTTTCGAATCGCGGGCAAGAGGAATAGCGTCATGATGGTCATAAAGATAACCTCCGAAGAACCGGAATAATCTCCCGCCAAATGGTCGAAGCAGACAACCAAGCGATAGGCCAGGACCACGGCCACGAACATCATAACCGTGTTCAATACGAATCCAATCTTATGCATCCGCCGAAACCACTGCTCGTTCACAAATTCATTCTAAGCCCTTTTGGATAGCTCGACAACCAGCGAGCTCTTTCGCTTCTTTCACTTCTTCCGCCCCACCTCACGCTGGTACACTGACAACCCAAGAGGCACCGCTTGGCATCCGCTCGAAAACCCTATAAACGCGCACTCATAAAACTCAGCGGCGAAGCCCTCGCCGGAGACCTTAAATTTGGTCTCGACCCCCACATACTTAACTACATTGCCGGCGAAGTCGCGGCTGTCCATCGCGCCGGGATCCAAAGCGCCATCGTCGTTGGAGGCGGGAACTTCATCCGCGGCGAAACGTTCTCGGTTGAAGGTGGCATCGATCGTTCGGTAGCCGATCAAATGGGAATGCTGGGAACCCTGATGAATTCGCTGGGTCTCCAGAGTGCAATCGAGCGTCAGGGAATCGAAGTCCGCGTCCAGAGCGCCATCACCATCGCTTCGGTTGCCGAACCATTTATTCGACGACGTACCCTGCGGCATATGGAAAAAGGACGCATGGTCGTCCTCGCCGCTGGAACTGGTAACCCCTTCTTCTCGACCGACACCGCCGCCGTACTCCGCGCCCTCGAAATCGAGGCCGACGTTTTGGTGAAAGCCACCAAGGTCGACGGGGTGTACGATAGCGACCCGAAAAAGAACCCCAGCGCCAAGCGATACGACCGATTGTCGTACACCAAGGCGATTCAAGACCGTCTTAAGGTCATGGACCAAACCGCTTTCACGATGGCGGAGCAACACAAAATGCCAATGATCGTGCTAGATTTTCACAAGCCAGGAAGCCTGCTCGACGCCCTCACCGGCGGACAGTCGGGCACCTTAGTTGGAGAGGAAAACGAATGAGTGTAAACGATATCTTGCAGGACGCAGAAAACAAAATGCAGCATGCCATCGACGCCATGGTGCATGACTTTGGAACGTACCGAACTGGCCGAGCTACCCCCGCCGTGCTCGAACGTGTGCATGTTGAGTACTACGGAGTCGAGACTCCCATCAACCAGATTGCGAACGTCAGCGTTCCCGAGCCTCGCCAGTTGCTGATTCAGCCTTACGAGAAGCATATGATGCCCATCATTGAAAAGGCGATCATGAAGAGCGATCTTGGAATTAATCCAGTGAATGACGGAAGCGGTATTCGCCTAACCTTCCCGCAAATGACCGAGGATCGCAGAAAGGAAATGGTCAAGACGGTTCACTCGCGAACTGAGCAGTGTCGAGTAAGCATTCGCAACATTCGACGCGACGCGAACGATCACATCAAAGGACTGGAGAAGAAGAAAGAGATCACGGAAGACGACGTAAAAGGTGGCGAAGCCAAGGTTCAAAAGATCACCGACGGATTCATCGCCAAGGCAGACGATCTGAGCAAGAAGAAAGAGGCCGAACTCCTCCAAGTCTAATGTCGTCGGCAACCCTTAATCGCCTGCAAAAGAAGGCGGTCGGACTCGGAATCGATCTCGACCGTCTTCCCGGCCATGTCGCCATCATCATGGACGGCAACGGTCGCTGGGCGAAAAAGAAGGGGTGGCAGCGCCTCTTGGGACATCGTGAAGGCTATAAGGCTTTGCGAGGTGCACTCCTGGATGCTAGTGAACTGGGCATCAAATACCTCACGGTGTATGCCTTCTCCGCCGAGAACTGGCGAAGACCCGAAGATGAAGTTTCCGGGTTGATGAAGCTCATCGAAACGGCAGCGCGCGAAGAACTCAGAACCATGCACCAGAACAACGTTCGCGTGAACGTTTCGGGTCGTATCGAGGAATTACCGAAAGGCCTTCAAGACGCTCTCGAGCATGGCATGGAAACGACGGCTGAGAACACTGGCATCGTTTTTACACTCGCCGTCAATTACGGTGGTCGAGCCGAAATCGTCGATGCGGTGCGCGACGTCGTTGCGGCTGGATTTGAACCGGAGGACATCGATGAAACCATCATCTCCGCTCACCTTTACAATCCCCACCATCCAGAACCAGACCTCATGATCCGCACCGCTGGTGAGATGCGATGGTCCAACTTCCTGTTGTGGCAGGGCGCCTACTGCGAGCTGTGGGTTACCAATGACCCTTGGCCAGAATTTTCCAGCCAGCACCTTCTCGATGCCGTCAAAGAGTATCAACGGCGGACCCGGAAATTTGGCGCAGTTGTCGACGAAGCTTAAAAGCAGACAGCAGCCACGTCTGACCGAATGCTGAAATACGATTCATACAAGTTTCCAACTGGCCAACCTGCATTTTGTACCGCTCCATGCTTCTCACTAGGTCTAAGGGCTGTTGCTACAATTTCTTTCTTGACGAAGCTCGCTCGCATCACGTGATAATACGATATCTTTCCTTTCCTGCAAGGCATTGGAATATTGTTGAATCTACGGGCGTGGGTCACTTATACGGATTGAAAGCAAGGCGAGTTTAGGTTCACCGTCGAACCTTCAAGTGCACGATTCGCAGATCGCATCCCATGCCGGAAGGCTGCAGGTCGTGATAAAAGAATGGCAAGCGTAATACAAACTCCCGAAACATTGACCCACGCGATTACCACCGGTGACGAGGCCACCAATCGTCACGAACTCAGCTATCTGCTCGAAGCTCTTCAAACCGCACGCGACGGAGATTTCTCGGTTCGCCTTCCTTCCGACAAAGCAGGCGTCGAGGGCCGTATCGCTGAAGCATTTAACGCAATCGTAACCGCCAATCAGAATATGGCCCAAGAGCTCAAGCGAGTCGGCCAAGGCGTCGGCAAGGAAGGAAAGACTCGCCAACGAATTCGTATGGACCGCTCCTCGGGTTCCTGGGGAGAAATGGAGCGTTCGGTCAATGAGCTGATCGAGGATCTCTTCCGACCGACCCGAGAAGTAACCCGTGCCATTGCGGCCGTGGCAGAAGGGGACCTCCAGCAGACAGTCCGACTTGACGTCGATGGCCGACCTCTCGAAGGCGAGTTCCTTCGCTCGGCGAAGATCGTCAACACCATGATCCAGCAGCTTGGCGTCTTCACCTCCGAGGTCACGCGCGTGGCCCGAGAAGTCGGAGCAGACGGAAAGCTCGGCGGCCAAGCCAAGGTCCGCGGCATGAGCGGCGTATGGAAAGACCTCACGGATGGCGTGAACTCGATGGCATCGAACCTCACGGCTCAAGTACGAAATATCTCGGACGTTACCATTGCCGTCGCCAGTGGCGACCTTTCGCGCAAGATCACGGTCGACGTAAAGGGCGAAATCCTTCAATTGAAAGAAGCGATCAACACGATGGTCGATCAGCTGCGGTCGTTCGCTTCGGAAGTAACGCGTGTTGCCCGTGAGGTCGGCACCGACGGAAAGCTGGGAGGACAAGCGGTCGTTCCTGGCGTAGCTGGAACCTGGAAGGATCTTACAGACTCCGTTAATGCCATGGCCTCGAACCTCACATCCCAGGTTCGAAACATCGCGGAAGTCACCACCGCCGTCGCACGTGGCGACCTTTCGAGAAAGATTACGGTCGACGTGAAAGGCGAAATCCTTGAACTGAAGAACACGATCAACACGATGGTCGACCAGCTCAACGCTTTCTCCTCGGAAGTCACCCGTGTTGCCCGAGAAGTCGGAACCGAAGGAAAGCTCGGTGGCCAGGCCCAGGTGCCAGGCGTAGCTGGAACCTGGAAGGACCTTACCGACAACGTCAACTCGATGGCCGGCAACTTGACCGCCCAGGTGCGAAACATCGCCGAAGTCGCCACCGCCATTGCCGGTGGAGACCTCTCCAAGAAAATCACGGTGAACGTTAGCGGTGAAATCCTCCTCTTAAAAGAAACCATCAACGTTATGGTCGACCAGCTCAACGCGTTTTCTTCGGAAGTTACGCGTGTGGCCAAAGAAGTCGGTACCGAAGGAAAGCTGGGCGGTCAAGCCCAGGTGGCAGGTGTGGGCGGAACGTGGAAAGAATTGACGGACAACGTGAATTTCATGGCCTCGAACCTCACGTCTCAGGTTCGAAATATTGCAGAAGTTACGACCGCCGTCGCACGCGGTGACCTTTCCCGAAAGATCACCGTGGACGTGAAGGGCGAAATCCTCGAACTCAAGAACACGATCAATACGATGGTCGACCAGCTCAATGCTTTCTCTTCGGAAGTTAGCCGAGTTGCGAGAGAAGTTGGTACCGAAGGAAAGCTGGGTGGCCAAGCTCAGGTGCCAGGTGTCGCAGGAACTTGGAAGGACCTTACCGACAACGTGAACTCGATGGCTGGAAACCTCACTGGCCAGGTGAGAAACATCGCCGAGGTCGCCACCGCAATTGCGGGCGGCGACCTATCGAAGAAGATCACCGTCGACGTCCGTGGCGAGATTCTCCTCCTGAAAGAGACCCTGAACACGATGGTTGAACAGCTCCGATCGTTCGCGGCTGAAGTCACTCGTGTTGCCCGAGAAGTCGGCACCGACGGACGCCTTGGTGGACAAGCCGTTGTGCCTGGCGTTGGTGGTACGTGGAAAGACCTTACCGACTCGGTAAATGCGATGGCCGGCAACCTCACGTCCCAGGTTCGAAACATCGCGGAAGTCACCACCGCCGTCGCACGTGGCGACCTTT
>CAMFIS010000177.1 GCA_945952345.1 uncultured Fimbriimonas sp.
AGCCTTACCGTTGGATCGCGGCCCAAGATGCCTTGAACCAGAAGCCAGAAGCCTATAAAGTTGCCCTCACGCTATCCGACAACGCCGTCGACTTTGCTTACCACGACTACAAGTTCCCCCTCGTCCTCATCGTTGGTTCTGAAATGACAGGTGTTCCCAAGCCCATCGCCGAACAGTGCGACGTTTGCGTCGGCATCCCGATGTTCGGGCTCATGGGCTCGCTCAATGTCGCCACCGCGACCGCCATCGTGATGCAGCACATCGCGAGACAATATGGAGAGGAAACCGGCTTCGAGCCAGTTCGGGACGAATCCAAACGCCTGCTTAGTGGCGATCGATAATCGCGGAAAGCTCTTCGCTCGGCTGGGCCTTCATGTGGGCCACCGCATTCTTAAGGGTGCCTCGCAGCTCTTCCGAAAGCGGAGTCGGATTGAACGTTGGCACGCCCACGATTCGCTGCGCCGTTTCAACCATCATCACGCGGATCTTCTGCTCGTCCTGGATGAACTGCTCCATCTGGTTGCGAACTCGCCATACCAACGCCAATGCCGCCACACAAATGACGACCGCGATGATCTGCCAAATCTGAAGCTGAGGCTTGATGTTTTCCGGAACGAAGGCAGCGGCAATCGCCAAAACTGCGGCGATCACGGCCGTGCCGATGACGATATTGCGAAAGAAACCGAGTTTCCCTCGGCGCTCGATCTGCTCGGCTCCGATGCGAAGCACGGCCGAAAGCGCCATCATATTGTTGTCGCGAGATAGCTTGTCGTAAGCTGTCTGGATCTCGCTAATGTTCATGAGCCTCGATGCCATGTCTTTCTCTCCCCTTTTTATAATACTATTCTTATTTCAATTCAAGTGACCAGTTGGTGTGAACCTTGAGCGCTTGAGCCAGTTGACCCCGGTAATCCTCATCGGGAATCTCGAACGCGCCAAGGCTCTCCAAATGCGGATTCATGATCTGTGCATCGAACAATACGAAGCCTCGCTCCCGGCAAGTTTCAACCAGAGAATGAAGTGCGACCTTTGATGCATCGGTCATCCGATGGAACATAGACTCGGCATAAAATACGCCACCGATTGCGATGCCATAAACCCCGCCTACCAGGTTTTCGCAAAACCAGCATTCTGCACAGTGGCCCCAGCCTTGTTTGTAAATTTGCGTGTACACGCGGATGAAGTCTTCATTGATCCAGTTGTTGTCGGGTCGTCGGCAAGAGCGGATGACTTCTTCGAACGCTGTATCGAATCGAACCTCGAACTTTTGTTTCTTAATGGTCTTGGCCAGGGACCGCGAAACGTGAATGCCCTCGATGGGAAACAAGCACCGGCTATAGGGGCGCAGCCACTCGGTGCGGGTGGTCTTCTCGTCCATCACCATCGGAAACCACCCATCCACATATCCCTGAACGATCATCTCTGGGGTGAGGTCCGAACTGCGCACGATTCATTCTATACTCTGCCTATGACCGCACATGACTTTGCCGAATCACTCCTGAACGAAAGCGAGTTTCAGTTGTTCGCCAGCCTGAAGGACGTATCGGAATCGGACTTCACCGCCAAACCGATTCCCGTCGTGATGTCGATGCGCGAGTGTGTAGAACATCTGATCGAATGCTGCAAGGCAGTCCAAGCGATGGTTGCCGGTGAGAAATACAATTGGGGCAGCTACAAACTCGAGGCTTCATCCATGTCCGATGCCCTCGATACTTTCCGCACCGAGCGAGCCAAAGCGAAAGCATTAAGCCTTGAGCACTTCGAAACTAAACCTTCGCTGGCCAAAGACTTCCTCATCGCCCACGAGTTCTACCACGTCGGCCAAATCTGCAGCCTCCGCCACGCCCTGAATCCCGAATGGGACTCATACAGCATCTATCAGCACGGGTAGTTTTGAGTTTTGAGTCTTGAGTTGTGAGCTTAGGGCACTCAGCTTGCAACTTTCAACGCATGAGCGTTAACTGAGTTCCCTTCCTTCATATCCTCGAACGAGCCAACCAGATTTTGGATACGGCGATCTCAGCCCCAAGGGGGCGGCTCCAAATTAGCCCAGTCCAAGCGGAGGGAGCCAAAGCGACCGAATGCGCAGGGCTGGGTTTGAGGCCATTATTGTCCAAGTCCGAGGAGCGGCCAGGAAAAGCGACTCTATGATTACGTCGTGACTAGCGACCCCGGCGCTAGCCGGCAAATCTAACTCGATCCACTAGGCCGCTCAAAACTCAGGACTCACCCGTTCTTCTTAAGCTTGTCCTTGAAGTGCTCGCGGAACTTGGCCACCTTCGGCGACACCACGAACGAACAGTAGCCCGCGTTCATGTGGCTGCGCTCTTCGTCCGTCGCCTTCTCGTACTTCTTGAAATAATCCTGGTGGTACTCCTCGGCTCGGACGTAAACCTTCAACGGCTCCAGTGAGGTCACGATCTTCTTCGGATAGATGTGTGCGTCGTCGACTTCCTTGATGATCTTCGCCGCTAGCGCCTTTTCCTCGTCATTGGCGTAGAAAATCGCGGATCGATATTGCGTGCCTTCGTCTGGTCCCTGTCGGTTCAACTGAGTCGGATCGTGGGCGACCAAAAAGATCCGAAGCAAATCGCCTTCGTTCACCAATTTCGGATCATAGGTGATCTTCACCGCCTCCGCATGGCCCGTGCGACCCGTGCATACTTCCTCGTACGTGACGTCCTTCGATGCTCCACCGGCATATCCGCTTTCCACGTCGAGTACGCCGATCAATTCTTCAAACTGAGCTTCGACGCACCAAAAGCATCCGCCGGCAACCGTTAACGTTTTTCCTTCCATCTTCTTCTTAGGGGCTTGCGCCGTCCCGACCTGAGCCGCACTCGCGGGCGCCGAGTTCATGGCACACGCCGCGCAGATCACGAGCGCACCAACCGCGCCTCCGATTCCGAATTGCTTGACCATTCTAAGGTTCATACGAGTGAAATGGCCTCGGAGTGCGTTTAGTTTCCAGTAATTTATTGCTTCAATCAATTGAAAGCATATGGAGCGAACCGACTAACCACGCTCCGCCCCTGGGGGAGGTGCTCCACGGTGACTTTGTCGTGGAGCGGAGGGGGTAGGACAGCCGATCGATCGATGCCGACCTCTGTGGATCTAGATATCTTAACCAGCAACCCCTCACAACTCCCCATAATGAATCTCATGAGTGACCTCAAGCCCACCGTCTCCAAAGAGGAGTCCCTCGATCTCCTCGACATTCGCATGGGCAAGGTGCTCAGCGCCGAGCTAGCCGTCGATGCCCCGAAACCCTCCTACATTATCCGCGCAGACTTCGGCAAGTACGGCATCCGAACCAGCGTCGGCCGCCTTACCACTCACGCGCCTGATGAACTCGTGGGTCGTTACATCTTCGGCGTTCTCAACTTCGAGCCACGCTTTGTGGGAGGCGTCGCCTCCGAATTCCTCACCCTCGGCGTCCAAGTCACGAAAGCCGATAGCGGCGAAGCCACCATCGTCACCCCGCTGAGTGAGAATGTGAAAGTTGGAAGCAAGTTGTTTTAGCCGTGAGTTGCGTGTCCTGAGTTGTGAGTTGAGAAACACATCCTCGCAACTCAAGACTCAAGACTCAAGACTCATTTCCCCTTCTCGTATTCCTCAATATCCGCCAAAGCTTTCTTCCCAATCTTCTCAAGCTTCTCTCGCCAATCGTCCTCGAAAGGTTTCAGCGCATCGTGAATTGCCTCAAGCACGGATAGATTCCGGAACCACTTCTCATTCGCCCGAATAATCCGCCAAGGAGCCTGATCGGTCGAGCACTCCTCAAGAGCCGCCTCGTAAGCCTTCACGTATTCGTCCCAGTACTCCCGTTCCTTCCAGTCGCCCACGCTCAGCTTCCACGCCTTCGACGGATCCTGCTGTCTCGCCACGAGCCGCTCCTTCTGCTCTTCCTTGGAAATGCACAAATAGAACTTGAGAATGATCGTGCCCGACTTCACCAGCACATCTTCAAACTCGTTGATTGTCTTGTACCGCTTCTTCCAAATGTCCTTCGGCACCAAATCATGGACGCGAACGATAAGGACATCCTCATAATGCGAGCGGTTGAAGATCACCGTCTCGCCCTTCTGAGGAGTCTGCTGGTGAATTCGCCAAAGAAAATCGTGCGCGAGCTCAATTGCTGAGGGAGCCTTAAACGATGCAACCCGCGTCGACTGCGCATTCATAAACCGCATGATGTTGCGGATTGTGCCGTCCTTGCCCGAGGTATCCGGCCCCTGCAAAACTATGAGAAGCGGATTCTCGGAAGCCGCGTAGTGCAGTTCTTGCAGCTTGCTCACCTTGGCGCCAAGCTCCTCGATTCGGGCTTCCGCCTCTTCCTTCGTTAGTCCGTCCGTCTTTGAAGGATTCACGTCATCGAGATCCACCCTTGACCCCGGCTTAACCAGCTTTGCGTACGCCATATTCAGCTATTCTATATTCTCCCGCCATGTCCAAACCACGCCAAACTCGAATCGGATGTTACGCCGTGATGATGGAGGACGGCAAAATACTCCTCTGTAGACTCTGCGTGAACAACGAACACTTTGGAAAATGGACCCTGCCAGGAGGAGGAAATGAGTTTGGAGAGTCAATTCAAGAGACTCTCGCCCGAGAAGTCTTGGAAGAAACTGGCCTCGCGGTCGAAGCCGTCGATATTATTCGTACAAACTCCCGCCTCCATTGCGAGCCAGCGATCGACTACCACGTTCTGCAGTTCATCTTCTCAGTTAACCGTCTTGGTGGCGAGTTGAGAAACGAAACAGATGGAACAACTGATCTGGTGGAATGGGTTGCCATCGAAGAGATATCGCCCGAAAACTCGGTCGATATTGTACAGATGGCGGTTGGCCTAGCCTAAGCGGCTTTTTGCTCACGAGCTTCGCGGGGGATATCGTCGATGTGCGTTACGCGGTTTCGACCCGCTTTCTTCGAGGCGTACAGCGCAATATCTGCTTGCTCCACCAAATCTCGCACGCTCTCGATTCCCGAAAAAGTCGAACATCCAATGCTCGCCGTTACCGCTCGGTAGGGCCAATGGTAATCATTGATCGCCGATCGGAAACGCTCTGCGGCAATCAAGCATGACTGCCGATCGCAATTGTCCAAGATGATGGCAAACTCTTCGCCGCCATATCGGGCCGGACGTTCGTATCGTCGTGCCGTCTCTTTTAAAACCTTCGCAAACTGTTCCAGAATCTCGTCACCGGCTTGGTGTCCAAACACGTCGTTCAGCGATTTGAAGTGATCGATGTCGAACATCAAGACCGAGAACGTCTGGTTCTGGCGAATTGCACGATCCAAAACTTCCTCGAGCAACTCGTTGAAGCGTCGTCGGTTTGTTAACGATGTTAATCCATCGGTAACGGCAAGGCGTCGCAACTGACGGTTGGCCTCCTGAAGCTTCAGTCGTTGCCTCTCCATCACCTTCAGGTAGTTGCGATTCTCTCGCATCTGTTCCTCAAGCTGCTCCTGGGCAATGACGCGAGCGGTGATATCCAGATTCCCGGCAACTGCGGCAATGACTTCGCCTTTCTTGTTGGTCATGCAGACGACTTTGCAAGCCAGGTGAACCGTCTCACCGTCGTCGCGAATAAACTTCCAGTCGAACTCCAATCCCTCGCCAGTTTCAAAAATCTTCTTTACGATCTCTTGCGACCAGACTCCCGTAAAATCAGGATCGAGAATATCCCAGACACGGTTAAGGAAGGCCTGATAACCTTCGATGCCAAATATCGAACTGGAAAGTCCGTTCCATTCATGGATAAGCCCGTGAGAGTCGAACGTGAAACAGCCTACCGGCAACCCGCTAAACAGGGCCTCGAACCGTCTCGATGCAATCTCGAGACTTTCGATTGTTGCGCGCAGGTCGTCGTTGGACCTTGTGAGTCGATCTTCGGCTTCCCGCCAATGGCGACGCTCATCGTAGGTGCTCAGTGCGAAGCTAAGCAAATGGTCGAAAAGCCCGCCCATGTCATCGACCAACACGAGGTCTGCACCGGCGTCGTACCACTCCTTCTTCGATTCATGACCTGAGCGCACAATCACAGTGTGTCCGTATCGGGCCTTGCTCGCCAATTTGGCGACAATATCGTCGGAAGGTGTGGCGGGAGCACTAAAATAGTACAACTGGGTCGATTCTGGCTCGAACTTGAATGGCTGAGCCAAATCCTTTGCAACCAAGGTAAAACCTTGGCTCTCCAGTATTTTCTCAACCCTCTTATCGCTTTCGCCGAACCAATAACAGGTTCCGCGGGCCTCAGTATTCCCACTCACTGAACTCAACAATTCAAATATCGTCAAGTTCCTTTGCCAAACTCAGGGTTTGTCCCAGGTTACTTCGATTTTTTGTCCAACCACGCTTTCGCGTACTTTGTATGAACGTAGCGTGCAACCTGGTAAATATCCTTCGCAGATTCAGCCGGATGGCACTCTTCGGTATAGGCTATTCGGTAACCCGCCGCTCGCGCTAATTTGGCAATTCTATGGTCGAATTTTCCGTTCGGATACGCAAGCTGGTCTACGGAATGACCGAGTCGCTTCTCTAACGAAGCTTTTGAATCTCGAAATTCTTTGAGCACTTGCGCATCCGATAGGGCACACAGATTCTCAGGGTGGCTGACTGTTTGCGAAGCGATAGTCACCAGCCCCGAGCGGTCGATCTCCTTCAATTGTTCCCACGTCATCTTTGGGCGGCCAACGCTAGAACCAACGTAGCCTGTGTGGACGAACTGAGTTGCGGGAATCTTCTCCCGCTTCAGAATTGGGAATGCGAATCGGTAAAAACCCTCGTAGTTGTCGGCAAACGTGAGGCACACCGCATTGGCTGGCAAAGACTTGTGGGTTATCAGGGCGTCTGCAACCTGCTTGGTCGAAACAAATACCGCTCCTCTTTGACGAAAGAATCGAATCTGGACCTCAAGTTCGCTCACCGAACAATCGAACCAAAGAGAGGTTCTATCCCGCTTTGCCACGATATCGTGAAACGTAAGAATTGGAGTACGCGAAGTGAGGGCTACAAGAACTGCAAGGATCACGGCAGCTCTGCGCGTGCGCTTACAACTTTGTCTCCTTTTCGGAGCGCATCGACGACGGAAGTTCCGCTGAGCACAGACCCGAAGACGCAGTAGTTGCCATCGAGCGTAGGCTGATCCGCCAAGCAGACGTAGATCTGACTACCCGCCGTATCCATGCCGCCCCCTCGAGCCATTGCGAGCGAGTAGTGCAGGTGCTTCAGGTCGTTGGTTTCAAATGGAATCGTGTATCCGGGTCCGCCAGTTCCAATCGAAGGATCGGTCAATGGTAGCGTCTTGGTAAGCGGATCGCCCCATTGGACGACGAAGCCAACCTCGTATCGGTGAACCAATATTCCATCGTAAAACTTGGCATTGGCCAACGACACAAGATTCGCACTAGTGTTCGGAGCTTTGTCCGGACGCAATGCGAAGACGATATCGCCCAGGGTCTGGAATGTAAATCGAACGTTCATATTTGGCACAACCGTCACCGTGGCTGTTGCCGACTTCGTGTTGTCGACCTTGCTGGTGGCCGTGACCGTCACCGATCCGTTGAAAGTGTCATCGGCTATCCAATGGCCTGCGGTCGAGATCGTTCCTGACGTGGCCGTCCAATCGACGTTGTTCGAGGCGACACCATTGACCATCGCTTTGAAATCGTAGTAGCCCTTTGGGATTGTCGTCCGCACATCGGAGGCATTCACGATGGCAATAGGCGGGACCACGTGCAACGTAAGGATCGTAGACTTACCCGGGTCGGTCACGCTGACGGCCTTAACGATGGCATCGCCTGACGTGCTCGGTGCCGTAAATAGGCCGGTCGAAGAAATCGATCCGTACGTGGTAGTCCACGTCACATCGTTACTAGAAGCCCCCTGAACCTTGGCCGTTAGTTGAAGTGTTCCATCGTACGGAACATTGACGACTCCACCAGGAGCCGTAATAGAGACGACGTAGCCAGAGTCGACTTTAGCGGTTGCTTTACCAAATTTCGATGGATCGGAAG
>CAMFIS010000178.1 GCA_945952345.1 uncultured Fimbriimonas sp.
AGCCAGTCTTCACGCCGCAATTACGATGATCGCCGAAGCGGGAAAAATGAAGGTTCAGATTGCAAACGGTACGCCCAATCCCACCGTTAAGGTCGACCTTCGCGATATGACACCGATGGACATGTTGAAAGAACTAGGGAAGCAGTACGCGTTCGACACCATCATGGACGGAGAACATGCGATCCTCATTGTCCCCAAGAAGGACGATTTGGATGATTCAAATAACAGTCAAACCCGTTGACGAAAAGCTGCACGTCAGCTATAGTTGAACTGTCCATGCGAATCCAGCGGTACTCGGATGTTATCGAGCGAATCAGTGAGCGTGCCTTCTACTTTTTTATAGGCACGGTCTTCTGCGGCGCACTCGGCGCTCTCCTCATGAGATATCGGGGAGACGGAATGTTTCTCGGACTTGCCTGGGTGCTCGTGCTGGCTGCCATCGGCATGTTTGCCTACGGTGTGTACATCGCGTCGACTACGACTAAGGTCACCAGCTTCTCGATCGAGTGTCCCATATGTACCGAAGTCAACGAACTGACAGAAAAGCCTGAAAGCGAGGATATCACGTGCGTAGCTTGCAACCACCGAATTCCGATCAAGGACGGAAAAGTTCTTCCGGTCATGCAGGTTCGATGCGGTTACTGTAACTCGCTGAATTACTACAGCGACAAGACCGAGCTCTTGATCTGCGAAACTTGCAATCACGAGATACCGATCCACCAAGAAGATGGCAAGCCGGTGAAGCACTTGCCGAAGGGATTTGCTGTGGTGGACGACAACATGCTTTATGAGTTAGTTCTTCTCGATGGACACAAGACCAACGAAGATTTGGTTAAGACGCTTCAGTCGATGCTCGCACTCAATCGCAACCAAGTCCGCGATCTCCTCGACGAAGTTCCCGTGACGCTCCTCCAAGGAATTACGCGGATGAAAGCGGACATGCTTACGGCTCAGTTAACGGTTCACGGCGCGAACGCCGAAGCCCGCATTATCGAACAATAGGCCAGATCGCAATTTGGCATAGTTCTTGCCTGGTACAATTGAGTTTAAAGTCCGGGTCAGCGGCCAAGTGCATTGCGCACGGAAGCGTTTGATTTCAGGGGTTCAGAAAACCATGAAGTCACTTCAGCTCGCAAAGGAGCGTGCATCTGGCACGCAACGTAACCTATTACGCCTTCTAGGCATTCTTTTCACAGGTCTCATCACTTCTTCCGCGTTTGCATCCGAGGGCGAATCAGTTCGCCTCCATTTTGCAAAGTCGGACAACACTGTCCTCATCGTCGCCGCCGTTCTCGGATTGGTTGGCATCGCGATGGCCTACATGCTAAGTCAAAGCGTCCTCAAGAACGATCGCGGCTCCGAGGGTATGAAGGAAGTCCAAGATGCGATCGAAGATGGTGCACGCGCCTATCTTACGAAGCAAATCAAGATGATGATCCCGTTCATCTTGATCTTGATGGTGCTGCTGTTCGCCCTAAACTTTGGCTCTCTCAAAGCAACGGCGGCCCTCGTTTCACTCACGTTCGTGCTAGGCGTTATATCGAGCTATGCTTCCGGATTTGCCGGCATGATCATGGCTGTCAAGGGTAATGCACGCGTGGCAGCTGCAGCACTGACCAGCAACAAGAAAGCGCTTGAAATCGCCTTCAAGTCTGGCTCGGTCGCCGGTTTGGCTACGGTTGGCATCGGGCTCTTCTGTTCATCGGTGATCCTCGTTGCGATGCCGAAAATTGCCACGACGCTCCTGGTCGGATACGGTTTCGGTGGCTCGCTGGCTGCCCTCTTTATGCGCGTTGGCGGTGGCATTTATACCAAGGCTGCCGACGTCGGCGCTGACCTCGTCGGAAAGGTCGAGCAATCCATGCCGGAAGACTCGCCGCGAAATCCGGCAACCATCGCAGATAACGTTGGCGACAATGTTGGAGACTGCGCCGGTATGGCCGCCGACGTTTTTGAGTCGTACGAAGTGATGCTCGTCGCTACCATTGTGCTGGGTGCGGCGACCTCGGCGATCCTCGATGGTTCGGTCTGGCCCAAACTCATCGTTTTCGCTCTTGCCGCTTGCGGACTTGGAATCGTGGCCTCGATCTTTGGCATTCAGTTGGTCAAAGGTAGCGACGATCTCGAGACCGACCCGCTTAAGCCCATTCTTACCGGTTTCCGCATCTCCGGCCTGATCTCCGCAATCGGAGTCTGCGTCCTCGCATTTACATTCCTGCGAAAGATCGACGTCGTCGACCTGGTGACACAGTCTTCGGCGAGCAATCGAATGAACAAAACGATCTTGCAAGTTCGTGACGAAATTGCAAAGTCGAAGAGCATTCAGAAGTCGGAAGTCAAAGCAACTGACGTGATCGACGATCCTCGTGTTAAGGCGATGGACCTCGGAAAGAATGCTGAGCAGATCGTTGGTGGAACCCTTAATCAGACTCCCGAGAAATTCAAGGATTCTGCTGGGCTAGTTGGCTATCGTGAAGTTACTCAAGACGAAATCAACAGCGTCTCGATCCCAAGCCTCCGCTATGCAGCCCAGCGAACCCCTGACGACCAGGCGGATACCGTCAAGTACGAGACCGTCGCCGACAAGTTCAGCGAGAAGAATCACCCAATCGCCGTCAAATTGACGGTCGAGCAAGGCTCACCAGCCCAAGCCGGAGCGCCAGCTCAATCCAACACGATGAAAGTGTGGGTCGGTGGTTCGACTGAGGCCCTCATGAACAAGCAGTTCGAGACGATGGCAAAGTCGGCAGCGGCAAATGGATCGACCTTCAAGGTCAAGCCGGACAAGTCGACGGTTCTGCCCATCAAGCTGTACTACAACGAGGAGCAAGATAAGTTTGCGATCGTTGCAGGTGTTGGCGTCGACAAGCCGGAATCGTTCCAGGCTGTCGAGCAGTTAACCTACTTCCGCAAGTCGGTCAGCGACATGGATGCCTTCGAAAAGAAGGCCAAGGAAGATCCGAAGATCACTCCTCCGGAACCGGTCCAGTTCGAGCTTGCGTCCTCGCAAGTTACGGCCTCGGCCCCGTGGTGGAAGTTTGCTCTTGCGGTCATCTTCGGAATCCTGATGGCCCTCGGAATCGAAGCATTGACGAACTACTACGTAGGAACCACGAAGCGTCCGACTCGAGAAGTCGCTGGTGTTGCGACGGCCGGCCCCGCGCCGATGATCATCCAAGGCATTGCCTACGCTGCCGAGTCGAGTGTCTTTATGGTGCTCGCCATCGTCGTTGCACTGATGGTGCCGTTGTTCCTCTTCCCTGCTGCCGTCTTCGGTTCGATGACGCTTGGCTTCTATGGAATTGCCCTCGTTGGTCTGGGACTCCTCACGACCACCGGTTATATCCTCGCTATGGACACCTTTGGCCCGATCTCGGATAACGCACAAGGTGTCTTCGAGATGAGCGGCTCGGGAGACAATGAGTACGGATCTAAGTCGCTTCAGCGGCTGGATGCTGCGGGTAACACGACAAAGGCGCTGACGAAGGGCTTTGCGATCGCAACTGCGGTTGTCGCTGCCGTCGCACTGTTCCAATCGTTCGTTGGCGCTGGCCACTTGCAAGAGTCGGGACTAAGAATCGATACGCCCGAAATCTTCATGGGACTGCTGATCGGCGCTGCGGCACCGTTCCTCTTCTGTTCATTCGCGATCAACGCGGTTGGACGATCCGCCTTCGAGTTGATCAACGAAGTGCGCCGTCAGTTCAAGGAGAAGCCAGGAATCCTCAAAGGCACGGATAAGCCGGATTACGGCCGATGCGTGGCCATCGTTACCGCTGCAGCCCAGCGAGAACTCCTCGGTCCTGGCATCTTGGCAATCTGTCTTCCGCTCGCGGTTGGTTTCGGATTTAGCCTCCTGCCGGGTGGCCCCGTCACCATTGGAGACCACGAGTTCAATCTCCGAGGCGCACAAGCCCTTGGCGGATTCCTCGCTGGCGCCATCGCCTCTGGACAGCTCATGGCCGTTCTATTGGCGAATTCGGGCGGCATGTGGGACAACTCGAAGAAGCTCATCGAAGATGGCTACCTGGGAGGCAAAGGCACGGATGCCCACAAAGCAGCCGTCGTTTGCGACACGGTCGGCGACCCGTTCAAGGACACCGCTGGCCCAGCCCTCAACCCGCTGATCAAGGTCATGAACCTCGTTGCCCTCCTCGTCGTTGGCGCGGTAACGGCGACTTCGATCGGAACGCCAGTCCGGGCTGCAATCACCATCATCTCCATCGGCCTCCTCGTGTTTGCGTTCATGCGAAGCAAGAAAGGCTCGCTGGCGGACATGATGCAACACATGGGTGACTAAGAAATCCGAGCACCGTGCTGTTAGCACAGAGGGATTAGGAGTTTGCTCCTAATCCCTCTGTGTTTTGGCGCCCCCTGGCCCTCGCCCTCGCACTCGCACTCGCACTCGCACTCGCACTCGCACTCGCACTGAGTAGTAAGGGTATCCTTTCCTAACGAAATGGCAGACCTTTTGGCCAGTGCCCTAATTCGCGACGTTCCCGATTTTCCCAAGCCTGGGATTCTCTTCAAAGACATCACGCCAGTTCTGGAAGACCACGCCGCTTTCCAGGAAGTTGTCGATTTGCTTTGCAAAGACGCGATGGCCAAAGGCGCCGAAGTCATCGTCGGCATCGAAAGCCGGGGATTTGTCTTCGGCACTCCAATCGCATTGCAAAGCAAGCTTCCCTTCGCTATGGCCCGCAAGCTGGGCAAACTTCCATACGATAGGATTACCGAAGAGTACGCGCTCGAGTACGGAACCAACACGGTCGAGATGCATGTGGACGCAATCAAGCCAGGTCAGAAAGCGTACATCGTAGACGATCTCCTCGCGACGGGCGGCACTGCTGGTGCGGCTTGCCGATTGGTGCAGCGACTCGGCGGCGAAGTGGTTGGTTTTGGATGCCTGATCGAACTTGGCTTCCTCAACGGGCGAGAGGCACTCCCAGGTTTGGACATTACCGCCCTCATGGAATTCTAATAATGAAGCGAATCACAAGCATTACTCTGTTCGGCCTGGCGACCCTCGCTCTTGCAGCCGGCACCATGTCTCCTTCGGATGTTCTGAAGAAGCGAGACGAGTTGGACAACAAGTCGATCACGGTCGCTGGTCAGGTTAAAAACTTCAAAGCGAAAACCTCTAAGGCCGGGAATGCTTACATCACATTCGACTTGACGAGCGGAAAGGACTCGATCGCCGTGTTTAGCCACGGCAAGTTGGCCAAGGATCTCGCCAACGGGACGAAAGTGCAAATCAAGGGCAAGTTCGCGAAAGAGAAAAAGGTTGGTACTTCGACGTTCAAGAACGAGGTCGACGCCTCGGGCAAAAAAGGCGAGAAGCCGAACATCACCATTCTCAAGTAATCTCTACTCATGTCGGCCCCATTTCTGATCGCAGTGATGGGGCCGACCGCTTCTGGCAAGTCGGCGCTTGCCGAGCGAATATCTGCCGAATACGACGCCCCAATCGTGAACGCCGATGCCTTTCAAATTTATAGAGGCATGGACATCGGGACCGCAAAGCCACACGACCACAGACCATATCGGCTCCTTGACATCAAGAATCCAAACGAGGACTTCGGGGTCGGCGAGTTTGTTACACTCGCTTCCCAGGAGTTGCAGACGCTGTTCGACCAAGGAAGGAACGCGGTGATATGCGGGGGAACGGGTCTGTATGTGCGTGCTTTACTCGAAGAATATGCAGACCTAATGCCGGCTCCTGACCCGGCTCTAAGAGAATCCTTGCGCGAAATAACGAACGAAGAGGCCTTCCGACGTCTACAAAAACTCCACCCCGAGGCAGCGGAATCCGTGGATAAACAAAATCCGATCCGCGTGAAGCGTTCTCTTGAGCGGGTTCTGGCGAACCAGAGTCCAATACAGTTCTCTGTCCCACCATTCCGCAGGTTCAAGGTTGGAATCATCCCAACAGTTGAGAATTCACTCGCAAAAATCATGCATCGTACGGAAGAAATGTTACAAAATGGCTGGGTAGCCGAAGTTAATGAACTCATTGAGAATGGCTACGGACCGAGTGATCCTGGATTTCGTGCTTTGGGTTATCGCGCAATTGCCGAGTACCTAAGGGTGGGTGGGAACGAAGGGGATTTGATTCAAGATATTGGGTCGGATACGGTTAAGTACGCGAAGCGTCAGAGAACGTGGCTACGTGCCGAACCAAACTTGGTTGTTTTTGAAGATGCGACAACCGCATGGAACGCCGTGGATGCTTTCTGCGTAAGTCGAATTTGGTAAGGATAAACTGAAAATGGGCAAGGCTATCAACCTACAAGATATGTTTTTGAACCAAGTCCGAAAAGAAGGAGTTGGTGTTACGATCTACCTCACGAACAGTGTTCAATTGCGAGGACACGTTCGAGGATTCGATGCATTTACGATTCTGTTGGATAGCGCGGGGAAACCCACGCAACTGGTGTATAAGCACGCGGTGGCAAGCATCGTTCCGACCAAGACCGTCGGTTCGTACAAGTCGCCCGGCGAGATGGAAACACACGAAGACGAAGATTGAACTTGACTTTCACGAAGATGCAGGGAATCGGTAACGATTTCGTGCTGATGGACACGATTCGGGACGGAGCCATATCAGGCGATGTGGCTCTCACCGCCCAGAAGCTATGTGACCGCCGCACTGGGATAGGCGCCGATGGCCTGATCCTCGTTGAAAAGCCAACCAGTGGACTGACCATGCGGATGTTCAATCCCGACGGATCAGAGTCTGAAATGTGCGGCAACGGCCTACGCACCTTCGCCCGTCTTTGCGTCGATCGAGGATATGCGTCTGGATCGTTTCCCGTCCAGACTGGCGCGGGCATCCTCACCGCGACCGTATTCGATGACCACACGGTTTCCGTCGACATGGGAATGGCAATCCTGTCGACAAAGGCGATTGGAATGTCGGTGCCAGAAGCGGATCGGTTCGTCAATCAAGACATCGGTGGCGGACTTAAGGGCACGGCGATATCGATGGGTAATCCCCATCTTGTGATCTTCGCCACCGACCTCACTAAGATCGATCTTTCGAAGGATGGTCCGATCTTAGAGCACCATCCTTTCTTCCCCGCACGAACCAATGTTCACTTTGTTCAGATAGTGTCTGACTCGGAAATCATAATGAAAACGTGGGAACGAGGCGCCGGCATCACGCTCGCGTGCGGAACCGGAGCATGTGCTTCCGCAGTGGCGTCTTACCTCAATGGTAAGACTACGCGGAAGATGAAAGTAAACCTTCCTGGCGGCTCGCTCGAAGTCGAGTACCTAGAAAATGGCAGAGTGCAAATGCGTGGGCCAGCAGAATACAGCTTTGAAGGGACCTTAAGCGCACTTCTTGAGCAGAGCGAATAGTCTGTCTCGAGAATCGTCAAAGAAATCCATGAACTCCAGGCCATTGGTCTGATTATCTCGATTCTCATGCACGACTAAGGCAAGGGCTCGAATGGATTCCCCATCAACGTCGCACTTGAATTCGACAAGCGAATCCTTCGGCAATGGCGGGTCCATGGCAACCCAAGCCCCACCGAGACTCAAATCTCTTGTCTCTCCTTGGCAAACCGCGATAACCGTCGAAGTCTGCACGTCACTCACAGACCTCATGCTCACGGGGACTTGAATGGGATACCGAGGATACACGCGCCGATCAACTTCCTTCAGGTTCGTTCGCTTGATTTCCAGTACGTTTCCAGACTTCCACGGCATGGTGCCGATGGCTTGCGCCTCGCCCTTCAGGACATCCACACCACGGTGCCAAACAAGAACGACCGTCACGGGATAGGTGATATCGAGAACCCGAAGGTCCTTCGTAAAGAGATAAAGGGGTGCCTCACTCGTGACCAAGCAACTGATAGCCATAGGGCGCCCATCGATCATAAACGCCGCGACTACGGTGCTATCGATCGGCAAATATTTGGATATCTCTTGCTTTGACACAGTCTAAGTGTCGGTGGGGCCAACTTAAATCTAAAGGGATTCGTTAGAAC
>CAMFIS010000179.1 GCA_945952345.1 uncultured Fimbriimonas sp.
GGGCATCTCCCAGCTGCCACGTGTCCGGTCGGTCGCATCGATAGGCCTGCTTGATGTAGATTCGGTGTCCCGCGCCGATCTTGTATTTTGCTCTCAGAGCGACCAAAGTCTCGGATGGCAAGGTCGGGTCTCCATAGGCAGATATCCGCGCTTCGAACTTGTTGAACCAAAATTTGGTTTGCGAGGTGTAGTCTGGGCCGCGCTGAGCCAGAGCGTAGGCACACGTGAAAAGCTTCTCGTTGCTGGCCGGCATGACCCGCTGGTCGGCATTCTTTTCGAACACCACACGACCATCGAGATTGGTCACAATTGCGCACACCATCGCGCCCTTTAGTCGAGGGTCATCCAGTACTTCTCCCGGGCCAACGAGAGCAGAGAATGTCAGGAGCGCGAGCATCCATCCATTTTATCTGCGGTTCCCCTTCCATTTGCGTTGTCAATTTGAAGCATAATGGCTATTGACGAGTAATCGTCGGATAGTTTCAATAAGTCCCCTGATTTGCAAATGAGAGTTTTCAGGTCGAGTTGGAAGCCTGAAACTATGAGTATGCAAATGGCACTGAAGAATCTATATGTAGGCAACCTGTCCTACAGCACAAATGAAGAAGGCCTCCTGATGGCCTTCGGTGAATTTCAACCGCAGAACGCGAAGATCATTCCTAACCGAGGCTTCGGCTTCGTCGAAGTTCCCGAGGAACTGATGGAAGCAGCGATCACCAAAATGGACGGCGCAACCGTCGATGGTCGAACGCTTAAAGTGAACGAAGCTCGACCGAAAGAGGATCGCCCGCGATTTGGCGGCGGTGGTGGCGGCGGCTACAGCGGCGGCGGCGGCCGACCGGGTGGCGGCGGTGGCGGCTACGGCGGCGGACGACCGGGTGGCGGCGGTGGCGGCTACGGCGGTGGTCGACCTGGCGGCGGTGGTGGCGGCGGTGGCCGTGACCGAGATCGACGCGGCGGCGGACGAGACCGATACTAAGTAAGAAATCAGTGCGCAGTGCTCTTAGCTAGCGGGCATTGATATTCACCTACGGACCACCAAGTGGTACCAAAATAGTGCCCGAGATCGATGATCTCGGGCAATTCTATTTCACGGCTCGGAATCTGAGGCGAATGTAATCTGCCGTCCAATTTCCATACTCGTCTCGCAGCGACGGAGCCAAGAGATTCTCGATCTCATCGATCATGGTAGGACGATCCTGGCTCGGGACATCTTCGAGAAAGGGAAGACCGAAGGTTTCCAGCCATCCGCGGATTCCTGTTGGCAATGGGGTTGGTCGAGGGATGAGTTCGATGTAAGGGACCGTAAATCCGGCAACTTCAAGTACTTCTTTGAATCGTTGAACGGAAGGGTAAATGACAGGCTTTTTGCCTGCCCAGGAGAAGCCGTGCTTGGCAAGCACACCGCGAATGCCGGTGTTGATGGCCGCCACATTGCCATGCCCACCAAACTCGCCCACAAATTGTCCACCCGTGTGTAAAGCCCGAAACACATTGGCCGCCAAACGCGGATGATCGGGAATCCAATGAAGGGTGGCGTTGGTGAAGACGGAATCGTAAGCGTCGACATCGGCGAGGTCGAGCGCGTCGAGTACATGAGCGTCGAGTCCTTTCTCTTTTGCCGAGTCAATCATGCTCTCCGATGCGTCGATACCGGTGACGCTTGCACCCCTTTCTGCCAGGAGTTGGGTCAGGCGTCCGTCGCCGCAACCGAGGTCTAACACTCGCTGCCCCCGAATGTCGCCGAGCAGGTCGGCAACCACCACTCCATAGTCCGAAACGAATGCGGCATTTTTGACATACCGGTCGGCATTCCAATCATTTTCAGCCATCGATTTCAGTATGGACCATCCAGTTTTTCGGCGAAGGACCTAGTATTTGAACTTGAATGGATTCGGCTCGTCATAAAGTAAAACGAACCTAAAAAGTCATGTGTTGGACTCGAACAAGTACTAGCTGAGAAAAATTGTCAGGTTTTCCATCTCAAATCGGGCGACGGAAAGTGGAATGACATTTGTACAGGCGGTGGAAAGAAAGTGAGGGGTGGGTTATGCCATTAACAACAGCAACTAGAGCGGACGCGTCACAGCGTTCAGTACGATTGACGAAAAGAGAAATTGAAGTTCTCAGCTTGATCGCACAAGGACACAGCAGCAAGGAAGCGGCTGACGTTCTGTACGTATCGAAGCGAACCGTCGATTTTCATCTTGCCAACATTTACGACAAGCTGCAAGTCAGCAACCGAGTTCAGGCTTTCCGAGCAGCGACTCGACTTGGTCTTATCCCGTTCGAGCCGTCCTTCGGCCACGTTCGCGGCGAAGGCTAAGCGCCGAACTCAAAATCCAATTTGAAAGCCACTCAGCGCTGAGTGGCTTTTTTGGTATTTGGCCAGGGCGATTTGCCATACTCTATTCGTGTCGACGCTCAATTATTTGGCCGGAAACGAGGTGCATCTGCGCCGCCGCGAGAATTCGCTCTTTCTCGATTGCCATATTGGCGACGAGGTTTTTCTCGATGTGCACTTGGTGCGAGCCTTCCCGCTAAGCGAACCGCGGCAGATGATTTCGATTCGAGATTCGGAGAATAAAGAATACGGGATCATCGAGTCACTCGACTCGCTCGACGCCGAATCCAAGGCTCTTGCCGAAGAAGAACTGGATCGACGCTACTTTACTCCTGCAATCACCAAAATCAATTCGCTCAAGAACGATGCGAGCATGTGGAAGTTCGATGTTGAAACGACTCGGGGCCACAGCGACTTCTATGTTCGCAACTGGCGCGACAACGCTCACGAACTCACTTCGGGTCGTTGGCAAATCACGAGTGTGGACGGCGGCCGGTACGAGATTCTGAACTTGGACGATCTGGATGAGAAGAGCCAAATCCTTATCGAACAGCTTCTCTAGCCTCGCTCTTGATTGGGTGTACCCCGAGAAGTGCCCGGTGTGCCGGCGCATATCAAAGGTAGTTCCTTGCGCGCGATGCATGCAGTCGTTCGTTCGCGAGTCACTCTTCTTTCTTCAACCGGTGCCTTTTGTCGATGAACTCCGCGCGTGGTACCCGTACGAGGGCGCAGCGGCTGAACTCGTCAAGGCGCTCAAGTATCGGCGCGAAACCGCCTTGGTCAACATGATGTCTGCCGAGATTCGGCAACTCTACGACGCGTGGGACCCGGACGAGGACATCATCGTGCCGGTTCCGATTCACCGCTCACGCCTTAGCGAGCGCGGCTTCAACCAAGCCCTGTCACTTTGCCAGGAACTGCCGACGGGCGGAACTGGTAAGCAGTTGGTCCGAATCAGAAAGACGCGCCCCCAAGTGGAACTGACTCCGGAGCAGCGGGCGAAGAACCTCGTCGGCGCCTTTCGATGCGAGGAATCGCTGGCAGGGAAGCGAGTGTTGTTGGTGGACGACGTATTCACAACCGGCGCAACGGCCAACGAATGCGCGAAGGCCATGAAAGAAGCGGGAGCCGCGTGGGTTGGCGTGCTGGTGTTTGCGGCCAGACGACGATGACTCTTCAAACAGAAACTTAAGTTGTCTGATTAGATTGCATTTAGCGATGCGATGATAAATTCGAGCGAAGTTTTTACAGGTACAACCTAGGTATGACCAAAGTGATCAACGCAGCCGTTATTGGCTTCGGCGTCATCAGCATTCTTCTCGGCCTTGCAGCGTACTTCGCTCCGACGGCAGGGCATAAGCCGCACCCCATGTCTTTGATCGGGGGAATTGGTCTCGGCGGATTGATGATCGGATCGTACTTCCTTTGGACATCCAACCCTCGTGGGGGACGAATCATGTCGCTCGTGCTTGGATTGCTCTCGCTGGGAATGTTTCTTCCTCGTGCAATTGGGGGCGCTCTGTATCCCAACGGCCTCATGGCGGGATTGTCGCTGATCCTCATCATCCTCCTGGGTTCGGGACACATGGCGGCGAACAAGAGCAAAGGAGCTTAGAATGTTCGAAAGCCTCATTGCCGCCGCCGTATTGAGTGCGACTCAGCAGGGAGATGGAAAGTCTCCGATGCCAAGTCCTTGGCGCGATCCAGGCTACATGAAGCTGGTTTGGATCCAGTCTCCAAACTTTGGACATCGTCCGGATGGCTACGTCATCGATACCGTCGTGATCCACTCGACCGTCATTCCAACTCTTGAGAAGACGACCGAAGCGTTCCAACGTGAATCGAGCCAAGTGAGCTCTCACTTTACGATTGGCAAGGATGGCTCGATCGTCCAAAACGTGAGCACGTATGACCGCGCCTGGCACGCGGGCGTGAGCAAGGATTTCTTTGGCCGAGATAATGTCAACCATTTCTCCGTGGGAATCGAGTTGGTAAATCTTAACGATGGCAAGGATCCGTATCCTCAGGCGCAGATCGACGCCTTGCACGCGATTCTCGTCGTGCTCAAGAGACGGTTTCCCATCAAACAACTGACCAGTCACGAGTTCATAGCCAAGCCATATGGCCGCAAGAACGATCCGACAATCTTCCCATGGGAGAAGCTTAAGGACTTGGGCCTACCGATGTATTACGGAAAACCGAAAGACGAAAAGTAGGAACAATCCGCCGGGCTGGCGCATAGTATAGATAATGATATTTTCGCTCTTGCTTGCCACCCAAATCGTTCGATCGCCGGGAATCGCCACCACCAGCCCAAAGCGGCCTGATAAAGTTGTGCACTCGGAGGCCGAATGGAAGAAATTACTCACTCCTGAGCAATATGAGATTCTTCGGGCAAAGGGAACCGAGCCCGCATTCTGTGGAGTGAATCTCGACCAGAAAGGGGAAGGAACCTACTACTGCGTGGGTTGCGGACTGGCCCTGTTCGAAGCCAATACCAAGTTCGACTCAGGCACAGGGTGGCCATCGTTTTATAAGCCAATCGACACCAAGAACCTTTGGTTTCTTGTGGATCGATCCTACGGCTGGACACGCACAGAGGTGCTTTGCGCCCGGTGTGACGGCCACCTTGGTCACGTGTTCGACGATGGCCCAAGGCCGACGGGACTTCGATACTGCATGAACGGCAAAGTGCTGAAGTTTGTGCCGAAGAAGAAGTGAAATCGAGCCCATAGCCTTTTGCCGCTAGCCATTAGCAAATTCGCTAACGGCTAGTGGCACAATGCTATTGGCTTATTACTGGATTCCGTACAGCGTCTTGATCTCTGGCAACGTCAGTCGGAAGTCTGCCCAAGGATTGTAGGACGTGATTGGATCAGTGTTCGGGAATCCCGTTTCGCGGCGCGGATCGGCGGTGTACGCATTCACCCAGTAGATTCGCCCAAGGTTCGGCAATTTCCCTGCGGTCGACCGAGCATACAGTTCATCGCGTATCGCCGCGAAGATGGAAATTCTCGTTGGCGGAAGCGGAGCGACGATCGACTGATTACCGATAACCCGTGTCGAACCTTTCAGCAGGGACTCGGCGCGAATTTGATCCGTCGTCTTAGGCACTCCGTTTACGGTGAACTGGTAATTTCCGGTATCTAGGACTTGCGAGTTTAGCTCGCCGTAGGTAAGGTAGCACTCCGTAAAGTCCACCGTCGATGCCGCGCTCGGCATGGGAAGTCGACCATATCCCTTCATCGCAAGCACGAAATCATCGCACCACCGCTTCGCATACTCCTGCGCGTTTTCCCATCGGCCGTTAAGCGAATTGTCGGCATTGAGATCGGGCCAAAAGACGGGCTGACCGTCGTTGGCGCGAATCCATCGAAGCTGCGGAGAGCGATAATGCACGGACCGGCGCGTGGCCGGCACTGCCCAACTGAAGTTATTCGTTGCACCAAACAATTCGTCGTAATAGGAGAATGTCTCAAGAAGGCCGGGCACATAGGCTCCCGGCCAATTGATCGCCTTGACTTGGCCGTAGAGGTCAGGAGTTAAGAATGCTTGGTTCCGTGCCTCCGTTAAGAAGGAGAAGGCTGGAAGGTTGATGGGGTTCGTCCAGGTCGTCCCGCCGGATAGCTTAGATGCATAGTTGTCGTCGGGCCGGTACTTCAGGCCATTGGTGGTGTCTTGCATCACCTGGCCAATTCCCGCCCATGAACCGGGATTGCCATAGACTGATCCGCCAGGATGAGCCGCGCCCGGTTCGTTGCCTAGCTGAAAGCCAATTCGCGAGGGAAGGTTCAGCGTAATCTTGCCTGAATACTTGGATTTGACTTGGTCGATAGCGTAGTTATTGACGGCGGTGATGAAGTTCTGAACTTGAGTCTTGAGATAAGGCCGATTGGCAGCAGCAGGGATATACCAGTCTCGCTTCTCTGCATTATCGAACCAACCATCGTTCGCGCCGTATCGATTGGGAATTCCAGGAACCATGCACCAAAGCACGTTTAAGCCGTCCGTCGTGCTGGGCATGTTTGGGAACATGACCTTGCCCGTAATGGCGGCTTGGAATCGATCGTAGTCCGTGGGAACAACTTGATTAGCGGTCAGAAAGTGTTCCCAGATGTTGACGGCAACTCGAACCCAGGCGCCGCGAGGAAGCACGGCGAGTGTCGAGTAAGCATCTTGCCAAGGCTTGCAAGCAGGATCGAGATACGAGAGGGCTGGCCCATCGGGCTGAAAGATGTATGTTCCGTCGGATTGAAGGACTCGAGCATAATTTTGAGCGGTCGAGTGGCCAGGGAACTCGATCTGCATTCCGAAATGGTCACGAGTCCAATTCTGGACTTGGGTCGATGACTGAGCCAAAGCAAGGCCAGGCACTAATGCCCCGACAAGGAGAAAGTAACGCATACGGTGAACTATACAACCAAAAGCTTGGGCCTTCCGCTCGGTGATTTCACGGGTTACTTTAGGTTTTCCGGTTGCAGAACCTAAAGTGGGTGGAATCTTGCGATTTTGAACTCAAAAAACCTGGTGAATTTTCTGGTGTGTCGGGGTTCTATTTGCCAATAACTGAACTATAGGTTCTGACAACTCGCTTGTTCGAGTTGCGCATGGGAGATAACGAATGCCACTTTACGCATACAAAGCGATTGACACCGCCACCGGGCGAGTTGTGCAGTCTACGATCGAAGGTGAATCCGAACAGAGCGTAGCTGCGAAACTGCGTGAGCAGCAATTGCACGTTGCGGAAGTTCGATCGATGAAGGCGGCCAAGTCCGGCGGCGCTCGAGGAAAAAAGAAAGTCAAGCCGAAGGCGCTCGTCGTCTTCTCTCGACAGTTTGCCACGATGATCGACGCTGGTATTCCGATCCTCCGATGCTTGGATATTCTCCAAGGTCAGTGTAAAGATCCAGCGTTGAAGTCGACGCTTGAACTGATTACCGTCGATGTAAAGGGCGGTATGACCTTGAACGAGTCGATGGCGAAGCACCCGGACGTGTTCACGCGATTGTACGTGAACATGATCAAGGCAGCCGAGCTCGGCGGTATTTTGGACCTGATCCTGGACCGCTTGGCACACTTCCTCGAGTACGAAGCGGAAGTGAAAGGCAAGATCAAGAGCGCGATGACCTATCCGGTTCTCGTTCTCGTGTTCTCGCAGATCATGCTCTTCGCGCTCTTCACATTTGTGTTGCCGAAGTTCAAAGACATTTTCACGGGCATGAACGCCGAAATGCCGACGGTTACGAAATTTCTGTTTGGGATTGGCGACTTCATGCAAGCCTATTGGTGGGCAATCATTCTTGGTGGAGTTGGCGCATTCTTCGGCCTGAAGCAATGGGTCAAAACTCCGCAAGGGCGATACCGATGGGACTTTATCAAGCTCCGCATACCGGTGGTTGGCGATCTCGCGCTCAAGATGAGCGTGGCTCGTTTTGCCCGAACATTTGGCACGCTCATTAACTCTGGCGTTCCGATGATGCGAAGCTTGGAGATCGTTGGCGAAACGTTGGGCAACCTCGTTTTATGCCAAGCGATCGATTCGACGCGAGCCAGTCTGAAGGAAGGCAACAAGCTTTCCGTTCCGCTGATGGCTTGTGGACTCT
>CAMFIS010000180.1 GCA_945952345.1 uncultured Fimbriimonas sp.
GCGCTGATCTTCTCCGGTTCGGGTTTGGGTACCAAGTCAGGCCGGAATGAGTCCACATCGCTGCACGTGATTTTGAATGCATGCGCGAAACCGTCACCCATCTCCTGAGGAACTGCGATGTGTAGACCGTTTTGATCATGGACAAACGCCAGACTTCGCTTATCCTCCAACGAAACAACTTTCGTCACCTTCCCTTTCACGCCATCGAAGAGCGATAGAGATCTGATCGTCATTGTCCCCGAAGTAAGCGGGCCAAGTGTGGTGGCGTAGAGCGTAGTCTTCCCTTTTCGGGCGAATCGAATATCCTTTCCGCTAAATGCGAAATCCTCGCTGAAGTGTCCGCCCGTCACCTTGGTTGCGCCTTCGCCGTATGTGAGCCACGGCCTGGTGCCGTAGATTGATTCTCCATTCGCCTTGAGCCACATACCGACTGTGTGCAGAGTTTCGACGAGGTCCTTATCCAAGCTGCCGTCTGGCCGCTGAACGACATTCAAAAGCAAGTTTCCGTTCTTACTGACAACATCGACAAGCGTGTGGATGATCCAGTCAGCCTTGCGGAAAGGCCAATTCTTGTTGTAGAACCAGTCACCTACCGATGTGTCGGTCTGCCAAACGACTGGACTGATCGCCGCCATCGATCCTCGCTCCCGGTCCGTAACGCAGGAGCCAGGATGAAATTCACCCGAGGTCATATCTTTGGCCAGATACACCTTTTGAGTCTTCCCTTTTGAGTCAATACCTTGGTTATAAAGATTCGCGATTACGGTCCGACCCGTGACTCCGAAGGGCACACCCCCATCGGAGTACAGCAAATCGGGCTTGTAGTTCGAAACTAAATCGGTGATTCGGTTTGACCATTCCTTGTGCCAATCCGGATTCTTGGAATACCAATCCTTGTCGTCCGCGACCGGCATCGGGTGGTACAGCTCTTCGTACGCCTTGTTCGTCCCATCATAAGGCACTCCAGCTTTTGGACCCGTCTTATCGGATTCTTTTGAGACTCGCCACCACGTGTAACTTGCGCCGAGGTGCTCGCTCACACCAAATTTGAGGCCGTATTTCTTAGCCGCCTTCTGCCATTCACCCACGACATCGCGATGCGGGCCGTGCTGGGTGGCGTTCCATGTGTGAAACTTGGAGTTCCAAAGGTCGAAGTTGTCGTGATGAACACCCATGCTTACGAAGTACTTCGCGCCAGTGTCCTTGTACAACTTCATGAGCGCGTCGGGATCCCACTTCTCCGCTTTCCACTGCTCGATGATCTCGTGATATCCGTGCTCGGAGGGGTGCCCGTACCGCTTCAAGTGGTCTTCGTACTGACCAGAACCCTGGATGTACATATTTCGGGCGTACCAGTCTCCGGCCATTGGCACCGATTGGGGACCCCAATGCGCCCAGATGCCGAATTTGGCGTCGCGAAACCACTCAGGAGCTTGGTATTGCTCGAGCGATTTCCAGTCGGATGTGAATTGTGTTGGCAACATACTGAGTCCTAGCAAAACCGACAATGGCATGGATGCCAGTATATTCGCTGCTAGAGTTTCAGATTCTTCTGGCTGAGTTCTTTCAAGGACTTCGCTGTCAACTCGTAGCGTTGAATGGATTGCATTCGCGCTTGGTTGGGCGACTTCGCGACCGACTTCGTGAAGAATTTGTCGAGAATCGACTTGTAGCTCGCGAAGGCAGGCAAGCGCTTTTCACCGGCGTTGACTATTGACCATCTTAACCTCGAGAGCTGAACTGCACTATTGATGGAAGCATTGCTGAACGTCTGTCTGTCGTGGGAGCCGTTCATGATTTGCGCATAAGCGTGCACCGCTTCGGCGCAGACGCGGGCGTAGCAATGAATCGCGAGGGCATTAATATTGTAAAGTGGGCTTGTCTTAGATGATCCAACTTTCGGACTGCATCCGGCGGACCAAAGCGCAGACAGGAACGTCAGTGTTTGCGACGACGACAAAGCCATCTTGCTCGGCTTCGAACCATTAGCAATGATCTCGGTAGTCGATGGTGCCTTCATTGGCCACTCGACCTGCTTTTGCTCGGAGAGCCGAATGAAAGCTGCCGTCGCTTTCTTAAGATCGCGGTCAGCTCGAAATTCGGTCACGAGCTTGACGTCGCTCGGCCCCATGCCCAAGAGATTTAGGCTAATCAGGGCCGATGCAATGATCATGGCTAACTAGAACTTAACGACTCGAACAGCTTCCGCCACGATCTTATCGACAGTTGGAAGTACGTGCAGTTCCAATGGCTTCACCCACGGTACCGGAGTGTCCATTCGCGTGACTCGGCTAGGCGGTGCATCGAGAAGATGGAAAGCCTTCGTGCTGATCCTTGCGACCAACTCGCCAGCGAAACCACACGTCATCGGCGCCTCGTTCACCACGATCACACGGCTCGTCTTCGCGATCGAATTGAAGATTGTGTCTTCGTCGAGCGGAACGAGTGAGCGGATATCGATGACTTCGGCAGAAATGCCGAGCTTCTCAAGTTCAGTTGCGGCGTCGAGACAGTGATACACGTTTTGCCCGTATGAGACGAGCGTGACGTCTTTTCCTTCTCGGCGAACTGCCGCCTTGCCCAACGGCACGATGTAGTCGTCCGTCGGAAGTTCTTCCTCGATCTCTCGCTTTCGATAAAGCTCTTTGATTTCGTAGAAGATGACTGGGTTACCGTCGCGAAGGGCTGCCTTGAGCATTCCCTTGGCGTCGTACGGTGTCGAAGGACAAACGACTTTAAGACCAGGCGAGTTGCAGAACCACGCTTCGTTCATCTGGCTGTGGTACAAAGCGCCACCGCCATAGGCTCCAGCGGGGCCACGAACCACGACGGGAATATGAACCTCGCCCGCGGTGCGGTAATGGTAAGTCGCCATCATGTTGACGATCTGGTCAAAGCCGCAGGAGATGAAATCGATGAACTGCATCTCGGCCATAACCGTCATGCCATTCAACGCCATACCAACCGCTGAGCCGACAATTGCAGCTTCGGAGATCGGCATGTCCACAACACGGTTTTCGCCATATTTGGCCTGCAAGCCTTCGGTTACACCGAATGCGCCCCCAAGTCGACCGATGTCCTCGCCTTGGCAAAGCATCAGCTTGTTGCGGGCCATTTCCTCATCTAGCGCCTCCTTGAGGGCAGTGAGGTAATTCTTCTTAAGCGCTGCAGGGGCTTCGGTAGTCGAGCTCATTATTTGCTGCCTCCGTTCCAGAACACCCATTGCTCGGCTTCTTCAGCGGCGGGCACGGGCGATTGGATCGCGAATTCGATACCCTTGTTCAAGTACTCCACCACGTGGGGCGGGAAGTCATCGTTGGTTGCGTCTCCGGCATTCTTGCCTTCCGCGATGTACGCATTCTTAGCATCCCCAGTGAGGTAGCCAAGGTCGATGAGCTTTTGCCGACAAACCGCAATCGGGTCTCGCTTGCGACCTGCTTCGATCTCAGCGGATGGTCGGTACTTCATCGCTCGATCGTCGTCGTGGTCGCCGTGGCCGTAAGCGCGGAAAGTCTTACATTCCACGATGGCAGGTCCGTTACCGGCACGAGCATGGGCGACGGCTTCCATCACCTTGTCGTACACATCAAAAACGTCTTGACCATCGGCGATCAGGCCCAGCATTCCGTAGCCCTTCGCGCGGTCAGCAACGTCGGGAGTTGGGCATTCCATCTCAACCGGCGTTCCGTAGGCCCATTGGTTGTTTTCAACGATCGTGATGACGGGCAACTTATGGACAGCCGCGTAATTGAGCGCTTCGTGGAAGATGCCTTGGGCCGTCGATCCTTCACCGTTGTACGTTAGGCAAACGGCGTTGCCACCCTGCATTCGGTCGGCGTAAACCACACCGGCAGCTACCGGAATCGTGCCCGCAAGCATCGAAGTCGAGTGAATAATTTTCTTCGACTTGCTGCCGATGTGCGACCAGTTGTCGCGAGCTCGCCCCGGCGAGTCGACTTTGCCCCACACTTGGCAGCAAACTTCTTCGATGCTCATGCCGAGACGATCCGGATTGTCCACCCCGAATCTGAAATCCTTCATGAAGAATGCCGGCATATCTCGGTGGATGGGGCTGATCCAGTCGGTCGGCTGCAAACCAAACAGCGATCCAACGAGGACGGCTTCTTGGTTATGAGAGGAGTAGAGCGTTCCGCGTAAGCGACCCCGCTTCTTCTCCTTGATAAGCCGAACATCAAAGTATCGGGCTAAATAAAGTTGATTGAAGATTTCTAAACAATCTTCCTTGGATAGAGCCTGGCTTGGCTTCATTGCTTGCTCCGCCCTTTCAGCGGTCGCGGATCCTGACTTCGCGCTCAACAGATTCTCCGTCTTCTGTATGACTTAATGATTGGAAGGTTACCCGAACGGGGTTAGACTAAAAAGCCCGAAGGACCGAAATCCCTCGGGCTTACGAAATTCAGTCCTACTAGTTTTCGGCGTATCCCTTGATCTTGGGGATGAATTCTTCGGCCGGGGTGTAACCCAGGACCGAACCGACCACTGAACCATCGGGTCGAATCACGAACATATTCGGGATTGCATCGACGCCGTACTGGCTTGCCAACGACGGGTTCAGATCGATGTCGATCTTACAGAAAACGAGCTTGCTGCCGAGAGCTTTGAACTCGTCGGTTGTGAAAACCGTCTTGTCCATCATCTTGCAGGGGCCGCACCAGGATGCCATGAAGTCGATGAAGATCTTCTTGTGCGTTCGGCTGGCGATCAGCTTGGCTTCGTCCAGGTCGTAGAACCACTTCGAGGAAATGAGATCCTGATAGTTGATCTCCTTGATTCCATCGGGAGCGCTAAATGCGAACAGGCTATCTGCTGACGAACCGTCAACAACGACATCCTTTGCAACAACGACGGCCTTATAAGGGTCGCCTTCCTTCTTCTTGGCATCGATCGACGATCGCTTCGCGATGTTGTCGCTGCCAACAAAGAACGTTTGAGTTTTCTTACCGTCTTTGTCGTAGATGGCCTTGACTTCCAGAACTTGGTCGCCGCCAAGCGTTCGCTTGTCGCCATCGACCGACTTCATTGCCTTTGGCGTTTCGCCAAAGAATCCCGTAAAGAGGGCGTACTGGTCGTCGTCCAGGAGGACTTTCATGTCTTCCTTGGTCTGGGGCTGCTTGTAGAAGTAGCCACCCTTCTTATCGTAAGTCGTAATCGTTGTGCCATCGGCAACGACCAACACGCTGGAGGTATCCAGCCGAAGGAGATTCGGTTTCTTCATGTCGATGGTGTAGCCATTGCTGCTTCCACCAACTTCTTGAACCGTCACCTTTGCGCTGATCGATTTCTTCCCTTTGAGAGATTCTTGCCAATTGACGAATCCCTTGCTGGGCGCGTCGATTCCACCAACGAAACCTGAGAAAACGCTAAATGCTAATAATGTCGTCATAGCTAAGTCCTAGCCTTACACGCTATGATACAACCACAATGACGGCCCCTAGCAAGTTCGCAAAGATTTTCTTGGTGGTTCTTGCTTGTTTGCACCTGGTGCTTGCGGCGGCGTTCGCGATGGAGACCCCGTATCGGAAAGGTGGCATCCTCCTCTCTCAGCGCGACCCAATCACGGGCGGCCCAGCTCACTCGATAGACATCGGCGCACCCGACGAACGCCAGCATGCCAACTACATCCGGTTCGTTCTCAAGAACCATGCCTTGCCAGTGCTAAACATCGACGCCAAGGACTTGGGTGAAGAATACGAGAGCCACCAACCTCCGCTGTACTACGTTGCAACCGCCGTAGTTGCAACGGTGACAGGCCAGTCCGACGTGGAGTCACAGAGCTTTGGGCAAGTCGCACGCATCTTCAATTGCTTGATTGGCGCGTTCGGAGTCGTCGGCGTTTTTTTCGCGATCCTTTGGTCGACCAAGCGGGAGGACCTTGCCATGGTCGGGACTGCATTCGCCGGTTTACTCCCGATGAACTGCGCGCTGAGCGGGGCAATCTCGAACGACCCGCTGCTCATGGCTCTCATTTCATGGACGTTAGCCTTTTGCGCGAAGGCGCTAGGTGCGGAAGACGATGGAGCCACAAAGAAGTCGATGATCTGGGCGGCAATCTTCGCGGGCCTTGCTTGCCTGACAAAATCTTCCGGTCTCATCGCCATCGCTGGACTCGGTATCACGGTTCTCTATCTTCGACCGAAAGTGCCAATTACCAAACTGGCAGGTTGGTTCCTGATTGCCTGCCTTATCGCCCTTCCCGTCTGGCTGAGAAACCAAATGTTGTACGGTGACCCACTGGCGCAAAAGGTCTTTAAAGCTGCGTTCACAGGCTCACCACAAAAGTCAGCAATTGTCGCGGGCATTGAAGCGAGCGGTGCACCAGGATCGCCCGAGGTCCAGTATTGGATGAATTGGGTTGGATATTGGGCGGCTCGAAGCTACATCGGCGCTTTTGGGTACATGGATATTTGGCTCAACGCCAAAGGGCGCGCGAATGTCACCTCCGACCCGAACACCTTCTACAAAGTCCTGTTGGCCCTCATCGCCATCGCAAAACTCAGCTTCCTCGTCTTCCTTCGCAACAAATGGAAGGAAGTTCCGAAGGCAGTCTTCGTCGCTCTCGCCATGGCGATCGTCACGCTTCTTGTTTTTGTTGGCTTCAACATGACGTATTTCCAAGCTCAAGGTCGGTATCTCTTACCAGCGGTCGCACCCGCTGGCATAGTGCTCGCTATTGGATGGATGTCGCTTTGCAAGCAGAAGCTACCCTTCGCGTTGACCTTGGTCGTGCTCGTTTTCGGAGGGACCACGATCTACGCGTTGAGCCAGTTGTCGGGTGAATTCGCACTTCGCCTCAACGGCGGAATGTGACCTTCGGTATCGACGTCTCGTCAAATGGAGAGAAGTGGTGTCCATTTACTTTGAGAAAGCGGGCTTTTACGATGAAGACTCAGTCTTGATCGAGCGGTTCGTGGCAGGTGAACGGACCGCATTCGAGCCACTCTACGAGAAGTATTACGCCAAGGTTTTCTCACTCGCCAAAGGCGTACTCATTATCGACGAAGAAGCCGCCGATGTGACCCAGGAAGTCTTCACTTTGGTGTATCGAAACCTGGGCCGATTTAACCGGCAATCCAAGTTTTCTACCTGGCTCTTCCGAATTGCCATCAATAGAAGCATCCAAGAATCGAGAAAGCGGCGATTCCGGCACAAGCACGTAGAGCTCACCGAAGCAGCTGACCAAGCGGCACCCGAGCATGCCCAAGAGCCAGACATGCGAATCCAGCGCGCTCTAGAGCAGCTCAACCCTCAAGATCGTGCGATTTTGACCCTATTTTATTGGCAGGAGCAAAATCTCAACGAGATTTCAGAGTCGATGGGAATCAATCTAAACGCGGCCAAGACTCGCCTTTATCGAGCCCGCGAACGATTTAAGAGATTCTTTGAACAGGAGGCCAGCCATGATTCCGACTGAGATCGATGAACTAATGTGGACGATCGCAGAGGGCAACGATCCCCATGCGGTCGCAGAATTTGGAGAGCGGTACCCCAACCTTCGCGAGGAGTTGCTCAAGCGAATGAAGACGGTTCAAGCCTTTAAGGCCGCAGGTTCGAACGTGAAGACCAAGAAGATTCCCGTCTTCCGCAGTCCGAATATTCAAACCGTCAATCTTCAACTTGCTTACGGGGCAGTTTGCCTCGCGCTCTTGGTGGTCGGGTCATTCGCAATTTGGAGAGCAACGCATACTTCTCCCGTACCTGCAACGGTTCCTCAGGTTGAAGTTGGCAATCGAAAGATGCCTGCCGTGCAAGTTGTGCCGAACAATGATGCGGGTATGCAGGGTCGGCAGGTTCCCAACTCACGCACGAACAATCCAGAAACGAACAGTTCGAACCAAGAGCAGCAATGGATTAATCCTCCTGTGGTTCCCAGTCGTGACGAGAATGGAATGCCTCGAACAACCATTAGTCTTGAATCAGCC
>CAMFIS010000181.1 GCA_945952345.1 uncultured Fimbriimonas sp.
CCGCCGCTCTCTCCGCTTCAAACTCTTTTTCCGCCGTTTTCAACTGACCCGAGAGGGCGTCTTCCTTAAACTGAAGCGCCTCCTGAATGTCCTTATCGCTCGAAGCCGCGCGCTTGGCCTGGATTCGTGCGATCTCGGCTTTCAGGTCGGCGACTCGTTGCTCGGCGCTCATGGCTTAAAGTTCCAGGTCGGGATTGGTTTGAATGGATTCCCACAGGGCTTCCAGATCGTAAAACTGTCTCTGCTCTTCCTTCATGACGTGGAACACCACATCGCCGTAATCCTGCAGAATCCAGCCGCTTCGCTCGCCTTCGGTGCGCAAAGGCTTAATCTTTTTGTCTTGAAGCTTTTCGGCGACGCGATCGGCAACGGCGTCGACGTGCCGGTCCGAGGTTCCGCTGCAGACGACGAAGTAGTCAGCGACTGAGGTCTTCTTTCGAACGTCCAGGACCTCGATGCGGTCCGCTTTCATATCGTCAGCGGCGTCTCGGATGAATTCAACTTTCTCGGCGGATGTCATGTGTATAGCTTATTTTGTCTGATATAGTCGACGATTTCTGCAGGCGTGATGTTCTGAATGGGTTGACCTTTCTGCAGTCGGGTACGAATATCGGTCGATGATTCTGGGGTGGGAGGCATCTCGATGAGGTCAACTTTGTCTCGAAACTCGTCGGGAATCTGCCGCTCGAGCTCTTCTTTGGTCATCGGTGGTCGAAGCGCAACTGCGAGTCGACAAAGGCGAAGAATACGTTGTGGATTCTTCCATTCGGAGAATCCTTTCATGGCGTCGGCGCCGAGGATGAACCAGTATTCACCAGGGTGAACCATTTGCAGTTCGCCAAGGGTATCGACGGTGTAGCTGACGCCGCCTCGGGTGATTTCCATATCCGAGAAGGATAGCTTGGCGTTTCGCTTCTGAAGCAGTTGCGCCATTGCGGCCCGGTGCTTGGCTGGTGTCGTTCGCTGACCGCTCTTGAACGGATTGGTATTAGCGGGAAGCAGAATGACTTCGTCCAATTCCAACGCATTGATCGCGGCTTCCGCCAACTTGAGGTGGCCGTGGTGCGGTGGGTCGAAGGTGCCGCCGAGGATTCCTATTCTCATCGTTCGTCCATGTACTCGAATTCGAGTTCGCCAATCATGACCGAGTCGCCTTCTTGGATTCCCGCTTCGCGGAGTCTGGCAAAGACGCCGATCTTATCGAGTCGACGTTGCAAGTAACGAACCGCGTCTCGGCTTTCCAGGTCGGTCATCGCGACCATGCGCTCCAGGCGCTTTCCTTGAACTCGGTAACCGCCCTCTTCGTCTTCAACCACTTCCCAGAAGTCTTCGCCTTGAACCTGGAGAGCCGGCATGACGACCGGAATTTCTTCCTTCGGCGTGGTTTCTTCGAGAATTCTGGAGACGGAATCGAGTAATTCATTGAGGCCCTCGCCAGTAACACCAGAGATGTAGAACACCGGATAATCGGTGTAATTCTCGAACGTACAGCCGATCTCTTGAGACCGCTCGGGGCTCACGAGGTCGCACTTATTGAGTGCGATGAGTCGGGGCCGGGCAGAGATTTCTTCGGAATATGCCTTTAACTCCCGCTCGATCATTTCGTAATTCGCGAAAGGATCCGACTCATCGATAGGGAAGATGTCGACCACGTGAACCAAGACTCGGGTCCGCTCGACGTGCTTGAGGAACTGGTGCCCCAGGCCGATGCCTTGGCTCGCGCCCTCGATAAGGCCGGGCATGTCGGCAACGGTAAAGCTGGTGTCTCGGAACGAAACGACGCCGAGGTTTGGCACGATCGTCGTAAACGGATAATCGGCGATTTTGGGTTTGGCGGCCGAGATTCGGCTGATGAGCGTGCTCTTGCCCGCGTTCGGCATCCCGATGAGGCCGACATCGGCGAGGAGTTTTAGCTCCAGCTTGACGAGTCGCTTTTCGCTGGGGCCGCCTTTCTCAGCGAAGTTCGGGGCTTGGCGTACCGAGTTGACGTAATGCTGGTTTCCGTGCCCGCCGCGACCGCCTTTGGCGATCACAAACTTCATTCCGTGCTTGGTGAAATCGACGATCAGCTCACCGGTTTTGGCATCGGTGATGACGGTTCCGACTGGGAGTCGAATCTCGATGTCTTTGCCGTTCTTGCCACGCTTATTGCCGAGGCCATGGATGCCACTTTCGGCTTCGTAATGGTCGAGAAGTTTAAAATCGTAAAGGGTTCGCCGGCCCCGGTCTGCAACCAAGATGACGTCGCCGCCCTTGCCACCATCGGCTCCGTTTGGGCCGCCGCGAGGGACGTGTTTTTCTGTGTGGAATGCGACCGCACCCGAACCTCCTTTGCCCGAGGAGAATTCGACAATCGCCTCGTCGAGGAACATATTAGGTTCATTTTACCCTGGGGGCTGCGAGCGTCTCGCTCGCAATAAGACGTGAGCGGGATGCTCACGACTCCCGGCTAAGCCAAAATGCCTTTCACAATCTCGCCGTGCACGTCCGTCAGCCGGTAGTTTCGGCCACCGTGGAAGTACGTCAGCTTGGTGTGATCGATGCCTAATAGGTGCAGCATCGTGGCGTGTAGGTCGTGGATGTGGACCTTGTCCTGCACCGCGAAGAATCCGTAGTCGTCGGTCGCGCCGTACTTGATTCCCGGCTTGACGCCGCCACCAGCAAGGATTGTCGTGAAGCCGTGGGGGTTGTGGTCGCGGCCGTCGTCGCCCTGGGCGACCGGCGTTCGGCCAAACTCGCCACTGATCACGACCAGCGTATCCTTCAACATTCCGCGAGCCTTGAGGTCCTTGATGAGGCCCGCGATGGGCTTGTCGACTTCCATTGCGTTGCTCGCATGATCGCGGCGAAGGTCGCTGTGCTGATCCCACTTGTACGAGTGGGTGACCTGAACAAATCGAACCCCTTTTTCGGAGAATCGGCGAGCCAGGAGGCACTGATGTCCAAAGTTCTTGGTCTTCGGATCGTCGATGCCATAGAGCTTCTTCGTCTCTTCCGATTCGCCCGAGATTTCTTGAAGCTCGGGAGCGGCCAGCTGCATTCGAAAAGCGAGTTCGTACGAATTAATGCGTCCTTCCAGGGCCGGATCGGGACCGAGGTGGTTGAGCTGATCCAATCCCATCTGGCGCATGAGTTCGATCTCAAGCTTCTGCGCTTCCTGCGGAGTATCGTCGTTATGGATGAACGGAATTCGAGCGTTCTCCGCGGCGATTCCGGCATTGCCGATCGGCGTGCCTTGCGTGTACGCGGGCAGGAAGGCAGAACTCCAGTTGTTCACTCCGCCATGGCCAAGGGTGGGGCAAATGGTGATAAAGCCGGGCAGGTTCTGGTTCTCGGTGCCGAGTCCGTACGTCACCCACGAGCCCATCGAGGGCCGTACGAAGGTGTCGCTACCGGTATGAAGTTCGAGCAAGGCCGCACCATGGCGCGAATTCGAGCCCCACATCGAGTTGATGAAGCAGAGATCGTCGACGCAGGTGCCCACGTGAGGGAAAAGGTCGCTGACCTCGATGCCGCTTTGGCCGTAATGCTTGAACTGCCATGGACTCTTGAGTAGGTTGCCGGTGGGCGAAGAAACAATACGAGGCATCTCGCCGGTGAACGGCTTGCCATGATCGCGGGTAAGCAGTGGTTTGGGATCGAACGTATCGACCTGGGAAGGTCCGCCGTGGAGGAATACGAAGATGACCCGCTTGGCACGGGCGGCGAACATCGGCGATTTTGGCGCGAGCGGATTCTTCGGATCGACCTTGCCTTGCTGAGCGAATGCCTCGTCGGCGAGGAGCGACAGGAACGCCATGTTCCCGATCCCCAGGGCGCTGGCCCGGAGGAGATCGCGTCGAGAAAGAGGGTTCTTATTCCACATAGATGAATTCGTTGGCTCCAAGGAAGGTTCGGCAAAGACTCTGCCAAGCGCCGAGTTTGGGCTCTTTTGTCTTGGCGTAAATTTGTTCAAATTTTGATAGGTAGTCGAGCGACCTCGTCACTTCAGCTTCGGTGGCGGGACGGCCAAAGCACGTTTCGTACAGGCTCTTTATTCTTGCTTTGTCGTCGAGATCGGTTCGTTTGAGCAGGTTCGTCGCGAGGCTCTTCGTTGCAGACAGAACAGCCTTTCCGTTCAGCATAAACAGCGCTTGCGGAGCGATGGTCGTGCTCGATCGGTCGCCATTCATGACGGTCGGATCGCCGAAGTCGAACGCAGTGTAGACATCGTACACTGCGGCGCGAATAACGGGCAGGTACACGGCACGTCGGGGACTATCGTAGTTAATCGGGTTCGCGCTCTGATCGTTGGTGACGTACGCTCGTGGAGGCAACTTCATCAGAGAGCCGCCCATGGTTCGGTCTAGCATTCCCGAGACGAAGAAGATGCTATCGCGAATTTCTTCGGCTTCCAGACGCTGGCGTGGGAAGCGCCACAGGTAGTGGTTGTCGGTGTCGACCTCGGCCATCTTGGCGTCATACTTGCCGCTCATCATGTACGTGTTGGTGAGCATCAGCCGTCGTTGCAGCTTCTTAAGACTCCACTTGTCCTCGGTTTGGAATGTTGTAGCGAGCCAATCGAGGAGTTCGGGATGGGTTGGCTGATCGCCAAGTGCACCGAAGTTGTCGACAGAACTGACGATGCCACGTCCAAATTTCCATCGCCAAACACGATTGACAAAGACCCTCGCAGTTAGGGGATTCTTGGCGTCGGTCAACCAGTTGGCCAACTCCAAGCGGCCACTTCGATCGTTGGGAATTGCTGGTGTTTTCGGGTCCGAAATAACGGTGGGGAAGTGGCGCGGACTGAGTTCGCCGAGGGTGAGGTAGCTACCCCGAAGGTGAACCTTCATGTCCTCAGCTTTGCCGTCTTCAACCGCCATCGCGAGGTCGAGTTTGGGTTTCGACTTCTCAAGTGAGGCGATCTTGTCATCGAGCGTCTTGAGCTCCGCCGCCACTGGAGCAGGGAAGAGGTGATCGCGCTTGTCGGGCAACTCGATTCGGACATCGATCCCTTGTCGGATTCGATCGGCAAGATCTTTGACGATATCGAGCTTCAGGTCGGTATTAAACCGTTCGGTCGCGACCTCACCTGGGCGGAGAAGGAGGAGAAACTTATCGATGTGGGGGAAGAAGTTGTCCCTTTCAAACGTGATTTGGTTCAGACCCTTCTTAAGGAAAACAATTCCCTCGGCGTGCCATTGCTGGTTCTGGGGTTGGAATCCGCCCGTGACTTTGCCCGCAGCATCGTCCAGAGCGAGCTTGCCATTAACGATTACCTTAATCGCACGCGGGTCACCGGAAGCGTATCGGATATCGAGTTGGTAGCCACCGGCCTCCTTCGCTTCAATTTGGTATTCGGTGTGGTTCGGCAATTCGCCTCGATTGACCAAGACGCCGATGCCCTTTCCGAAACCCTCTCGATCCTTATTGACGTTGCCAACCGTGAAATCTTCGGCTTCATGGACAATGGCATCCTCCGGAGCTGTTCCATTGGGGCTATCGATGACCGGCTTGAGTTGGGCGTTTCGCTTTTGCACCGCCAAGTACTCTTTGGCGGCGGCGGTGTATTCCGGTAGCTGCTTGTTCAGCTCTTTCGTGAGCGTGTCGCTGGCGGCATTTCGCTTCTTGTCGACTTCGTGGCGGTCGTTTTCGATCTCTTTTTCAATGGCGGCCAGCCGCTCCTTTTCGCCTTTCGGACCGAGTGCTCGCTCATTCCAATCGGCGACCACGCGGAAGTGGAGCATGGTCTTGGTCGACTTAAAGATTCCCGCCATCGCGTAATAGTCTTTGGCTGAGATGGGGTCGAACTTGTGGTCGTGGCAGCGGGCGCAGCCGACGGTGAGGCCAAGGAAAGTCTTGCTCGTGGTGTCGACCTGCTCATCGACGATGTCGAGTTCCTGCTTGCGAGGATCGTCTTCGGCGAGCATTTTGGCGCCGAGTGCGAGGTAGCCCGTGGCCACGATTCCTTCGTCACCGCCGTCGGGAAGGAGGTCGCCGGCGATCTGCTCCTGGATGAAGCGGTTAATCGGCTTATCCTTATTCATTGCGTCGATGACGTAGTCTCGGTAGCGGAAAGCGTTTGGGAAAACCAGATTCTCGTCGAGGCCGTTTGAGTCGGCGTAGCGGGCGACATCGAGCCAGTGACGTCCCCATCGTTCGCCGTATGCCTTTGAATCCAATAGCCGGTCGATGACCTTTTCGTACGCATTTGGCTCCTTATCGGCGAGGAAGGCATCGATTTCTTGCGGAGTCGGCGGTAGGCCGGTGAGGTCGAAAGTCGCTCGGCGAATGAGAGTTCTTCTATCCGCGACAGGTGCCGGTTTGAGGCCCTTTTCTTCGAGCTTGGCGAGGATGAATCGGTCGATGGGGTTCTGCGCCCATGACTTCATTTTCACTTCCGGAAGCGCCGGAGTTTTGGGCGGCACGAACGACCAGAAGGTGCCTTTGGGTTTGACGGGAGTCTTGGTGGTTGGCCAGGGAGCGCCGGCGTTTGCCCAGGTAGTCATCGCTGCGAGCAGGTCGACGGGCAGCTTGCCGCTGGGTGGCATTTTGACGTCGCCTTTATAAGAAATCGCGTTGGCGACTTTCTTGGCTTGCTCAGCCGAGATCGGCTTATCGAGCCTGAGTTCACCCAACTGTTGCTTGGGACCATGGCAGCCGATGCACTTAGCATCGATGGTCGGGCGGATTTTCGATTCGAAAAACTCCGTCGAAAACTCCGTGGATTTTTGATTTTGAACCTGCTTCGGCGTAGCGTACGCGCCGTAGGCGAAGAGGACAAAACTCAGCGCCAAGGATCCGATGGCAGTTGTTCGTTTTGATCGGAATCCAGAGGGCATTGATGGCATTATACAGGTTCAAATTGGCACAGTTTGCAAGGCGAAGAAATTTCCAATACGAAAGAAAATTCTACCATGGTAGAATTTAAGTATGAGCAGCTTGAATATTAAGAACGAGGAGGTCGTTCGTTTGGCGGAATGGATCAGCAAACGTACGGGTGAGACGAAGACCGAAGCGATTCGGAAAGCGCTGGAGCAGCGGGCGGCGACCCTGGGGCGGGGAAGTTATGAACAGAAGCGGGAACGCATTCAAAATTACATCCGCGAAGTTGCCATTCCAAAGTACGGCGAACACAATGAACCGCTGACAAAGGAAGTAGAAGAGGAAATCCTCGGGTTTGGGCCCGATGGAGTCTGATTCGTTCGTCATTGATTCGTCGGCATTCGTGGCATTTATTCGGCGGGAACCAACCGCGATCGCCATCGGATTAATGATCGAGTCCGCGACAACTATCCTGATGTCAGCTGCCTCTCGACTGGAGTCCTGTATGGTGCTGAGTGGGCAGGGAAGTTTTACCGAGGCCGATATGGTCCGCGCAGAGGCAGACTTTGGTATCTCGCTCGTTGGGTTTTCGCCAGAACATGCTGTTATTGCCTTCGAGGCTTTTCGAAAATTTGGGAAGGGAAGGCATCCAGCGGGGTTAAATTTTGCCGATTGCCAGGCATATGCGACGGCGAAGCTGGCGGGGTTGCCGCTGGTGCACACGGGGAACGATTTCAATCTGACGGATTTGAAGACGATTTCGGTTTCTCCTGGTGCGTGAGTCGGAAATGACTCCCCCGGTTCGTACCTCACCGACCCCTCTGAATCAAAGTGGTAGCTCTGGTTGGTCTTCGAAGGACTATTGGGGGCGCGTCTCGCTTGTGAATTGAAAAGACACAGGCGGGACGCCTATGCTCCGGCAATCACTTTTCCGCTAGTTGAATTTCGCAGAGGCCGATCCCCATTCCGCTGGAGGCGGGGGATTGGCCCCGGAGGATGAAGGAGAGGGAAGTCTCCCCTGCCTTCAGTGTGTGCTCGCCGAGGTCGATCGGCTGAGAGCGAGAGACTCCTGGACCCGCGCCCTCGATGGTCTTCGAGGTTCGGCGATCCGGAAGTTCAACTGAGAAT
>CAMFIS010000182.1 GCA_945952345.1 uncultured Fimbriimonas sp.
GTTCCGCCATCGCGTGCAATCCGGTCTCGAACTCTTCTTGGCTCGCTCGCCAATTGAACGGTACACCCCAAGAACCTGGCGCGACATGAGCTTCGAACATCGCCTCCTTCGCCTCTTCGATGTCCATCTCCGCGAAGAGACCGGGAGACATCGCAAGGCAATCGAACCCACCGGTGCGGCAAGCGGCGATCCCTTCATCGAGGGTGCGGATAGACACGTGGATCGCTCCACCATTTAGTGCACGAAGCATTCCAGATTCTTACCCGATTGCTAGTAAGATTAGTTCATGCCGTTCCTGTCGTTCGAGGCCGTCGATGCCCATGGCAAGGTCGTCCGTGGCACCTTGCAAGCCACGAACATGCAGGAGCTGGAGAAGATGCTCATCCAGCGCGGGATGCGGCTCCTGCAAAATGGATCGGCCCCATCCGCCGCCGCACCACAACGACCGATGCAGGTCGCCCGGCCGGTTCAGCCCGTCCAGCCTGTGCGCCAGAATCCCGTACAACAAACTCCAAGACCGGTTCGGCAGGAAGTGGCCGCTTCCCAGCGTTTCGCAGCGCCAACTCCGGCCACTACGATCACACCTGTCCCAACCCCAGAGCTATCGACGAAAGAACTCTTTTTCATTTTTTCGCAGTTCGCCAGCTTCTTCCGTTCCGGATTCAGCGTCAACCAGGCGATTCAGCATGCGACGTCCCGGGCCACCGGGGCAAAACGGCAGATGTTCGACGAGATGGAGCAAGAAACGGCGGGCGGAACAACGCTGAGCGATTCGATGGAAAAGCGGCCCAACGCCTTTCCACCCGATATGGTCGCGGTGATCCGAGCTGGGGAGCAGAGCGGCGCAATGCCTGAAGCGTGCGACAATATCGTGAATCAGCTCGAGCGCGGCAAATCGTTCCGGCTCATGCTCGGCTACTTCTTTCTCATGTCTCCGCTGCTCATCCTATGCGGCGTGGGTGGAATCGGAATTCAGAAGGCTTGCGGCGCGACCTTGCGACGACAGTTCGACGCCGATGGGCAACTGCCCCGCTTCGGAACCTTGGCTCAGGAGATGGCCAAGCAAACTCCACTTCTCCTTCTTGGTGTTCTCTGCTCCATCGCATTCATTATTTTCATCAAGTTTTGGCACAAGAACGCTTTCCGAAAGACTCGCCACAAGCTTGGAATTTCGGTGCCCATGGGTCACAGTCGCGGTCAGTCGGAAGCCATTGAGCGGTTTAGTTGGTCGATGAGCACGATGCTGAAGGGTGGAGCATCCCCCGCTTCGGCCGCCAATATCGCCGCCTCCAGCATTCCCAATCTTGTGTTGAGGCAGCGGGCTCTGGACGCGCTCGGTGGAACCCGGGAAAATGAAACCTTGGGCAGCCTTATGATGCGGAGCGGGTTGATGACGCCTGAGTACGTTCACATCGCTCAGAATGGTGAGTTGACGGGCGATGTTCCCGGTGCACTAAATTCCATCGTGCAAGCCGAATCCTCTGAAGTTCAGGCTAAATCGACCAAATTGAATGTTATAGGAGCGGTGTTGACCACCTTGGCGATGGGAATATTTGTTGCTATCATGGTCGCAGTGCTCTATCAGATGTACGCCAGCGGAATCATCAAGATGATGATGGAGCAATAAGCCATGCCCACTTTTCAATATCAAGCTTTAAAGTCCGATGGTGAATCGGTAAACGGATTTGTCTTTGGGACCAGCCTCGATACCGCCATGGGCGATCTCTTGAAGCGAGGCTTAAATGTGCAATCCATCGGCGTAGCCGCCAATGCAGCCGACCCCTTAACCGCCCAGCAAGCCGCAGTTCCGTATACACCACCTGCCGATGCGCATCGAGCTGGCGACGGTGAGTACATCGCCGATGGTCGCGGAAACCTTATCGATTCGAATGTCTCGGTCGTTGACGCGGTGGCCTCTGATGCGGAAGGCTACGGCGGACACCAGGGCACCAAAGAAGGGCCGCCTACGCACCAGCGCAACTACATTTCCACGAGCGTACTTGGTCCAGTCGTCGGCAAGGTTGCCCTTTCAAACCTGGCCTTCTTTTTCAACCAGCTTGGCACCATGATCCGCGCCGGCGTGCCGATGGTCCAGAGCCTGGATACCTTAGCTTCCCAAGCCCGCGATCCTCGCTTCGCCCATATCGTTCGCGAAATGCGCGGCCACGTCGAGGCCGGGCGTCCCATGTCCGCGGGCATGCAGCGTTACCCCGAAGTCTTCACCCCGGTCATGCTCAGCATCGTGCGAACCGGTGAGGAAGGCGGATTTCTGGACGAGTCTCTGTTCACCGTCGCCAGCTATGTCGAAGACGAAATCGAGCTTCGCAATCTGTATCGCCGAGTTACGATCTATCCTAAGATCGTCATCGTCGCATCTATCGCGATCATTCTCGTGGCGAACATCATCATCCGCGCCATCAGCCCGACCGCGACCGAGCTTTCTTCCCCGCTGACGAATATCAAGACTTGGTACTTCCTCACACCCATCCTCATCGGACTTTTCCTCTTCTTCCGCGTTGGCCTTGCCAACTACGGCATCAAGTACATGTGGGACATGTTCGTCAGCTATATTCCGTTCGTTGGCAAGACGATGCGACAGATGGCGATGGCGAAATTCGGACGCGCCTTCGGAGCGCTTTATCGCGCGGGTGTTCCGATTCCTCAGGTCATCAAACTTTCGGCCGACTCGTGTGGCAACGAGTACTTACGGTCACGACTCTATCCCGCTTCGAAAGTGCTGGAGGGTGGCGCCGGAATTACGGAAACCTTGCGCTCTACTGGCGCACTCTCGCCGATCGTCATGGACATGGTGAGCACCGGCGAACGAACGGGCAACCTGGACCAGATGCTGAACAAGATGGCAGACTACTATCAGGACGAAGCCAAAACTCGTTCCGTTCAGTTGGGGCATTTTGTGGGTGTGGTCGTGCTGCTATTTGCCGCTATCTACATTGGCTACGTGGTCATCTCGTTCTACATCGGATACGGCGCACGGGCGACAACTCTGCCCGATTGGCTGCCGTAAAGATGAATATTCGAGGCGATTTCGCCAAAAATAGTTAAAGGGATGGCTCAGGATCATTATCGCGTGCTCGGCGTGAGCAGAAACGCCACCGCTTCTGAGATCAAAAGCGCGTACCGAAAGCTTGTCCTCGTTCATCATCCCGACCGGTCGTCCGATTCGCAGTCGAAGGAAATCTTCCTGCGTGCGACGGAAGCGTACGAGGTTTTAGGCGATCAGGAACGGCGCAGAAGCTATGACGCCCGGGCCGATCTGGACACCCGACGCGCGAGTCAACAGACAGCGCACACACCGCCGCGAACTCAAACCCAGACTCAGCCGAAGCCACAACCCAAGCCCCAGCCCGGCCGAGCCACCACGGTTTCCACCGTCGCGTCGGACATCACCAAGCTTTCCCGAATCATGGGCAGCGGCAACTATGCCGAGTCCGAAAAGCTTGCGCGGAAGATTTTGCAGAGCGATGCCAAGCAGCCGATTCCGTATGCCGTCTTGGCCGATATCGCCCGCGCGAAAGGCAACTTCGACGAAGCCGCCAAGTTGTACGCCTACGCAGCTCAGATGGATCCTCGTAACCCGATCTATCAACAGCGACACGAGGAATTGATTCGGAACTACAAAGAGACGAAGTCGACCTCGGCGGCGCTGAAAGCAAGTCAGAAGTCGGTCATGACGATGATCGTCGGCGTGCTCCTGGTCCTCAGTTCGGCCCTGTATGTCATGCTCGCCAAGGAGCCGTTCATCGCACCTGGTGTGAGCCTGATCAACACTTGGACGCTTGGTCTTGCGATCATGCTTTTCCTGAGCGGAGTCAGCACTGGCGCGGTGCTATGCGCCAGCAACTTCATCGATCGCTTCAACGCCTCGACGATCACAGCGACGGGCCGAGTTTCGTCTCCCATCGTCGCGCTGACGTCAGTTGCGATCGTGAACTATTGGGCAGCGGCGGCGCTTTACACGGTCGTAAGTCTGGCCCAACGTGGTTACACTTATAGCCATCTTCGGTTCATGATTGGCGTCGCGGTCACGACGCTGATTCTCGTCGCTGCTTCCGCTTTTTCGACAACCCACTTTGAACCGCTACAGGTTCTCCTCTGGGGCGGGAATCTCACCTACCTTGGGGGCATCTGTGGCTGGATGGTCGCCGACTCGTTCCGGCGGTTTTAGATCCTGGGGGCGAGGGCTTCCAGCCCTTGTAGTGACCTAACCTCGGGCAAGATGCCCAAGCCCCCAGTTACGCGAAACTTACCGTCTTCAGATTCGGCGAGACTGTAAACTTCGCGGCTGTTTTCGCCGTGATTTCTTCCAACGAGACGTCCGGCGCACACTCGATGAGCGTTAGGCCACTTCCGCGGTTAACCTCAAAAACCGCAAGATCCGTAATGATTAAATCCAGGCACTGCTTACCGGTCAACGGCAGCGTGCACTCGGGAAGAACCTTGGATTCGCCCGCCTTGTTGGTGTGCTCCATCACGACGACCACACGCTTGACGCCCGCCACCAGGTCCATGGCTCCGCCCATTCCCTTCACCATCTTGCCCGGAATCATCCAGTTCGCAAGGTCACCTTTCTCGCTCACTTCCATCGCGCCGAGGATCGAGAGGTCGATGTGTCCGCCGCGGATCATCGCAAACGAATCTGCGCTGGAAAAGAATGAGGAACCTGCGATCTCGGTTACCGTCTGCTTGCCCGCGTTGATGAGATCGGCATCCTCTTCACCTTCGAAGGGAAACGGCCCGAGGCCCAACATGCCATTTTCGGACTGCAACGTCACGTCCATGCCAGTCGGAATGTAGTTAGCAACGAGGGTTGGAATCCCGATTCCGAGGTTGACATAGAATCCGTCCCTCAATTCCAGAGCGGCGCGTTGGGCGAGTTGGTCACGAGTAAGCGGCATGATTTCTCCTTTGAAAACTGATATCTCTATTTTGAACGGTTAGGACGCGGGTGCGTCGAACAGTGTGCTGGCAAGGCTGAAAGTGACGCTCATTTTCGCCTCGGGCGCTAGGACATCGAGTTGCCCCCGGACGAATCGAATGTAGCCGGACTTTCGGTCGACCACGAAGATGAACGGCGACGCCTTCATGTCCTTCGCATCTCCCATATCGAGCGGCATGGCTTCGATCGTCGCGTCTCGATCGGTGAGGTTCGTCAGCGTGAACTTGGCCTGGTCACTGGCTTTGATCATGAAGTCCGGGCTCACCTTGGAAGTCCAGGAATCGCCCACCTTCACGGCATGGTCTGCATACACCAACTGAATGATGGATCCAACGCCCATGTCCTGCGGCTTGCCTTTGGATGTGGGGACTCCGAATGCATTGATGTCGATGGTATAAGACTTACCCTTGAGCGAGTTCATTTGGCTCGCGGCTGCACCGAGATTTCCGTCTCCTGAACCGCTGGAACCCGCAATCCATACACTTTCGGAAACACCGGTCACCGAGGACTTGGCAATTCGCTTGACAATGTACCACGTTCCATTCAAGTGGCCCATCTGTTCGCTCGACACTTGAATTCTGCCCTGGTATTCGAATCGGTGTCCCTCGGTTGGTGCGTACCGAAGGTTGACAGACTCTGATTGGTGCAGGGCCATAGCGGCGATGAGCGAGAGAGGCATATCCTAGTTTAGCAGTGTGGCGATTCCTCGAACTTCTCGCCCGTAATCTGTGTTACCTTTAGGCAAGGAATCGCACCGATGTTGGCTCCCGTCTTAATCCTGATGAGCACCGAGGATCGCGCCGCACTGGCCCGTGCACGGGTCGAGCCCGCCGTTCGGTCCATGGTCGAGGCTGCGGGGCTCACCTATCCGCCTCGTCAGCTCTTCTTTCGCGCATTTAAGGACGAGAAGACGCTCGAGATTTGGGGCGGCTCTTCGCAACGAGGCAAGCTCAAACTGATCAAGAGCTACAGCGTCCTCGCGGCTTCCGGGCAGTCAGGGCCCAAGCGAAAGGAAGGCGACGGCCAGGTTCCCGAAGGGCTCTACCACATCGACCGTTTCAATCCTCAAAGCTCGTTTCATCTTTCTCTTGGCCTCAATTATCCCAACGCATCGGATCGAATCCTTTCGAATCACGAACGGCCAGGAAGCGATATCTTTATCCACGGAAACGCCAAGAGCATCGGCTGTTTGGCGATGGGTGATCCGGCTATCGAGGAAATTTACACCCTCGCCCGCGCGGTCAAGAACCTGGTGTACGTGCTCATCCTTCCCGCGAAGAAGAATCCGGATTTCAAGAATGCTTTCTGGCAACAGATCTATGCCATCGATGCACAATTCAGGAAGACGACAACACTGCCGAAGGTGAGCATCGACAAGGAAGGGAATTACCACGTACGTGGAAGCTAGGCCTTCGGCTGAACCGTTCGCCGCTCGATCCGCTTCTCGTAATCCTTGCCGTGAATCATCCTGTTCACGTAGATCGCCGGCGTGTGAATCTGATCGGCCTCGAGATCGCCAACCTCGACAAGCTCCTCGACTTCCGCGATGCAGACCTTGCCCGCGGTGGCCATCATCGGGTTAAAGTTTCGCGCTGTCTTGCGGTAAATCAGGTTCCCTGATCGGTCGCCCTTCCACGCTTTCACAATACTAAGATCAGCCACGAGGCCGCTCTCCATCACGAACATTTCGCCGTTAAACTCGCGAGTCTCCTTACCTTCGGCGACGAGAGTCCCGTAGCCGGTCTTGGTGAAGAAGGCAGGGATGCCTGCGCCACCCGCTCGGATGCGCTCGGCCAAGGTTCCCTGAGGATTGAACTCAAGCTCCAGTTCGCCGGAAAGAAACTGCCGTTCGAACTCGCCGTTCTCACCCACGTAACTCGAAACCATCTTCTTGATCTGCTTGGTTTGCAGCAGAATGCCAAGGCCGAAATCGTCCACGCCACAGTTGTTGCTGATGACGGTAATGTCCTTCACGCCCGATTCTCGGAGAGCAAGGATCAACTTCTCAGGAATGCCGCAGAGGCCAAAGCCGCCGGACATAATGGTCATGCCGTCGAAGAGGAGACCGTCGAGGGCGCTGGCTGCATCGCCAAAAACCTTGTTCATTCTGGTTCAAGTTTACTTCGAGAACCGTCTGAAAGAAAAAAGGGAGCCAGTAGGCTCCCAAAATCTATTTCAAGGATAAGGCCCTCTTGCTGGGGGCCACTCATTTGGACGAGACCCTCATCGCGGTTGTTCGGCCACTAGGACTTTGGGCTCGCTTCGGCGAGAATGGACTCCAGTTTCTTCGTGATTTCGCCATTGGTGGCGATTCGGTCAACCGCGATTTGCTTGCCGAGTTCGATGAGGTCTTTCTCCTTGTGTCCCGCGTGGGCAATGGTATAAACGCCTCTCTCCCGTAATTCTTCGGCAATCTTGCCCACGTTTGGATCGCTCAGATTGACGATCGCAGCGTTGGCTCTCCCCTCGGGAAGCGTAGTGGTCACCACCGCTTCGTAGCCAAACCCTCGCACCAAGTTCACGAATCGGGATGACCAGATGAGATTCGATTCGAATATCCAGACGAGCATAAACGAAGTTTATCAGCCGGGGAAGCGCAAGAAGCGGCAAAGCCAGCGCAAAGAAGTAGGGAATGTACTGGTCACCGTCTCCCTGAGTCCTGCGCTCTGTGCTCTGGTACCTTGTAGAAGTGCTTACTCCCTTGCGCTGGATCGATGGCCGTCTCGAAATGCTCGACCAACGCATTCTTCCCACCCGAACTTCTTGGCTCGAATACGCCACTGCCGACGACGTGGCCGAAGGCATCCGCGACATGGTGGTTCGAGGAGCGCCGGCAATCGGCATCGCGGCGGCGTACGGCATGGCTCTCGCCGCCAAATCCGGAGCAGACCTCACCAAAGCCGACAAAGTCTTGAGAGCCTCCCGACCAACTGCCGTGAAT
>CAMFIS010000183.1 GCA_945952345.1 uncultured Fimbriimonas sp.
AGGAAGAGCCGTTGCGACGGCTGTTCTGGGACAAGGCGACGGCGGGAGCCGGGTTAGGCGGGGCGAGATTTTCTGTGGCCCGCGTGGTGAATACCTTCGCATTAACGATCTATATCTTCCATCCGGCGAGACCATCGAGAACATGTTAGGGGGAGCCGCTCTCACTCCCGATCCATCCGACGTACAAAAGGCCAGCGCAATCGAAGCATTCCGCTTTGCCGTCAGCTTCCTGAAAACGAATTACTTTCCTGACGAGATCGTCGTCTGCGGTTCGGTCGGACTCTCGGATTGGCTGCGTCCAACTGCTAAAGAGATGGGCTGCGTGCCTTCGCCTTACGGGGAAGAAGCTGGCATCTTTGGGGCCTTTCACCTTGCTTATTTGTAGGGCAAGATTTATCAAAAATTGCTACCCCCACCGGTTCGCAAGACTGTAACTTATCCACAGCCGGGTTACACGTCGGCTCACCGACACCCCCAGGGGTGGAGCGTGGTTAATCCCTTTCACATCGCATCTTACGCAATTAAGGTTACGTCTAAGGTTACGTCAGATTTCCGACACTAGAAACTAGCCAACGCTACACGCCGGGTGGTGTCGGTAAGCTTGCGAACCGGTGGGAGTGGCAAATTCTAGCCGCTTCCAGCTAATCCACTTTTCCGGTTTGGCAGAACTTCACCGCCATCTCGTAAATGCTCTTCGGCGGCAAATGTCCACCTTCGTAGCCAGCGAGAACAACCGGATTTGGCCCCGAAAACACTTTTACAGGCGAGCCCTTGCCGGGTCCGCAGCCGTTGTTCCTGACCAACGCGTTTGCACATTTAAGAATTGACTCTGGTTTTGCCAACTGATCTCGCGATCCTGAAGAGAGAAACGCTGGTCTCTTCGGGGCTCCGGCCAGGTCGAACCACGACCCGCCCTCGAGCCCTGCAAAAGCTGCGAACTTGTCGCCCAATTCCTTCAAGATGACCCAAGAAAACATACTGCCATTCGAATGCCCCATGCAGTATCGAAGCGTGGGATCAGCGCCATTCTTATCCGCCCAATCCATCAGCGCTTGGACGAAGTGAATGTCTCGATCTCTGTACTGGCCCGGAACAATCTGCCACGTGTTCTTTCGCGCGATACCTTGTCCATTAGTTCCTGGTCGACCAGCGCGTTGTCCTGGCCGCCACGTTGCATTCTCGGGTTCTCCGCCAATCGCGGGCAAACCCTGCGCGTAAATCACGATTGCATGATTGTCCAGATTTTGAATCCGGAATTGTAGGTCTGCTTCATTCGCGTTGGCACCGAGACCGTGGAAGACAAAATACACGGCAGGATGTGCCACTTGGGCCACCGAAGGCCTGTACACGATCGCAGTCCGAGTCATGCCATCCACTTGAAGAGAAATGTTTTGTCCCGAGGTCTGGGTTGAAAGTGTTACCGCGATCGTGACGAGCATATCGGATTGAACGGTTGCGATCATTCAAGGTTCGATCGAGATTGGGTCATTGTCAGGCAACTTGCGTCGACCCGCAAGCATGTCCCGCAAGGTATCCTCTAGGTTCGCCATGCCTGAGTTTTTGCTCGAAGTCGGATGTGAAGAACTCCCTGCCTCGTTCGTCGAGAGGGCATATGGCGACCTCGCCGAGGCGCTTGCCAAAGAACTCGACAGCCTTGGCCTCAAGAATTCCGAACCCATTGCGATGGGAACCCCGCGACGACTGATCGTCAGTTTTCCCGACCTTGCCGCGCGACAAGAAGACTCCACCAAAGAGCAGCGCGGACCTTCGCTTCAGGCCGCATACGGACCTGACGGCAACCCGACTGGTGCGCTCCTCGGCTTCTGTAAGTCGCAAGGCGTCTCGCCGGATGACCTGCGAAAAGACGAGCAGTACGTGTGGGTGACCAAGCACATTCCCGGCCGAGATACGCGAGAGGTGCTCGCCGAAATCCTTCCCAAGATCATCTTGGGACTCAACTTCGAAAAGTCGATGCGATGGGGATCGTTCAGCGTTCGCTTCGCTCGTCCCATCCGATGGGTGCTGGCATCGCTGGGGGGCGAGCTGGTTTCGTTCGATACCGAGGGCGTTCCTTCCGCGTTGGTTAGCCGAGGACACCGGTTCTACGCTCCTGCCGAATTCGAAGCCAAAACCCTCGATGAACTAACCACCAAGCTTCGAGCCAACTTCGTGGAGCCCGAGATCGACAAGCGCAAGGCGATCATCCTCGAACAGACCAAAAAGGTCGCTAAAGGCACGGCTGAGATCACCGACGACCTATTGGATGAAAACGCCTTCCTTTGCGAGTGGCCAACCGCTATCTGCGGCACCTTCCCCGAGTCGTATCTGGAACTGCCCGAGCCGGTACTCGTCACCGCAATGGCCAAGCATGAGCGCATGTTCCCGGTCCGCGATGCTTCGGGCAAGCTCACCAACTCCTTCGTGTTCATCCGCAACTCGGGTGAGGACGAGACTGTCGCGCGGGGCTGCGAGTGGGTTTTGGGCGCACGCTTCAACGACGCGCGATTCTTTTTCGAACAAGACCAAAAGCATGACCTGAATTACTTCCTGGAGAAGACCAGCGACATCTTGTTCCAACAGCAGTTAGGCACGGTGCGGCAGCGGGCGGATCGTTTGGCAGAACTCGCCGCCACGGTCGCTCATCATGTCGAGAGCAGTGTTCAGGACCTGGCAAGAGAAGCCGGCCTTCTGGCGAAAGCTGACCTATCAACCGGACTCGTTAGCGAACTCAGTTCTCTCCAAGGCGTCATCGGCGCGCAGTACGCCAAAGCCGAGGGCAAATCCGACGCCGTCGTTCATGCCCTCACACTCCAATATAAGACCCCAAGCCACAAATTCGAGGGCGAGAATGGCCACGTCGCCGCGTGCCTCATCGTCGCGGATCAGATGGACAAGCTCGTCGGTTACCTCGGGCTTGGAATCGAGCCCAGCGGCTCCTCCGACCCGTTTGGCCTTAGAAAGTCGGTAACCACCCTCATCGCTTTGGTGGAGCACTGGGATGCCGAAATCGGATTCGCCAGCCTTATTCCCGCCGCGATGGAAGGTTATCGAAAACAAGGCGTCGATCTCGACGAGACCAAGGTTCGTGCCTCGCTCGACGGGATCTTCCGTGGCCGGTATGAAGCGCTTTACTCGCAGTTCAGCTACGACGTTTTGCAAGCCGTATTGAGCGTGAACGCTTTTTGGCTGACTGAACCCAAGGTCGTCAAGCGTAATCTTGAAATCGTGCAGAGCCTGAAATCCGATTCCCTCTTCGTCCAAACGGCCAGTCGACCGATTAACATCGTCACCGCCGCGAGCAAGAAGAACGAGCCGATGTCGGATTCGCCGATCCTCAAGAAAGGCGACATGGACACAGTGGAGGCTGAGGCATTGTACGATGCGATCTACACTCCCAGGGCCAACGTCACCGACCTCAAGGCTCATTTCCTCGAGCTTGTCGCGCCGATCAACGCCTTTTTCGATAACAACATGATCATGGCGGAGGACAAATCGGTTCGATTCCATCGCCTAAGCCTGGCGAAGGTTGCGGCAGGACTCTTCATGACGGTTGGCGACTTTACTAAACTTGAGGGCTAGGCCATGTTGAAGGAAGCCATTCAGTTCTTCCAAGACGAGATTCGGCCCAACGCCTACGCCATCGATCACGACCCGAAGGCGATGACAACTGCCTTCCATGGATTGAAAGAAAGGGGACTCCTCGCCCTCAAGCGTCCGGACGCGTTTGGCGGACCCGCCCTCAACGAGTCCGAATTCCGCCGATTTCAAGAAGAGATCGCGCGATATTCGGGCGCCCTCGCCTTCCTCCAAACCCAGCACCAATCCGCCGTCAGCCTCCTTAACAAGCAAGCTGGCGACAAGATCAAGGCGGAATACCTGCCCAAGATGCATGGCGAGAAGACGGTCGGCCTTGGCTTCTCCCAATTGCGCCGAGCCGGAAACCCGATCTGTCGCGCAACCGTGGTCGACGGCGGATTCCAGATCGACGGATTCGTGCCCTGGATCACCGGCAAGGGCTACTTCGACGAGTACATCATCGGTGCGACGATGCCGAACGGCCAGGCGCTCTTCGGTCTCATACCATTCAAGAACGTCAAAGGTCAGACCCTCAGCAAGCCGATGAAGCTGGCCGCGATGGAAGCCGCGAACACCGTGACTGGCCAACTCGAAAGCTACTTCTTGCCGAACCGCAAGGTCGCGTTCATTAAGGATAAGGATTGGATGCGCGCCAACGATGCCTTCAACATCACGCTTCAGGGCCACTTTGCCATCGGGTGCGCATTGGCAGGTATCGACGTCGTCCGTGACAACGGCGACAAGCGCGGTTTGGCATTTCTTACCAAAGCCGCCAAGGACTTGGAGCAAGAACTTCATGACTGCCGCCAGGCGCTCATCGATTCTCAGAAAGACTTTGGCGAGGACACCGCATCGGATCGCTTAAAGAAGCGGGCGTGGGCGATCGACCTCATGATGCGTTGCGCTCAGGCAGCGGTGACGAGCAGCAGTGGGGCGGCGAATACTGCCGACCATCCGGCCAACCGAGTGCTTCGAGAGGCGATCGTCTTCTCCGTCTCGGCGCAGACGTCGGCGATCATGGAAGCGACGATGGATCGGCTCGTGGGACGCTAGCTATTGAGCCGTGGCACTGGTACGCAGAGCGAGGAACGAGCGGCGCTTACCAGTGTAATGCGCGCCTTCGAACTTGGTCCGTCGCAAAAGCTTTCCCCCCCCCCCCACCGGTTCGCTGGTTATTTCTAGTCCAACTTAGGACACAATCTCGCTCACCGACACCCCCAGGGGTTTAGCTTTGGCTACTTGCCTTGGAGCAAATTTAGGGACAATCCGAATTGCTAAAAAGGTTCTGTTCGAAGGAACTAACCACGCTCCACCCCTGGGGGTGTCGGTGAGCGTCATCATCGGTTTGAATCCTGCCCAGTGAGAATCAGCGAACCGGTGGGGGTAGTCAAATCGAGCGACCGAAACCCCTCAAAGTGCTCCCGCCAGCGCAAAAACCAACGGCGCGTTCCAGTTGATCGCGACCTCATTCACCCGGTAGTTCTTCCAATCGTCGAACCATTGCTTCGCCGGAGGCTTCTGGCCGTTGTCCGCGTTCGGACCTCCTACCAACAACCCTGGCCAAGGCTCGCGGACGCCGTCGGCTACACTCCATCGATGATGCGGATTCAACGGGCTATACACCCCGACATGCGTCACGAAGCTCTGAGCAAAAGTGTTGCGACCAAAGAGGTAATGCAGGCAATCCATAGTCGCCTGCCGATACGCCGGCTTATGAAAAATCGAATCGGCAACTCCGAGCATCAGCGCGTAGTTGGCGACCACCGAATTCGAACCCCAATAGTATTCATTGGTCTTCAGTGGCATACAGTATCCGTTTTTGTTGATTCGAGCTGTGATACCGTCCGCCGCCACGCCGAGGTCGTGGATCACGCGATTCTGATACCCCTTGTCGATGTTCGAGAGCTTGGTCATCGCGAACGTCATGAGCGCCATCGGGCGAACTTGCGGCCAGCCCGGGGGTGCTGAATCGGTCAGTGTGTCGGGCCACAGTTTGGCGAGGGCAATGAAGTCGTCTTGGAAGGAGACTTCGCCCGTCGAGCGATAAAGCTCGGCCGCCGCCCACAGCCGCTCATCCCGAGCATCCCCATCGCCGTAGCCGCCTGTAGAGATGCCTTGCGGGTTGCGCTGGAACAGCTCGTTCGGATGGTCGCGCACCCACTGGTAGGCCGATCGAGCAGCGTTCAAGCACTTGTTGGCATAGTCCCGGTGGTATGGCCGGTACGCACGGGCAGCAATGGCAGCAACCGCAGCCAAGTCCGCCGTCGCGGTGGAATTCTTAAACGCTCCTTTGCCCGTTCCGACCACCTGCACCGGAGACTTGTCCTGGTCAGGCATGATGAAGCCGCTGAAGTTAGCCGTCGTCGCCTTGTGCCAGCAACCGCCGTCAGTGTCTTGCATCTTCAGCATCCAATCGAGGTTGTATTTGACTTCGCTGAGGAAATCCGGAATTCGGCTTTTCCCGGTCTCGGGAACGTCGAGTTTCAGTTTGGCGAGCTTTGACGAGTTCATCTCGAACGCCCACAGCAACGTCCCGGTCGTGATGCCGGAGTTCACCATGTACCGTCCGTAATCGCCTGCGTCGTACCATCCCCCCGCCACATCGCGCTGGCCGGCTTTCCCGGAGGAAGCGTGGTATTCGGCCATGCCGATGTGCCCCGCCTTGTAATGGTATTGGGGAAAATCTGGTGCGAGGGAGACGTCCGTGCTCGCTCTTTGGCCCGTAAAGGCCCGAATCGACATCCGGAATGGCTTGGCAAAGATGTCATCGCCGATACGAAATGGCGCGCTCTTGCCAAGTCCCTTGACTTCGATGGTGTATTCGCCCGGAGTTCGAAGCTTCGAGAAGTCGATGACCCGAATCTCGTCGCCACTGTCGGCATCGGCGCTGGCAGGGCCAACGGGAATCACCAACGCAGGCCTGTCCGATCCTTTTCGCCAAAGAATCGCATCGCCGTCGGTCTGCGTGGTGACCATCGCCATCTTGGATTCACTGGTCTTGAATCCGATTTGGCAGACTTTGATGGCGGTATTGAACGGCGCGGTCTGCGTCGCGTTTGGGAAGTCCTGCATGGCGGGAACCAGGGCGAGTGCGATTAGGCAACTCATGCCCCAGTCTGCCCCGAAGGGTGGGCGAGTGTCAACTCGCCCATGAATTGCTTATTTGGAGGAAGGGGGAATATTGCCGCCGCCCTGCTGCCCACCTCGGCGTTGCTGGCCCTGGCCGCCGCCGGCCTGGAATTGAGGTTGAGGCTGAGGAATCTTGACTTGACCTTCAATGCGCATGTTCGAGATGCTGATTTTGTAGATCGTGTCGCCAGCCGCCGCGAAAAGCATATCGCCGGCGACTGTCATCGATGTTACGCCCGGACCGCCGAATCGCTGCTGCCCGCCGCCGAATTGTCCGCCCGGGAATCCTTGGCCCTGCTGGCCACCGGGGCCCCCAGGAAATCCTTGCCCGGGAGGGAAACCTTGTCCAGGGCCGCCCTGTGCCGGTCCGGCATTCTGAGCCAGGGTCGAACGACTAGATAATGTATATGGCAGAGAGGCGACGATGGCACCCAGGGCAAAAGCGACGAATACAGAAGACTTAGCTTTCATGAAGCAATTATAGAGCGACAAGCGGCAAGCGACAAGCAATTAGCTCCAAGTGTGGATCGAATCGAACTCGCTCGGAACTGCGTCCTATAGGGACAATGATCGCCTCGTTGGGTCTCTTTATTACGTTCATGACCCGTCCAAACGTCATCTACATCATGGCCGATGACCTAGGCTACGGTGAGCTAGGATGCTACGGCCAGCAGAAGATCAAGACTCCCAACATCGACCGACTCGCGGCGGAAGGAATGAAGTTCACCCAGTTCTATGCGCCGAGCACGGTCTGCGCCCCGACTCGCTGCTCGCTCATGACGGGCAAGCACCAAGGTCACGCCGTCATCCGAGGCAATATCGAACAGGGTGGGTTCGGGCCGAACGACCCCGAAGGACAATTTCCTCTTCCTAAGTCCGAGCCAACCATTGCCGAGATGCTCAAGAGGGTCGGGTACCGAACCGGAATCGTCGGAAAGTGGGGATTGGGCGGACCGACACCGGGAGAGAGTCCGCTGGACCATGGCTTCGACTACTTCTATGGCTTCTTGTGCCAACGCCGAGCCCATAACCATTTCCCGCCATATCTGTGGAAGAATCGCCAGCCCGACTTGCTGGACAATCCCGTCTACAATGCTCACCAGAAGGTGACGTCGGTTCCCGATGACCTCACCGAGTGGAAC
>CAMFIS010000184.1 GCA_945952345.1 uncultured Fimbriimonas sp.
AAATCGCATATCGGTCGCTTTGGATCCCCAACCGGCATCGCCCCAATCGATGATAGCAGAGAGTTTGCCGTCATTCACGAGGATGTTGTCGGCATGGAGATCTTGGTGGGTGAAGACGGGTGGGTTGTCGGCTTTGAAGTCGAGGTCTGTCGGCAGCCAGCGGTCGGATTCGGGGAATAGGTTGATGAGGTTCTTGCGGGCCGCTTGGTAGTCGGGTCGCCAAGCGGGATCGAGGCGGAAGTCGGGATCGTCGACGAAGGAGACCTTTTCGTGAAAGTGGCGCACGGCTTCGCCGAGTTGTCGATAGACCTCGTTGGGATTCTCAAGGTGCTCGACTTTGGACAGGGGGATGCCGGGGGCGCGCTCGTAGATGGTGACGAGGCGGTTGACGAAGTCCTGATCGGCGTCGAAGGCGATGAGCTGTGGAGTTTTGATTCCGGCGGCGAGGAGAGCGGGGACGGCGACGGATTCGGTCCAGACGTCGGACTCGTAATCGAGGTTCTTGTTGATACGGACCACGAATTCGCCCGCGAACCAGACTTCGTTGACGACGCCTTCGAACTCGCCTTTGATGGGTTGGAAGACTGGGAGGCGGTGTTTATCGAGGAGGGCCAGGATTTGGTCGGGGGAGAATTGGGGTGATTGGGTCTTTGTCACTCTTCCTAGCCACCTATTCTTTCAACCGGAAGATTACCGAGTTTGTCCACAATCCCCCGGTTCGCTCGTTCCTCGCTTACCGACCCCTTCACCAAGGGGTAGAAGAATATGCGGTGCCTTGTAGTTTGGCGAGTAGTGCAAGAATTTGGTCGGGGGTGAATTGGGGTTGCTGGGGATTGGGCATCGGCGGTACAAATCAACAGTCTAGCTTGCCGAGCAAAATCGCCGTGATCAAGATTTGTCGGAAGAATTATTCATAAAGTTCCTCATTCGGTGCTTGTCACGGGAATCAACTTCGGCTTCGGTCTTTGTGCTTCTTTTTCGCCTATCGGCGGGGTCGCTTCCTCGTACGCTCATTCTTCGCTTCGGCGGACGAGCCGCTCCTCGGACTCATACGATTTCGGGTGCTATCCAGGGGTCTACCTTGGCTGCTTCGCAGCTCCATCCCTCGCTTCGACACCCTGGCTACGAGCTATGATCCTCCGGATCAATTTGTCGCAGTTCAATGGCTTTAGGCGATTATTGTAGGTGGTGCAGAGGTCTGAGCGATGGGCCTAAGGACCATCATAAATGATTTGCCTCGTCGTCAGGGATGGAGGTTCATCAGCGCGATTTTGCCGGCGGCGTCGAGGCCGACGTCCATTTTCACGACGGTGGTTCCGATGGTTGCGGAATAAAGTCGGAGCTTTTGGTCGCCGATGGTTCGTTCGCCGATGAACTCGAACTTTTCGAGTTTGCCAAGTCCGCCAAGGTCGTCCTTGGCGCTTGATACCATCGCATCGTTGAGGAGGTTATTCATCTCGGGCGTGAACTTAGTGCGGTCGATTTTTCCAGCCATGAGGTCGGCGAAGATGGCTTTAGCGGCGGCGGTTTTGGTGGGATCTTTGTCGGCGGCAGGGGCAGGCGGGGCCGGCTTGAGTGTAGGGTCCATCACGAGCAGCGCGTCCATACCGATGGCGGTGGCGTCGGCAGTTTCCGAATTGCAGAGGACGACAATCGATATACCTTTCTTTTGGAGCCGATTGTAGAAAGTAGCAAAGCCATTAATGCCGCCGCTGTGGCCAACGGTTGGTTCGGCGCCCATCGTGCCCACACCCCATCCGAATCCATAGCCAGTCGAGGCTCCGCTAGCGAGTTTCATCGGGGTCCACATTTGGTCGAGACTGGCTTTCGGAAGAATCTTCTCGGAGGTGATTCCGGCGTCCCATTTCGCCATGTCCGCCACCGTGCTCTCGATGGAGCCGGCCGCGTAGGGCCAATCCATGTTGAGGTAGCCGGCGTGGGCGAAGTCGCCATTCTTCAGGGTGTACCCTTGGGCGCGGTGCTTCACGACGTCCTTCTCACTGACGAAATAGGTCTCGGTCATGCCGAGCGGATCGAGGATTCTTGCCTTGAGCGAGGTGGCGTATTTGCGGCCGTCGAACTTCTCGATGAGCATGCCGAGAACCTCATAGCCGGTGTTGCTGTAGTGCCATTTGGTGCCGGGCTCGAAATCGAGGGGAAAGCTTTCCACGGTTGCGAGGATGCCCTCGGGCTTGACCGATTTGAGGGAGATTTCCTGCATAAACTCGGGCAATTCGGTGTAGGACTTGATGCCGCTGGTGTGGGTGAGGAGTTGGCGGACGGTGACCTTTGCCCATGCTTTGGGGAGCTTGGGGAGATGTTTGCTGGCGGGATCGTCGAGAGCGAGTTTCTTCTCGTTGACGAGCTGCATGATCATCGCCGACGTGAACTGTTTGGTGAGGCTGCCGAGGCGGTAGACGGTGTGCTCGTTGGCAGGGGTATCGCTTTCGAGGTCGGCCATTCCGAAGCCCTTGGCGTACACGACTTTATTGCCGACTTGGATGCTGACGGCGATCGACGGGCTCTTCTTCTTTGCGATGAGGTCTTTGAAATAGGTGTCCAGTTTGTCGGCGGGGAACTGGGTCTGCCGCACGACGGCGAGGATCGCGAGAGGAAGGAACGGCATGGCGATGGAGAGATTATAGGGCGAGGGCCGAGTTGAGGGCAAGGGAGTTTGGAGTTTGGAGTTGTGAGTTGTGAGTTGGGAGTCCATGGACAACTAAGCAGTCGGATCTGTACGGCGATACGATTTAGGGCCGTCATCAATCCCAAGGTTCGCCCAGCGTGATAGCTATGATTTGGATTGGGCTCACCACCTCATGAAAGCTTGCCTTCGGGGCAACCTTTCACAAGGACTCTTCTTCACGAAGGGATAGCCTGGCTGTGCGGCGGAACTCGACTGGTTGATGTGCAAGGACGTTAGTCAGCAGTCTGCAGTCAGCAGTTGGCAGTTGGGAGTTTGGCGGGCTTGGTCGGTCAGCAATAAAGTCAACGCCCCCCAGTTCTCTCATTCTTCGTTCGCCCTCCAATTCTTGGACACTGCCTCTATATAAAATGGGGAGCTGGTTTGGTGGCGGGCTAGGGAGTCTGGAGTTGGGATCGGCCAGGCTGAAGAAGCACGCTTCCCAATGCATGTGGTCTGTCACAGGCGTTGATTCGCATACACAGGCGAGACGCCTATGCCCCCAAAAGGCTCCAACTTCCTATGTCGAGCCAAAGATATTCAGAAGCATCGTGCCCTCGATCATCGAGGAGACTTTAGTTGGTGAGGGCAGGGGAGATGGCAGTCAGCAGTTGGCAGTTTGGCGGGATTGTCGATCAACTGTATCGGGCAGGATGTGGTCGGGTAACTAAGTCGAGCCAATAAGCGGGGCGGATTGTCTGGAAACTTTTTTAGCCTCAACCCCTACGGCTCGGGAGTTCAAACTTGGTCGAAACTCATGGGAGTTGAGGCAGCGGTCCGAGCATTTCGACTCAGCAATTGCCACATTTCCGGCGCTTGCGTGCTCAAGATTATTCTGACGACTAAGATTGGTGGGCAATCCCGATGATGCTTTGCATCTTTCCCTCGCTCCGCTCGCGGGATGTAGGGAGATTCCCACCGCTCCCAAGGTGCTTTTACTCAAGAGGTTTGATCGAGTCAGGTTGGTCCTCTTGTTCAGAGAAGGAATCGACCGGCGCGAGGTAGCGGCGATCCATCACGTAATCACCGTATCGTTCGGTTTTTCCGAATGGGCGCTTGGTTTCCTTTTGCGGGTAGGCATCGTTCATGACCTTCTTGGGTGAGCGGGGGTACATCAATTCTTGGCCCTTGCGGGTGATGACGAGGTTGTCGCCGCGGACTTGAATTCGGTCATCGACCATGGTGTAGCGGAGTTTGCGGCGGGATGCTTCGAACACAAAGAATATTGCGAGTCCAAGGAGAAATGCGCATCCCATGACTACAAAGATCACAGTGCCAAGGTCAGTTCGCTGCTTGGGAACAAAAATGATGACTGCAATTCCGGACATCCCCATGAACGCCAAGATTGCCACCGTTATCCATAGACTAATGACTTGCCCCTTGATCGTCTCACGAACTCCATCTGGGTCGATGTAACGGTAGACGAGTCCTTCTTGCAGTTCGATTGGCCTTGGCCAATTTCGGTTCTCGTCGAGGAAGGCGCGGATGCAGGGCCCAAACCTCGAGTTCTTCTTTCGCTCTTTGTCGAGCTGCTTCTTGGTCATGAACACTTGCAGGAAAAAGAACAGCGCTTGGCTACCGATCATCATGAACACGAACGCAATGCACCAGATGGCGACTTCGATGATTGGGCGAGGACCAATGGTTCCTTCGAACTCGGGTCGGAGCATGGAGGGTCGGCCCATGATGGTAGCCATGGCAATGCCGAGAACAGTCATGATCACGAATCGCCAGAACCATTTTTTGGCTTTCGCATCGCTGATCGATGGGTCGACAAAGGACTTGATGAGATCGCGAAACTCCATCGCCTCGCGGGAGTTCTCGAACCAAGGACAAGGAATTTCTTCGACGGAGCCGTCGGTTCTGGTGATCCGCAGTTTGTTTCGAAGCGCGGAAATCGACTTTATTCGAGCCCAGCTAAATTCGTGCAGCACCAAGTGGTCGGTGGCGATTTGGAAGCCCTTTTGGTCGAACGAGATGCGTCGGTCTTCTTTCTTGCCTTGGATCATGAGCCACGCGATGAGGGCGATTGGCAGGGGAAGGAGGAGCCAGACGAGGAGCCGGACGTTTTCGTTTTCGGGTCGCCAGACGTAAGCGTAAGCCGGCGCGATGAAGAGGCCGAGCATGTAATAACCGCCAGCGAAGGCGAGGGCCAGATTTGGCGGGGGAGAGAGGGTGATTCGGCGGTCACCGAGGCTGTTTAGATACTCTTCGCGATCGAATGCCAACGGAGGATATTACGGATGGAGGGCGTGGTTCGATACAGGAATTCTAGGATAGCGCTGGTAAGTCTCAGCTATCACGCCGGACTTACCATGGCACAATTCGCTCCAGAGTTACACAGGCGGGACGCCTATGCCCCCAATTGGCTCCAATTCTTCTCTACTATTGGCGGTTATCATTGGCGCGGGAAGCCCGGAAGCTAGCCCGACCTCGCGAAAATTGAGGCAGCGGCACTATTTGATCTAAATGCAGGCAGGATGCCCGCGCTCCATGCTCCGCAATTGCGGTTTCGGGATGAAGCTTGGCAACTCTAGTCCGCGAAATGAATCATGAGGACCTTTCACCAGTGCCTCGGTAAGAGTGAAATTAAGTACTTATTTCGTGGCCCCTCTACGTAAATGTGGATTTGCTTCATGTCGCCAGGATTCGACAACCGAGCTGAGTCTTACCCCCTCACCCCTAACCCCTCTCCCCAAAGAGGCAAGGGGAATCCGCGCACGCCGAAAGTTCCTATCCTTTCGTAACCCAGTCGTAGGTTGGGAGGGTTCGGCCATCTTTGAGTCGGAGGCCGTGGGCACTGACATAGGAGTCGCCGGTGCGGGCATCGAACGAGGTTTTGAGTCCAGTGATCTGCGTGGCTTCGATGGGCACGACTTCGCCGGGATCGGAGATGCCGTTGCCGTTTCGGTCGAACCAGAGCGCGAGGCCGTGCCATTCGGTACCCGTAAGCCAGCCGTCGCGGTTGTTGTCCAGCGAGTCCATGGCATCGTAGCCGTTCGCCCAGAGCATCCACCATGTGGCATTGCCGAAGAGCTGGCGGCCCGATTGGATTTTGCCGGTTCGATCGGGATCCCATACGAGAAATGCGGTCGTAGGTTTGACCCAGCCATAGGATTGCGGCCGCCCGGAACCATCGAGATCGAATTTCACTTTGTTTGACGATGCGAGGAGGTCGGCGAGTGGCTTGGTTCCTGTGAGATCGAAAACAATTGGCGTGATTGCGTGCGATCTCGGGAGGCGTTCAAGTTGGTCGACCCCTTCGCGGACTGACTTGGAGTCACTGGACGAAGGCTTGATGCGCAAGTATGAGGTGCCAGCCTCATACGACACCAAGGTTCGAAGTCCGAAGATCGGCTTTTCGGCATTTTTCGCGATCTCTCGCGAGGACTTTCGATAAGCGGCAAGGTATTCGGCGGCAGCGAGGTCGCGCCACTGATCCTTGGTTTTCGCGGTCGACGGTGTTATCGGGATGCTAGGGGCGAGGATTGCCCCGCAGTCGAGGACGCAGCCGAGCGTGAGGTGGGCCAATGCTTCCGATTGATCTTCTAATTGGCTTTTGGGCTTCGCACCCATTAGGTCGATGGCTCGACGCAGATTTCGAATCGCCTCGGCGACGTGCTTGCGGTTTTCGGGCGTATCTTTGACGTCGGTCTTACTATCCCACGGGTAGACGTTCCCGTAAATGCTCCAGAATCGGGGCAACTCGTCTCCGTTCTGGCTCGCCTCGATTTCGCCCTTTTTGATCCATTCGGTTTCGACGGCCCGAGAGAACATCGCGTAGTGGGCGCGGCCGATGAGATAGTAGATTTGAGGGTTCTTCGGGTCTGTTTTCAGCTTGGCGGTGAGGTTTGCGATGACTCGATCACCGGGAATGTGGCCCGGCATCATCGGCTTGGCGGCACATGCCATGGAGAGGGCGACGAGCACGAGAGAGGATGCCAACTTCATACCTGGTCATTATAAGGAGAGATGCGGTCGGTTACTTCGAAAACTTCTTTCCGGTTCGCAATTCGATGAGGGCGATGAGATCGCGGACGTTTTCGACTTCGGGGCCAAAACTAAGCCCAACGTGCTTTTCGTTTCCTACCGCGTAGAACGATGGTTCCGCATCTTCCCTTCGCTGAACCAATTTCAGTTCGTTTACATTTGAGAACCTGACTGATGCTCTCGTCTTCCGATTGGGACCCATGATCATCAAATGCTCGGGAGTTACAACTATGATCTGATTCCAAGCAACGGACATCCTCATGTAAGCAATCCATAAAAAGACCCCAAAAAGGATACTGAGCATCAGAGCTAGTAAATTCAAATGACCGTGAATGAGGCTCGTCACGAACCGAGCCAGTTGCATGACAAACACCAGGGTAGAAAACAAGCCGAACCAATTGTCGACAATCAGCTTCTTGTTATCGGAAGTAAAACTTATCTCCGGGGCAATAGGTGGCGGCGTTGTTTCGATGTGGGAATCTTACACGGTTTTTGTGCATCCTCCTATCTCGAAACTGACCATTCGTCGACTGATCAGGACTCGACTCAGTACAGGGACTCTATACCGAAGGGTGTGGTGAGATCCTTCCACAGCGCGAAACATCATTCATTTTCGCCGAGTAGAAAGTAGGCAGATGCGCGCCGAACTTGCCTCTCAACTTGTCCTTGCCAAGCGCGCCGAATTGCAACGATCGTCACGCGAGATTGGAGTCAGCGAGGAGTACATCGACACGCTAGTCGATACCTTCTATGACCGTATCCAGGATCATGAGGCGCTGGGTCCGGTGTTCGGAGCGCATGTTCAGGATTGGCCGAGCCACTTGGCGAAGATGAAAGTGTTTTGGGCAAGTGTTGCGCTGAGGACCACCGGATACAAAGGCGGACTGATGAAGGTTCACGCCGAAGTCTCGGAGGCGCGTTCTTGGATGGTGCCTCAATGGCTGGAACTCTTCGAGCAGACCTTGCGGGACACGGCGCCGAACGAGGTGGTGGTCGAGCATTTTATGGGCTTGGCGCGGAATATGGGCGCTCGGCTGGCGAGCATCATGCCGATCACCTAGCTTCTGTCCACCTGGTATGGTTCGCCTCGTCGCGTTCATTTCGTCCACGCAGTTGCAGCC
>CAMFIS010000185.1 GCA_945952345.1 uncultured Fimbriimonas sp.
GGCTTGGAAGACTCAGCAGCGAGTACGCCAGATCATGTCGTCCTTCTACAACGACACTCCGAACGGACAGATCGGTAACAACGACTGTGGCCAGATGTCGGCTTGGTACGTGTTCAGTGCGCTTGGCTTCTATCCGGTGAATCCCGCGAATGGTGTGTACATGATCGGCAGCCCGAACGTGGATCGCGCCGAAGTTCGCATGTCGAGCGGCAAGAAGTTCATTGTCGAAGCAGCTGGAAATTCGGCTAAAAACATTTACATCCAGTCGGTGACACTCAACGGCAAACCGTACCGAAACGTGTACATCACCCACCAGCAGCTTCTTGCTGGCGGAACCTTGAAGTTCACAATGGGCGACCGTCCGAACAAGTCGTGGGGTTCCAACGTGAAAGACCGACCGGCATCGACGATGCCGGCCGGATACCGATATGCGACCTTACCAAACCCGTCATCCGACAAGCCGATGACGTTGAGCCTGCCAATTCGAATCGTGTGCGGCGAAGACGACCCAGTCGAGAACTTTGTTCCCGATCCGAACATGCTAGAAGGTTCGACCAATCGGGCCCAAGTGCGGGTGGACTTAACTGGTGTGGCGAATCCGGCACCCGCGCGGGTTTACACCAGCGAGCGGTATGGCAGCGACTTCACTTATCGCTTCCCGGTTCCGAAAGATCGCAGCTACACGGTGCGTCTCCACTTCGCCGAAGTCTTCGACGACAATCCGGGAATGCGGGTTGAGAACATTTCGCTGAACAGCAAGCTCGTGCTGCCGTTGTTCGACGTTGCCGCTCTTGTCGGTAAGAACAAGGCGCTGGTGAAGGAGTTCACGGACGTGCGGCCCAATCGAGATGGCACGATTACGGTTCGAATTCAGGCGGCGCCGAACAGCCCCGACCAAAACGCGAAGATCAGCGGAATCGAGATCTTCTAATACTGCCTCTGGGAGCCGACTGCAGTACCATTAGGACTGTGGTCGGTTCCCTTCTTATTGCCCTTGCCGTTCCTGTCACTACGGACCTCACGTTTGTCCGCCACGCCGAGACCCAGGCCAACGCCACCGGCAAGTACAACTCCAAAACTCTGAACGCCTTTTCGGCCAAGGGCGAGGGCCAGGTGAAGGCTTTGACCGCCCAGCTTTTGAAGGAGAAACCATATGATGTCATCGTCGTTTCTCCATCGGCGCGCGCGCTCAAAACTATCGCGCCGTACCTGAAGGCCAGCCACCGGCAAGCGTATGTTTGGCCGCTGCTGTACGAGTGCTGCACGATGAAGCGGCCGGTTGGCGCCCACGCTACCAAGTTCACATACGGTGCGCAATTTGAAGTACCAAGCTTGTTGACGCCATTTTTTCAGATCGGGCGATATGAGACTAAGCTGCCGAACGCGCCGGACTACAATTCCGGATTGGCGCAAGTTGAGGAGACGGTAAAGGTGTTTCGCCAAAAATGTGCCGGGAAGCGAGTGTTGGTTGTTGGCCACTCGGGGCACGGCGGCCAGTTCCTGAAGGCGCTGACAGGCAAGTCGATCAAAGTTGAGAATGCGACACCGATTCGAGTGAAGTTTTAGTCATGTCGAGTCCATACCCGAAGCGCAAGATTTACCGAGGAGATTTCGACGATGAGCAGTACGCTTACTCGAAGAGCTGCTTCGAAGTCATCACATTTTCCGAGGGCACCCAAGCCATCTTACTTCGCGTCGTCGATGATCCGGTTGGATTCATCCGTTGGATGGCAAGTCAGTTATCCGGCGAAGCTTTCGTTCTGTACGTGCTGCTGGACCGAGGGGAACCGGGACGCTACCAATCCTCTCCGAAACCCCAAGCTGATATCCTCCAATTCCTGGATCGATTTGGCGAGGCCCTCGTTGGCGGTTGTTATCACAACCTTTGGTTGTACTGGCCCAACTACCTTCAACTGATCTACGACCAGCATGACAACATCTACCTTTACGGACACATCGAAACGTTGCGGGCAGAGCTTACAGAATTTGGACTTGATGAAGGCTCCGTCGAACCAATTCCATTCCCTCACATCCACCGATACTGGCCTGAATACGAATCGGTATTTGAGGACATTCTCGCTCATTGGGATTGGCAGCGCACTGACTTGCACGATTCGGATAACCCCTAGAACTATCTCAGGGCACTTAAGTATCGCTAGTGGCTAGCGGCTCGTGGCTAGAAGCTGGCTTTGACTAAGACTTCGTCGCTCCGTCCCAGTGCTCATCTGCCTTACCATTCTTGATCCGCCACATATCGAACCAAGTCGTGGTGTATTTCTTTGTGGCATCCTTCGGGTCGGGCAACTCACGGACTGTCGCGATGGTTACCAAGTCCCCTTCCGCGGTGACGGAAACCACCTTTGTCTTCCATTCATTAGGCTTTGGGATTGGCCGGCTCGGCATCCTTGAGAAGAACTTCATGACCGGATCGAGCCCGCTCGCCACGTTTGGATTGTGTTGAATGTATTCCTTGGTCAAATACTTCGGTGCGTCGGACCAATGGCCCGCCTCCAGCAAATCGCGAACGATGTGGAGTACGACTTGCTTATTCGCATTCAGCTTGGGGTCGGGACTGGTGAACAGCTTCTCGGGATCGGGCGAGCCGACGACGGGAGCTTGGGCATATGCCAGTGACGAAATGCAGACAATGGACAACAAGGCGAGCTTCATATGCCCACGTTACCTAGGTCCCGGTCAGATTAGCTGGCTGCGACCTAGGTAACGCCCCTAACCCCTCTCGCCAAAGGGGCGAGGAGGATTAAGGATTGACATCGATTGGCTCGTAACCGGCAAACATGATGTCGGTTTCGGCGACGTCGCTCATCTTCACCATCTCAGAGCATGCCTCGTATCGAGCCCAAAGCTTCCCTACTTCTGGATTTTGGTGTGCTTCTCGAATCGCCTCCGCCGACTTCCATTCGAACAACTCCACTACCGTGCCGTCCTTCGCTCGCATCGCCAACGTTGGCCTGTCCGTCGCTAAACCTTGCCCACGCAGCACCGGCAGATGGTCCCGAACCACACCTAGCAGTTCCTGGTCCATTCCCGGCTTTGGTCGAAAAGCGCACAGCACCATGATCCCCATGTACTCATCATACACGCTCGCAAAACCTCACAAAGAACTTTAGGTTTTGCCCTTCAAAACTCTGATTTCGCACCGACAACAATAGCAGTGCCGCAAGTTCGATCGCAAAAATTTTGGATCACAGTTTCCTACGCAACTCTCGCCGTCCTGGCGATTGCCGACTTTTTTACGACCGCTGAATCGATGATCTTCTACTTGATTCCGGTCGCCATCGCTGCCCATTTCGTCAGTCACCGATCCGCCATGATTGCCGCCGTCGCCACCACATTGGCTTGGGTTGTCGCGGAAGTTGGCGGAAACGATTCGATGCATCATCAGCAGCTCCCTCTTTCCAGCCTCGAAGTTCGAATGGCTTCCCTGCTCATCTTCTGCTTCATTGTGTCTCGCTGGATTTGCACTCGCAAAGAAGAGGAGCAACTGCGTCATTTCATTTACCACGACCTTCGATCTCCGCTCGCCAGCGTGGCCGGAGGACTGGAAATGATTCGCGATCAAGCCAAGAAATCCAAGCACGCCGACATCTTCCGATGCGCCGAACTGGGGCTCGCGAGTTCCGAGCAAATGCTTCTTCTCATCGATGGCATCCTAGATACATCGGGAATCAAACACGGCAAGCTGAAGCTCGACACCAATGAATTCGATCCGCTCGAGATTCTTTGGACAGCATCGAATCAACTCAAACTGCTGGCCGATACGTCGAACTGCAAAGTTCGAATCAAGAGTATTTGCCGAGAGCGTTTGGCCCTTACCGATTTCAATCTCTCGGTACGAGTGGTGGGCAACCTCCTCCACAACGCCATCAAGCACGGCGCGAATTCGACCGTCTCGATGACGGCCGAGCCTTTTCATGGCAGCCAAATCCTTGTGCGGATAACGGACCGGGGACCGGGAATGAAAGGCGACGAAGCGAGCCGAGTGTTCGATCTGGGCTTTAAGTCCAGCAAATCCAAGGGCAGCGGACTTGGATTAGCATTTTGCAAGCAAGCCGTCGAAGCGATGGGCGGCACGATTTGGTTCGAGTCGAATGCAGGCAAAGGCACGACCGCTTGCTTCACCCTTCCAGCCGTGGAACCAGTTGCGACTCATGCGGTGACCTTCACCGATGGACTCAAATTGGCCAGCTAGGTTTCACCGAGCCTATTAGAGAACGTTGTAAAGGGTGAGCCAGAGTTTTATACTCGGTGCATAACCATGGATCGTTCCGCCAAACTTATCGTCGGCGCTGTCGGTGCTGCCTTAGCCGTTACTGTCATTGGAACCGTTGCCGCTTGCGCCGCGCCGAGTGGTCCGGCCCCTCAAGTTCAGAGTGGCAAAAGCGCTCTCGGAGATTGGACGACAGATGCGCCTGGGGTTCGACGGAAGATCACGGTTGCCGATCTTCCTGCACCCTATGCAACCAGGGCGGTGTATAATGGGCCACACATGGTGGGTCGACCTCAAGGAGCTTGGCCCAAGGCACCAGCCGGATTCAAGGTCGAGGCGTACGCGACGGGATTGAACAATCCGCGGGAGATCGTGACGGCTCCAAACGGCGACCTATTGATCGCTGAGAGTGGCCCAGGTCGGATTCGAATTTTGCGAGGTCGCTCTGGCGATGGCAAACCTGTGACCAATGAAGTCTTTGCCAGTGGACTACACCAGCCGTTCGGTATCGCGTTCTTTCCACCGGGACCCAATCCCAAATATGTGTACATTGGCAATACCGACGCGGTGGTTCGGTTTGCCTACAAGAGTGGCGACCTGCACGCAACTGGGCCGATGGAGCAGATTGCCGAATTGCCGGGCGGTGGTCGGCTCCGGGGTGGCGGACACTGGACGCGGGACGTACGATTCCGAGCGGATGGCAAGAAAATGTTCGTTTCGGTCGGGTCGATGACAAACGATTGGGAAGGTGGGCGGGGCCAGGAAACCAATCGAGCGGACATCCTGGAATTCGATCCCGACGGCAAGAACCAGCGAATATATGCCTACGGGATTCGTAATGCGGTTGGTCTAGCGATTCATCCTGTGACGCATGAACTTTGGTGCTCGGTAAATGAGCGCGACAACCTGGGTGATGACCTCGTTCCGGACTATATCACGAGGGTCAAGGAAGGCGGATTCTATGGCTGGCCCTGGTTCTATATTGGCTCGCATCAGGACCCGCGCCATCCTAACGAGCGGCAAGACTTGAAGGACAAAGTGATCGTTCCCGAGGTGCTGGTTGGCTCGCACATGGCGTCGCTCTGCATGACTTTCTACACGGGATCTAGCTTTCCTTCGCAATATAAAAATGAAGGGTTTGCCGCTGAACACGGCTCCTGGAATCGATCGAAGCGGATTGGTTACAAAGTCATCCGAGTGCCACTCAAGAATGGTGCTCCGACCGGAGAATATGAGGACTTCCTGACCGGATTCGTGACTCCAGAAGGCAACGTTTGGGGTCGACCGGTCGGGGTGGCTACCGCGCCGGATGGCGCGCTCATGGTCTCGGACGATGGCAGTGGCACGATCTGGCGAGTGCAGTACGGGAAGTAGGTTATTGTTAGTCCTAATGCCTCAATAGAGCTGATACTTGGTTAAGCTTTTCGCCATATTCGAAAGAAAGGGTTCCCTTGTCGCGTGCCCATGTGTATGGCTACCGAAACGATGGAGCAACACGCTCTTAATACTGGTCGAACTTTCTGCTGGCACGAACTTTACGGGCCAACCTCACAAACCCTCGTGGACTTCTACACGAAGGCTCTGGATTTCGGGACCCAAACCGTACCAATGGAAGATGGGACCAACTACCGGATGCTCACCAAGAACGGCGAAGGCGTCGCCGGCGTGTGGGGTACCTCGGAGAACGAACAGATGAAAGATGTCCCACCTCACTGGGCGACTTTCCTGGCCGTCGATGACGTCGATGCTCGCCTCGAGAAATGCAAGGAACTCGGCGGAAGGCTTCATGCGGGGCCCATGGACGTTGCAAAGGTTGGACGAATGGCGCTCATTCAAGACCCCGGCGGCGCCTTCATTTGGCTCTACAAACCCGCAATGTAATGATGCCTTGGTCCCTCGCCATGTTCAATGGCGCGGGACTTCGATGTTTGCAGGCTCAAAGGTCGACCCACTTTCCCGACTCAATTTTTCGCTTCGCCCCGTTCACGAGGACATCGGCTGAGCCCTTGCCCGTAACTCGAATCTTAGTCGCTCGTCCGTCCTTCCATTCGCAGTCAACTGCCCATCCACCTCGCGCCTTGAGTCCCTGGAAAGAACCCGTAGACCACGCTTTCGGAAGTGCCGGAAGCAGCCGAATGAAGTCTTCGTGACTCTGGATGAGCATCTCGGCGATGCCCGCGCAGCCGCCGAAGTTACCATCGATCTGGAACGGCGGATGGTTGTCGAACATGTTCGGCAGCGTCGATTTACCGAGCAATGCCTGTATATTTTCGTGGGCAATGTCACCCTCTTGGAATCTCGCCCAGAGGTTCACGATCCAGGCTCGACTCCAGCCAGTGTGCCCGCCGCCATGGCTGAGGCGATACTCGAGCGACTTGCGAGCAGCGGCCGCCAATTCTGGAGAAGTCGAGAGTGAAATCTCGTGGCCAGGGTACACGCCGTACATGTGGGAGACGTGCCGATGGCCCGGCTCCGGCTCGTCGTAGTCTTCGATCCACTCTTGCAGCCGACCCGATTTCTTGCTGATCTGCAGGGGTGCGAGTTGCTTCCGAGCATCGATCAACTCTTTTCGGAATCCTGCTTCAAAGTTTGGATCACCATGACCCAGAACGTCGATCGCATCGAGGCAGTTACCAAACAAATCGTCGGCGATTTCAAGGTCCATCGTGGAGCCGTAGGTGAACTGTGACACCGTTCCGTCTGCCTTGCGAAAGGCGTTTTCCGGCGAATGCGAAGGGTTGGTCACCAGTTTCCCAGCGACCGGCGAGTCGCTAGGTGCTTTGACCATGAAATCCAGCATGAATCGTGCGGCATCTCGCATCAGGGGATAGCCTTGCGACTTCAGGTACTTCTCATCTTTGGTGAAGAGATAATGCTCCCACGGGTGGCGGGCGAGCCATGCGCCACCGACTGGCCAGATTCCCCAGACGCCGTCGGCGGGAACCGTAAAGCCCCACACATCCGAGAGGTGATGCACCACCCAGCCTCGCGCGCCATACATGCGCTTGGCTGTATCCGCACCGCTGACGGCAAGGCCCTGCATATAGTCCAGCAGCGGCATGTGGCACTCTGGGAGATTAGTAACCTCTGCCGGCCAATAGTTCATCTGGAGATTAATGTTGGTGTGGTAGTCCGAGTTCCAGGGCGCGTGGATGTCTTTACACCAAAGCCCTTGGAGGTTCGCGGGCATCTGGCCGTTTCGCGATGAGCTGATGAGAAGGTAGCGGCCGAACTGGAAATAAAGAGCTTCGAGCGCCGTATCCGTCTGGCCCTTGGCGACTTGCTGAAGGCGAACATCGGTTGGCAAGTCTTGTTTGCCGTCAGATCCAAGATCGAGCTTGACGCGATTGAAAAGTCCTTGGTAGTCCCGAACGTGTCGGGCTAACAGTTCCTCCGGCGATTTTTTTAAGGCATTAGCGATCGTAGTTTTGCAGTCTTGAAATAGGACTCGTGTGGAGGGCAGACCGGGATTGGCGCGGTTATAGTCGGTTTTGGAGGTCAGGTAGATCGTGGCTGAGTCCGCG
>CAMFIS010000186.1 GCA_945952345.1 uncultured Fimbriimonas sp.
GGTGCTCGGCGTCGATGGTCTGATGCTGCATTTTTTCCGCTACTGCTTGGGCAGATTGGAAGGCATCTTGGGCTTTGAGGGTTAACTTATCAAATCGCATATGAGTGTATTGCTATCAAGTCATTATACGGCTTGAAACTAAAGATGTTGCAGAGTTAACGAGGAATTGTCAATATATCCTACGACGTTTGGGCTGGTATCGGATTCAAGCTGATATTCCCCAAAGGGGCTAAGGTACTTAGCGAAAGGCGAAGCCCTGGTTTGGTCTGGGAAGGTTAGGGTAGCCCTGAAGGGGCGAGGCAACGGCCTAGCGTCGAAGTCGGTAGATATTCATTCCGCCGAGAATAAGGACAACGCTAAGGTTCATGACGAGCCCGACCGGGAAAACGAGCATAGTCGCAAGCCCTCCTGCCGTAAGGTAGAGCAACCACTTGATGCCATCGCGCTCCTCGCCGATGCCATTCAGTTTTTTCGTGTAGACCCAAATGCCGAGCGTGAGAACGGCCAGCGCAAACTCGGCAGCCCAACCGAGGATGAGTGGCCCCAGCTCCATATCGTAGCTCGGACTCGCCCGACTTTCCAGAATGGGAATCGCGACTCCGGCTGCGATCGCCGCAACTTGAATGACAATCATCGGCCATCGCCAGATCGATTTTGCTGCTTGGCCTGCAATCACTATTCCCGTTCACTCCATTTTCGGTCTACTCGAAATTAAATTCACAAGCGGGACGCTTGTGCTCCGTCTTACTTTCCAATACAAAAATCGGCGAAGATTCGATCCAGCAAATCTTGACTGGCAGTCGAACCCGTAATTAATCCCAGTTCGAATAGGGCGACTCGCAGGTGGGTAACGACGAGATCAGTAGGATGCTCGACTTCGAACCCCTCGAGAGCAAAACCGAGGGAGGTGAAGGCGTTCTCCAAATGCAAGGTGTGACGCCGGTTGGGGATTGCGCCGGAGACGTCGGCTGCGAGTCCGGCGACGGCGTGCGAGAGTGAATCGAGACCGACGGATGTGGTCGCGGAGACGTGGAAAATTTGAGGACTTCCCATTTCATCCGCGTCTTCTTCGAGCAAGTCGATCTTGTTTCGGATCAGCCAGACCGGCGCTTCGAATTCATCGATCTCTGCTCGGTCGTTGTCAGTGAGGCCAACCATCGAATCGACGATGTACCAGATCAGGTCGGCCGACGAGGCCTGGGCTCGGCTGCGTTGGATACCTATCGACTCGACCAAATCTTCGGAATCTCGCAGTCCAGCTGTGTCGATGAGGATGCATTGAAGTCCGGCGATCTCGCACGACTCCTCCACGTAGTCCCTTGTCGTGCCCGCGACGGGTGTCACGATGGCTCTTTGCATCCCAAGGAAGGCGTTTAGCAGTGAGGACTTGCCCGCGTTTGGGGGTCCGATGATCGCAATCCTTACTCCTTCTCTTACAAGCCTTCCGTGGTGGCCGCGGTGGATCATCGCGTCGAGCTTTGCCCGACAATCAGTGAGGGCGGCAATGGCGATCGCTGGGTCGATATCTCCGATTTCTTCGCTGAAATCCACGCTCGCCTCGATGCCTGCGAGCTGGGAGATGATCGCCGTCTCGATGGGTGAAATCTCTTCGGTGAGGGCTCCGATTCGAGAGGCATTCGCGCTCGCGAGTTGCTTTCTTGTGGCGGCTCTCACCGTGTCGTTGACGGCTTCGGCCTGGCTAAGGTCGAGGCGGCCATTGAGGAATGCTCTTTCCGTGAACTCACCTGGCCGTGCGAGTCGGGCTCCGATAGCGACCAACTCCTCGACAAGTGTGGTCATCGATACCGACGAACCATGAATATGGAGTTCGGCACTCTCCTCGCCAGTGAAACTCTTCCCTTCCTCGAACAGGAGTAGCAGCCCGTCGTCGCCATTCTCGAAAGTGCCGCGATAAGCTCGATGACTCTCCGGCTCTTCGGGGAAGTTAGAGAAGGCCTCGGCGGCAATTCCCCACGATTCTGGGCCCGAAAGGCGCACAATTCCGACCGCGCCTCCTGTAGCCGTGATGGGAGCCACGATCGTATCAAACACCATCTTGGCATCAGTCTACAGCCTGCAGCGAAGCAGGCTTCGCAGGGGAAGGCGAAAACAGGTTTTCGCACTCTAAGGATCGATCACCATCTTCTTTCGCTTCCCCCGCTTCTTGCGCTTCTTCCGCTTAGGTGACGACCATCTCGTAGTACACTTACACCCGTGAAACTCTTTGTCGACACCGGTGATATCGAAGAAGTCCGCCAAGCTGCGGAATGGGGAATTTTGGATGGCGTAACCACGAATCCAACCCTCATCGCGAAGACCGGAAAGGGGTTCCGAGAGACCGTTCTCAAGATTTGCGAGCTCGTCCCAGGCGGTGCGATTTCGGCCGAAGTCGTGGCCACCAACTACGACGACATGCTGAAGGAAGCGCTTGAGATTTCGAGCTGGCACGAGCAGATCGTGGTCAAGGTTCCGCTCATCGAGCCGGGCATCAAGCTGGTCACGACCCTCGCCGACAAAGGTATTCGCACCAACGTAACTTTGGTGTTCTCAGTGAGCCAGGCGCTGATGGCCGCTAAGGCTGGAGCGACGTATATCTCCAACTTCGTGGGCCGAGTGGACGATCTCGGCGCCGACGGAATGGATGCAGTCCGCGACACCGTCGACATGATCAACACCTACGGCTTCGACTCTGAAGTGTTGGTCGCTTCGGTCCGACACCCAATGCACGTTCTCGAAGCGATTCGCGCCGGCGCGCACGTCGCGACGATGCCGTTGTCGACGATGCGAATGATGTTTAAGCACCCGATGACCGACTCCGGCCTCACTCGCTTCCTCGACGACTGGAACAAGGCAGGACTGAGTATTTTCTGAGGATTCTTAAGCCCTTCCCCTTTTCGCACCATGAACCGACAAGTTCGCAATGATGGCAGTGCTAGGCTCACGGCACTAAAGGGGGAACGAGGGTCCGAGATGAGGCTGATACAAAGTCAGGCTCATCTTGGAAGGATAGGGGTCTGCACTGGATCGATCACATTCTTAGATCGTTCACCATTTGAGGACGCCCTTACGCCTATCGGCGGGGTCGCTTCGCTCCTCGGACTTTTACAGTTTCGAATTCTGTCCAGGGGTCTACGCTCATTCTTCGCTGCGACACCCTGGCTACCAGCTGTGACCCTCCGGGTCAGATTCCAAGGAAATCATTTCCGGGGCGGAGCATGGGCTAGTTTCTTTCGGCAGATGCCTTGCCCATGGCTGAAAGGGAGTCCCTTTTGATAGCACTTGGACTTGTCGCCGTGCTTTGGCAACGCCAGCTTCCCTCCCCTGGCAAGAGCGTGATTCGAGTTCCTCATCTCGTTCCTTTCTCCAAGCCTTTCCTCAAGCTCCCCAAAGGATATAAAGCCGAAATTTTCGCGGATAATCTCAAAGCCATTCGCATGATCGCGGTTGCGCCGAACGACGACGTTTTCGTCGTCCAGACTCGCATCGAGGTGAAGGATCCGCACTTACCCCATCAAGTAACGGTGTTGTGGGATTCTAATCACGACGGAAAAGCTGACGGGCGATCACTATGGTCGGACAAACTGAACCTTCCTTTCGGCATCCAGTTTGGATACGAGCATTTGTACGTCGCCAATACCGGCTCGATTGTCCGCTGGCCCTATAGGGCGGGTCAACGAACTCCGACAAGTGAAGCCGAAACGGTGCTGAAAGGCATTCCCGAGAACGGCTATCGCAACCACTGGACGCGCAATATCCTGCTCGATCCAGCGAACAGCAAGCTGTATCTGACCATTGGCAGCGAGGAAAATGTTGCGGTCGAAGGGCCCCGCCGCGCCGTCATCGAATCGTATCCCCTTGATCGAAATGGCTTGGTTAATGGGCAAGCAAAGACGGTGGCGACGGGAATGCGCAATCCCGTGGGAGTTACATTCAACCCGAGAAATCATCAACTCTTCGCCAACGTTATCGAACGGGATTACCTCGGCGACGACCTCCCGCCTGACTTCGTTACCGCGATTCATCCGGGTGATTTCTACGGCTGGCCATACTACTACCTTGGCAAGCATCGCGATCCCCGAATCAAGAAAGATCCGCCTCGCAGCGATGTGACAATGCCTTCGTTTGTGCTGGATTCCCACTGCTCGCCGATCGATATCAAGTTCATCGACTCGCTGATGTTTCCTGAATTGAAAGGCGACGCTCTAGTGAGCCTCCATGGTTCTCAGAATCGCAGTAAGCTCAATGGATATTCCATCGCCCGGCTCCGGTTTGATGCTAAGGGCAATCCAACCGGACATTGGGAGACGTTCATCTCCGGCTGGTTACCGAAAGGCTCGAATCGGGAGATTTTTGGCCGTCCGGCAGGTATGGCCTTCCTACACGATGGAAGTCTTTTGATTGCGGATGATTGGGGTGGGAAGATCTGGCGGATATTCCGTTAGCTAGCTCGCGGTCGTCGAAATCACGACGTGCGTTTTTCCGTTCCTCTTCACCGCTACGATCTGAAACTTCTGACCACCGGCCAGGTTCCCTGTGACCATCTTCACCACGTCGCTACCCGTCATAACTGAGCCGAGGATCTTCTTTCGGTACCACTCGCCAACCTTACTTGGCGAATCCGACGTCGTCCGCTCCGAGACGAACTGAATCTTCCCGCCGATGTGGGTTTCCCCATTCTTTCCTTTCGGATCTTCAACTGAGCCAGGATAGAAAGGCATGCCTAGTTCTTTGATCGTCACTTTGTGAGGAATCGTGGCCACTGGAGGATCGATCTTTTGGGTGTGCCGGTCCACCCTTTGCTGATACTTCAAAGGCTCACTCGCGATCGCACCTGGCACGGGAGTGGCGACAGTCTTCGGTGGAGCTGGCGGCGCGTCCGAGTGGCACCCGATAAGGAGGATCGTCAACGGCACTATGAATAGAAACTGGCGCGAATACCACATCAATAGAACAACCGACTTGAAGTAATCGCTCGCTGGCCACCAGGATTTCCCGGCATGCCAATCGTATCCGTAGGATCGACGGTGGATTCGCCCGGAAGTCGATCGATAACTTGGGTTGCGGCCGCCAGAGCCTCAGCTTGCCGCGCGTGGTGATCGGCAATCCATCCCAATCCGCCCCCCGATATGGCCGACCAAATGCCATCTCGGTAGTGACTCAAATCAAGGAAGTCGTCCGAGCTTGCCGTTCCGTGCTGGATCCGATCGTATCGGTCGTAATAGCCTCGGAGTTCATTGTAGTCGTCGTAAGCTCCGCGTCCGGTCTCATATCGCTGCCGCCATTGCTCATAGGATCCGCCTTGCTGGGCAAACGGATTCCACGACGTAAAGAGCTCCTGAACTGTCAATTGAGGCGAAGTCTTCTTCTTGGCGTACGTCCCCTTGAGCAGGCAAGCGTGGACTTCGAACTCAGCCGAATTCGGGGCGTCTCCTTCTTTCAAGCCAGGATTGGACAACTTAACCTTCTTGATCGCATAGGCCACTAGTTTGCCCTCATCGGGAATCTTATATGGCTCGAGCGAGTCGTCATACTCCACTTCGCTCACGAATCCTGGGGGACACTCGAGCCTGGTTATTCGGCCCTTACTATCTCGAGATATGAGAGGTTTGTGAGGTACCAAGACTTCGAAGTCGAACTTCGGATAGCCATGGGGAATGTACCGATAGAGGTAGCCCTTGGGCGATGGAATCCATCGGCCCTGATTGATCGTCGAAGGCAGGTTCTCATCCACAGGAACCATGAGCCGTTCGATATCTCCAAAATTTTGCGTGGACTGGTACATCATGCCTCGGAACTTATTTTCAGCCTCATAGAATGGGCGGATCGAGTCGTCGACTTTACCTTGGAGTTTGCCCATGGCGTCTTCACTAAGCGAGTCAAGGCTATATCCTTCGAGTCGAGCTATGTCCTTCGGCTCCAGCAGTTTGGCCAAATAGCCCTGCATCTCGGAATTCATTTTGCTCGGCTTCACGCGCGCGAGAATGGACCAAATCAGGAGTTGAGCTTGCTCTTGCGGAACGTTCGTCTGGTCGTACTTCCTAACCAGATTTTGGATAATATCAGCCTGTTTTCCTTTCCAAGGAGCTGTTCCATAGCCCATTCCTTTGCTTGGACCCTTGGCATACCCTTTGCCGCAAAATGCGTGGAGGGTGAGGCGATAGGCACCGGGAGCAAGGACAAATTTTCCATCGCGCTTGTCGGCATTTGTAAGCGTCTTAAATTCAGGATTGAATCCATCGAGGGTACGCACGCCTTCGTACAAATCCTTCGGAGAGGTCGAAAGCGGCGATTCTGGCTTGAAGATGTTATCTAGCCCACCACCGAGATCGATTTTGATGTCCTTCCCGCCTGGAAGTTTGATTTGTGCGAGAGAACTGGCGGCAAGCGCACCAACGACGAGGCAAATCCCCAACGACTTCACGCTACTATTGTAGCGGGTTCGTCATCGTCGCGACGCGGTTTCTCGCTCAGCTCGAGCCGTTTGCTTCACTTCGTTCCACGGAAAAGATCGCGTTCCAGGATAGTCGACGGAAGGCAGTCCACCCATCATGATCAGCGCCCTACGAGGAATATCCGACGTATTTGGCCCCGCGTAGTGGGCAGTGCGATTGCGGTGTATTGTGATTCCTCCGGCGGGCAAGGGGCAAGCGACCGCATTCTTGCACACACTGGTATCCACCATTTCCAGGCCGTGGACCCGCACATCTCCACCAATGCTTCGATGCGGCAGGACTTCCCACTCGTGGCTGCCGGGCACAAACCAGAGGCATCCGTTCTCGACGGTTGCTTCCTGCAAAGGCATCCATACCGAGATCGACTTGTATTGCTGCATCGGGTCCCAATAGGCTTCGTCTTGGTGCCAAGGCGTCGGCGCCCCGTGGCCGCTTGGTTTGAAAATGGCATGCGCAATCCCCACTTCGGCGTCATTACCGAGGAGTTCTTTAACGATCGTTTGAACCACCCCAAGGAACTTGCCGTCATTCAGCTCAGGGGCGTACTTCGCCGGATTCAAGACTTGGGGCAGCGTTTCTTGCTTACCCTTCTCGTCTGTCCCGGCAAGGTCGAACTGATCGCCCGCAGACCACCCTTCTCGCTGCGAAAACATTCGGTCGTAAGACTCCCGCACCCATTCGATCTCGTCCGGAGTCGTGATCGGTTCGGAAATCGAGAGGAATCCATTGAGATGGAAGGATCGAATTTGGTCGACGGTGAGATGCATGGTTGTCAGTCTAACTTAGGTACGACCACACCGGCTAGCCGGGCACCATAAAAGATGGCTTTTCCGATTCCGATGAGCCGGCCAACGAACACGACGAAAGCGGTTCCCCGGGGAAGGTCTATTTTCGTTGCTGATGTCCGGCCGAGCGTATAAACGAATCCGAAAAGGATGAGGCATAGCACGGTGACATAGCCCCATTGCTTGCCTTTCCAGACCGCAGAAAGGACAAAGTAATCGATCACGGCGGAGATTACGTTGAACTGAATTGTTAGCCGATGTTGTTGCGGAGGTGGCTGAATCTCCATACACAGTAATTTGGCCCGGCCATATTGGCCGGACCAACGTTTCTACTACGACAATGCGGGACCGACTCGGCCCAGCATTCGCATCAGGACGTATACAACTCGGCCCGCAGACGTTACCAGGCCAAAGATGGCCAACGGCATTCCGACGCCGGAGAGTCCCATGGCCTGTCTCTTATACACATCTGACGCTGCCGACGACTCCTTACGTGTAG